>CAYRAW010000009.1:0-28060 GCA_964422225.1 uncultured Roseburia sp.
GCCGTATTTCTGCGGTTTGTGAGGATTTTTTTATTTAGCAAGTGTCGAAGACCCGTTCATTAAATTGAAAAAAAGGAAACGCAGTTGAAGGATACGAATCGGACGGTTGTAAGATAGGAAGGTTTTGTGAGGATTATAGTGATGAGAAGTCATTATGATCCTCTTTTTTGCCTAAATCCATTTAAACTGAAGTTATCGTTTACAAGTATGCGTCAATTTATTATAATTATGTAAAGTATAACAACACTGGAAAATACGTAGGATGGCTGTATTTCAGGGTTATGGAAAGGTATGGTAATTATTTTGAATATAATTTTGTTATCAGGCGGCAGTGGCAAGCGTCTCTGGCCTTTATCTAATGATATACGTTCCAAACAGTTCATTAAACTGTTCAAAGACGAACAGGGGAATCGTGAGTCTATGGTACAGCGTGTCTACAGACAGATCACGACAGTTGACAGTGAAGCCAGGGTAACGATCGCTACCAGTAAGACACAGGTTAGCGCGATACGTAACCAGTTAGGAGAGCAGGTCAGCGTATGTGTAGAGCCATGCAGACGTGATACTTTTCCGGCAATTGCGCTGGCAGCGGCTTATCTGCATGATGTGCAGGGAGTAGACGAAGAGGAATGTGTGGCTGTATGTCCGGTCGATCCTTACGTAGATGATTCTTATTATGAGGGAGTCAGGAAGCTGGAAGAACTGGTACATGCAGGAAATGCGAATCTGACATTGATGGGTATTGAACCGACTTATCCAAGTGAGAAGTATGGTTATATTATTCCAGATACAGCAGATACAGTAAGCAGGGTGTGCGAATTTAAAGAAAAGCCAACAGTAGAGGCTGCACAGGCATATCTGGCACAAGGGGCTTTATGGAACGCAGGTGTATTTGCATTTAAACTGGGTTATTTACTGGATATTGCGCACAGACTTATTGATTTCAAGAAGTACGATGATCTATATGAAAAGTATGATACACTGACTAAAATCAGTTTTGACTATGCAGTTGTAGAAAAAGAGAACAGTATTCAGGTAATGCGTTATGCAGGAGACTGGAAAGACGTAGGAACCTGGAACATGATGACTGAAGTTATGGCAGACCAGAAGCTTGGTAATGTTACAATGGACGATACCTGTGATAATACCAATGTAGTTAACGAACTGGATATTCCGGTATTATGTATGGGATGTAAAAACATGGTAGTTGCAGTCAGCAATGACGGTATTCTGGTAGCTGACAAAGATCAGAGCAGTTATATGAAGCCTTACGTAGAATCTATCGGAGGTGTGGTAAAGTATGCGGAAAAATCATGGGGTAGTTATACCGTGATCGATATGCAGCCACAGTCCTATACAGTCCGTGTAAATTTAAAACCGGGGCATCGGATGAAGTACCACAGCCATCAGCACAGGGAAGAAGTATGGACAGTTGTATCTGGCCATGGAAGGGTGATCCTGGATGATCTGATGCAGGAAATTTCAGCCGGCAGCGTTATTAAAATTCCGAAAGGATGCAAGCATACCGTGATGGCAGACAGTGATCTGCACCTGATCGAGGTACAGATTGGAAAAGATATTTCCGTAGCGGATAAGACAGTATTTCCATTAGATAGATAATTTTAGGAGGAAACATGAGTACAGGCACAAAGTATCAATTAAAAAACGAACACATCAGCATCGAGGTCAGTTCCTTTGGTGCGGAACTCAAATCACTCAAAAGACAAAGCGACAGCAGAGAATATATGTGGGATGCAAGACCGGAATTCTGGAAGAGGACCTCTCCGGTACTGTTTCCTATCGTAGGTGGACTTCATGAAGGAAAGTACCACTATGAAGGTCAGGAATATGCAATGTCACAGCATGGATTTGCAAGAGATATGGAGTTTACTCTGACAGAACAGACACAGGAGTCGCTTAAATTCGAATTGAACGATACGGCAGAAACATATGCCAAATATCCATTCCATTTTAAATTGGAAATTACCTATAAGATTGTGGATAATCATTTAAAGATCACATGGAAAGTGGATAATACAAATGATCATAAGATGTACTTCAGCATTGGTGGACATCCTGCTTTTCTCTGCCCGATTCAGGAGGAAACCAAGCAGACAGAATACACATTGCACTTTGATACGGCAGACAAGATCGTATCTTCCATGTTAGGGGAGGGCGGTCTGCTGACAAATGAGAAGAAGACATATGCTTTGAATAATGGTGTACTGGCAGTAACAAAAGATCTGTTTGATAATGATGCGCTGGTAGTAGAAGGAAACCAGGCACATGAAGTTTCTCTGGCATATGGAGAAGAAAAACCATACCTGACAGTCAGATTTGAAGCTCCGTTATTTGGAATCTGGTCACCACCTAAGAAAGAAGCACCTTTTATCTGTATTGAACCATGGTATGGCAGATGCGATAAGGCTGACTATACGGGCAGTTTGGAGAATAGAGAGTGGGGAAATGTACTGGAAGCAGGTAAGAGCTTCGAGGTATCCTATGAAGTGACTGTTGAGGAATGATCATGCAGAAAGTTAAGTTAAGTCTGCTGACAGTAGTTGCAGTGTGCGCGCTGGCAGGCTGTGGAGCAGAGCAGAGTACGAATATTGAACAGGGAATGCAGCTTCTGGAGCAAATGGACTATAATGGCGCTATTGACAGTTTTGAAGCAGCAACTGTATATAATGAAGATGAGCAGCTCATATACAGGGGAGAAGGAATTGCCTATATGGGACTGGGAGATTATGAGAAAGCTGCGGAGTGTTTTCTTACTTCCATCAGTTATTCAGCAGGCAAGGTAACAGATCTGGAATTTGATACGAATTATTATCTGGCATCTTCCTATTATAAATCAGGTAAATATGAGGATGCGCAGAATATATATTCAGCGATCATAGGTCTGCATGAAAAAGATACAGATGCCTATTATCTGAGGGCATGCACCTTTTTAAAGGAAGGAAACTATGATGCCGCGATTCAGGATTTTGAGAAAGCCTTTTCTCTGGATTCAGATAATCTGGAGTTGGTGACTTCTGCTTATGAGGAGATGCAGGCAGCAGGTTTTGCGGATGAGGGTAAAGCATATATTCAGAACTTCATGGATAAATCGGATAAGAAGCTGACAGATTCTCAAAAAGGTATTTTGTACTATTATATGGAGGATTATGCCAATGCAAGAATTTATCTGGATGGTGCCCTGAATGGAACGGATGCCAAAGTATCTCTGATGCTTGGGCAGACATACGAGAAACTTGGGGATATGAACTACGCAGCAGTCGTATATCAGACCTATCTGGATGCTAATGCACCGGATGCTGCAATTTATAACAGTCTGGGCAATTGCCTGATGAAGCAGCAGAAGTATGAAGAAGCGTTGGCTGCATATGAAGCGGGGATTGAAATCGGTGATTCAACCTGCCTGCAAAGTCTGAAATTTAACCAGATCGTAGCAAACGAATATATGGGTAATTTTGCACAGGCAAAAAGTCTCATTTCAGACTACCTCAGTGTCTATACAGATGATGCAAAAGCACAGAGAGAAGCCCAATTCCTGCAGACCAGATAGAATATAGCAGAACACAATATATTGTATACAAAAATAAAAGAACAGTCGCTATTTAGTATGTTCGATTGACTTATATGTTGGTGCGTGCTAGTATTAAATCATACACGATCCAGCGGTGCAAGAGCAGCACTTGAGAAGGATATGTAAATATGGGGGAAGGCTGTACGCAGCCGGAGGAAGGAGCAAGTTTTCTAATGTTTCGTGTAATTAAGAGAGATGGCAAAGAGGTTGAGTTTAGTTTAGAGAAGATCAGCGGAGCCATTGTAAAAGCATTTGATGCGACAGAAGTTCAGTATAATCAGGCGATTGTAGATTTACTGACACTTCGTGTGACAGCAGATATGCAGGGGAAGGTAAAAGAGGGAACAATACACGTAGAAGAGATTCAGGACAGCGTTGAGAAGGTGTTGGAACAGGCTGGCTATGCAGAGGCTGCCAAGGCATTTATTCTCTATCGTAAGCAGCGTGAGAAGATGCGTAACATGAAGTCCACGATCCTTGACTATAAGGAAGTTGTGAACAGTTACGTAAAGTCCGAAGACTGGAGAGTAAAGGAGAACTCTACGGTAACATATTCTGTAGGAGGTCTTATCCTGTCCAATTCAGGTGCGATCACAGCAAATTACTGGCTGTCTGAAATATATGATGATGAAATTGCAGAAGCACATAGAAATGCAGATATTCATATCCATGATCTGTCCATGCTGACAGGATATTGTGCAGGATGGTCACTGAAACAGTTGATCAAGGAAGGACTGGGCGGTATTACAGGCAAGATTACATCGGCTCCTGCCAGACACCTGTCTGTATTATGCAACCAGATGGTAAATTTCCTTGGTATCATGCAGAATGAATGGGCTGGTGCACAGGCATTTTCTTCATTTGATACATATCTGGCTCCTTTTGTTAAAGTAGATAATTTAAGCTATGGTGAAGTAAAGAAATGCATCGAAGCATTTATTTATGGTGTAAATACACCAAGCCGTTGGGGTACACAGGCTCCGTTCAGCAATATTACACTGGACTGGACAGTACCGAATGATCTGGCAGAACTTCCTGCGATCGTAGGCGGCAGGGAAATGGATTTCTGTTATAAAGATTGTAAGAAGGAAATGGACATGGTCAATAAAGCATTTATTGAGACTATGATTGAAGGAGATGCCAATGGCAGAGGCTTCCAGTATCCCATTCCTACTTATTCCATTACCAAGGATTTTGACTGGTCTGACACGGAAAACAACAGATTGCTGTTTGAAATGACATCGAAATACGGAACACCATATTTCTCCAATTATATTAATTCAGATATGGAACCATCAGATGTCAGAAGTATGTGTTGCAGATTACGACTCGATTTAAGAGAACTCCGCAAGAAAACAGGAGGATTCTTCGGTTCAGGTGAAAGTACCGGAAGCGTAGGCGTTGTAACGATCAATATGCCCCGTATCGCTTATCAGGCAGTTGATGAAGAGGATTTCTACAAACGTCTGGACAGAATGATGGATATTGCAGCACGTTCTCTTAAGATTAAGAGAAATGTAATCTCCAAGCTGCTGGATGAAGGATTATATCCATATACAAAGCGTTATCTGGGAACATTTGATAACCATTTCTCAACAATTGGTCTGATCGGTATGAATGAAGCCGGACTGAATGCCAAGTGGCTGCGTGCTGATCTCACTCATGCAGAAACACAGAAATTTACCAAAGATGTATTGAATCATATGCGTGAGCGTTTGTCTGATTATCAGGAAGAGTATGGCGACCTGTATAATCTGGAAGCTACACCGGCTGAGAGTACAACTTACAGACTGGCAAAACACGACAGAGCTAAATGGCCGGATATCATTACAGCAGGACATGAGGGGGATACTCCTTATTATACGAATTCTTCTCATTTACCGGTTGATTATACAACAGATATTTTTGATGCGTTGGATGTACAGGACGAATTACAGACACTCTATACATCAGGTACAGTATTCCATGCATTTTTGGGAGAGAAGCTTCCTGATTGGAAAGCAGCAGCAAATCTGGTCCGTACAATTGCAGAGAATTATAAATTACCTTATTATACATTATCGCCAACCTACTCTATCTGTAAGGAGCATGGCTATTTAAGCGGTGAACAGAAGATATGTCCAAAGTGCGGTAAAGTAACAGAAGTTTACAGCCGTATAACAGGTTATTATCGCCCGGTACAGAACTGGAATGATGGTAAACTTCAGGAATATGCCAACAGAACAGAGTATCAGATAAGTGATTCTGTCATACAGGGGCAGCATAAGAAAGAAGAACCGACGCCGGAAATTAAAGCTGCGGCACTGAATGCATCTATGCTGTCACAACGTGAGGAAGAGAGAAATGCCAGATTTCTCTTCACGACCAAGACCTGTCCTAACTGTAGACTGGCAAAGGAATATCTCAAAGATGTAGATTATACAGTGATCGATGCAGAAGAGAATATGGACCTTGCAGTACAATATGGTGTTATGCAGGCACCAACTCTTGTGATCGTGACTGGACAATCACAGCAAAAGTATGTTAATGTATCCAATATAAAGAAGTATGCAACATTTATAAATGGTTGTGAATGATTACAGAACATATAGATAGGAGTAAATTCATGATTAACAAACTCGTAGAGAAGATTCGTAAGACAGGTGCCCCTATTGTAGTGGGACTTGATCCGATGATGAAATTCGTGCCTGAGCACATCAAAAAGGCTGCTTTTGCAGAGAAAGGTGAGACACTGGAAGGTGCAGCAGAAGCTATCTGGCTTTATAACAAAGAGATCATTGATAAGACATATGATCTGATTCCTGCCGTAAAGCCTCAGATCGCCATGTATGAACAGTTTGGGATTCCGGGACTTATGGCTTTTCATAAGACAGTAGAATATTGTAAATCCAAAGATCTGGTCGTTATTGGTGATATTAAGAGGGGAGACATTGGTTCAACCTCAGCAGCTTATGCCACTGCACATCTGGGCAGGGTACAGGTTGGAAGCAGTATTTGTCAGGCATTTAACGAGGATTTTGTTACAGTGAATCCTTATCTTGGAAGTGACGGCGTACAGCCCTTTATTGATGTATGCAAAGAAGAAAAGAAGGGTATCTTTGTATTGGTAAAGACTTCCAATCCAAGCAGTGGAGAATTTCAGGATCGGCTGATCGATGGCAGACCTCTCTACGAATGGGTAGGAGAGAAAGTAGCTGAGTGGGGCGAACAGGCAATGGGCGATTCTTACAGCTACGTAGGTGCGGTTGTAGGCGCTACTTATCCTGAGATGGGTAAGGTGTTGCGTAAATTGATGCCCAAGTCCTATATTCTGGTTCCAGGATATGGAGCACAGGGGGGACAGGGCAAAGATCTGGTTCATTTCTTTAATGAAGATGGACTGGGAGCTATCGTTAATTCTTCCAGAGGAATTATTGCAGCATATCAGAATGAAAAATATGCTAAATTTGGGGCAGAACACTTCGGTGATGCTTCCAGACAGGCAGTAGAAGATATGATCGCGGATATTCATCAGGCGTTAGAAAATAAATAAGCTTGCGTAGCATAGAAAGGTATGGTTATTAAGATGGAACAGTACAAGAAAGAGTTTATAGAGTTCATGGTAGACAGCAATGTACTCAAATTTGGTGAGTTTACATTAAAGAGTGGTAGAAAATCTCCATTTTTCATGAATGCAGGTGCGTATGTGACAGGTTCTCAGTTAAGAAGACTGGGACAGTTCTATGCACAGGCAATCCATGATAATTACGGCACTGATTTTGATGTACTTTTTGGACCTGCATATAAGGGAATTCCTTTGGCAGTAGCAACTACGATTGCTTTTAGCGAACTTTATGGCAGAGACATCAAGTACTGTTCTAATCGAAAAGAGATAAAAGATCATGGCGATGTTGGAATCCTGCTTGGCAGTGATCTGAATGATGGTGATAAGGTAGTGATCATTGAGGATGTTACGACATCCGGCAAGTCTATTGAAGAGACATTCCCGATTCTGACAGCACAGGCAAATGTGGACGTTGTAGGTCTTATGGTCAGCCTGAATCGTCAGGAACGTGGCAAGACACAGCAGAACGCACTGGCAGAGATCCGTGAAGTGTACGGTATCGAGACAGGTGCTATCGTTACTATGGAGGAAGTAGTGGAATATCTCTATAACAGACCATATAATGGTAGAGTACTGATCGATGATAAGACAAAGGCAGCAATTGATGCTTATTATGCGCAGTATGGTGCAAAATAGTAATAAATCATATGAATAGCGAGAGGTAATGCATATGGAGGAGAAAATATATAAGACGATGGGTCGCTCCGGCGCACTTTCTATCGTACTTGGAGTTGTTGCAGTCGTGACAGGTGTTGCAAGCGGAGTATTATTACTGATCAGCGGAGCCAGACTTTTAGCAGACAAATCCAAAATTTTATTTTAAGCGTTTAATGGGCATTTCATAGGGAATGCCCATTCGTTGTGTTTATATATTCGTAAGGGAGTTAAAATATGTTTCATAGACCTGGATATATTTTTACTGATAAGAAAAATCCCCAACGGGGTATTATGTCAGCAATACTGGGGGCAATATCTGTGGCATCAGTTTGTCTGGCAGTATATCTGACATATCAGAATAAGGGAGTTGCACCGGCACAATATGGTTCTGTTATTCTTCTGTCACTTATATTTGCAGTGACAGGGATGGTACTGGGCATATTAGCTATGCTTGAAAAAGATATATTTCGTATATTTCCCGTAACAGGGATCATATTGAATAGCATGACCATTATTGCAGGTGGTTTTATTTTGTATTTAGGAGTGAGTGGAGTATGACATTGATAGAGGAAAGATATGAGTTGGCTGTTGAACGTTTACAGGAAATGCTCACAGAACAATCAGTATCAGAAAAATATGCAGATTATTTTCACAGAATGGCTCAGTTTGGCATGCTGTTAAAGGAAAATTACGAGAAGATTCAAAAGGGATGGCTCGAACAGGCATCCTTAGAGGAACTTCGCACAGCAAATACCGGGCTATATGAGGATGTTCTGGGTGAAAATTATAATAGAAGCTATGCAAATCCGGCTTTTGCATGTAAACAGTTTGGATTGGAAACAGGACGGTTACTTTCATTTCTGTATACGGAACTTAGATGTATGATTCCTTATGCATACGAGGGTATGCTGGAGGAATTGGTGATCCGTATGGAATTACTGATCGAAGTATATGGTATCTTTACCTGTGCACAGGAAGAAAAAAGAGAAGTGGATGAGAAGGAACTTCAAGAGGCTCTGTACTGGTTTGTAAGTGATTATTCTGAACCCGCAGCAGAATGGAGAGTTTCAACTCTGGTAGATCCGCAGAACTGTTTTGCAGCGCAGATCATTACACAGAGTGATCTGACAGATATAAGATATCTGTATCGTTTTGGAGAATATATTTCAGAAGATACTGAGAAAATGGCACGATATCTTAACACACTTCCACAGGAACGTGTTCAAATGATCGCAGATACGTATACAGAAGGATACCGTATAGGTTTTGTAAAAGGCAATAAGGATCTTAGCAAAAAGGAAACAGTAGATGTGAGGTTCTGCCTTGGCTTTGAACGTATCGTAAAAGCGGCAATATCGAATTTTGCCCAAATGGGCTTAAAACCTACGATCTATCGTGCTTCATCAAGTATTTTTCATAAGAGAGGCAATTTCAAGATCGGTTATTATGGTGCGATTCCCAATAAGCAGTTCGACTATGATCACAAGGATGATCTGGCACTGTTCCTTGACCGCAGGCTGATGAACAGGAAACTGGAAGTCCTGAAGCAGGCGTATGAAGTGAATAAGGAGAAAGCTGCCGGACATGCGGGACCTGCTGTAATTGAGACCTTTGGAGAAATCCCTTTTGCACCGGAATCCAAGCCAGAGGCTTGTTCATTGAGTACAGAACAGCAGAAACTTTCTGCAGAGTATACGGGGGCGTCTTCGGATATTGTTTACCAGTATATCAATGGGGAAGAGAGAAGCTTCACGATCATAGCTTTTCCGGTACCGGAGATCGGAGAGAAGTTTGAAGAAATTTTTGATGAAACAGTGAAGATCAATACGCTGGATTATCACACGTATGAGAGAATACAGGCGATTATCATAGACACACTTAACCGGGCGTCCTATGTAGAAGTGAAGGGAATGAACGGTAATCGTACAGATATGCATATTAATTTATATCCGATCACTGATACTGAGAAAGAGGCTATTTTTGAGAATTGTGTTGCAGATGTCAATATTCCTGTCGGTGAAGTGTTTACCTCACCGGTACTGGAAGGAACACACGGAACACTGCATGTAAGCCGGGTATTTCTAAATGAACTGGAATACCATAATCTGGAAATGACCTTTAAGGATGGCATGATCCGGACATATACCTGTACTAATTTTGAGTCAGAACAGGAGAATCAGGAGTACCTTAAGGCAAATGTCCTCTATCATTATGATACTTTGCCGATTGGGGAATTTGCGATCGGTACGAACACAACTGCTTATATGACTGCAAAGAAGTATGATATTGGAAGCCGATTCCCAATTCTGATCGCAGAAAAGACAGGTCCTCATTTTGCAGTGGGAGATACCTGCTATTCCAGAAGTGAAGATGTGAAAGTATATAATGAAGACGGAAAAGAAATTGTAGCTAAGGACAATTCTGTGTCACTGCTTCGTAAGACAGATCCCTCCAGGGCATATTTTGGCTGTCACACAGATATTACGATCCCTTATGATGAGTTGGGAAGTATCATTGCTTATGATAAGGAAGGAAATGCATATCCGATCATTGAAAAGGGAAGATTTGTGTTGGCAGGATGTGAAGAATTAAACAGACCATTTACATAAGATGGACTTTTTTGTAGAAAATACGACATTTAAGTTGACGTAGCGACATTTTGTTTATAAGATGATAATAGTCAGCAGTGCATACTGTTGCGGATAAAACAAGTTTTAGGAGGATATATCATGGCACAGGTTGGTATTGTAATGGGTTCAGATTCAGATATGCCGATTATGGCAAAAGCGGCAGACATTCTGGAGGAACTTGGTATTTCTTATGAAATGACGATTATTTCAGCACACAGAGAACCGGATGTATTTTTTGAATACGCCAAATCAGCAGAAAGCAAGGGATTTAAAGTAATTATTGCAGGAGCAGGTATGGCAGCGCATCTTCCAGGCATGTGTGCGGCAATCTTTCCTATGCCTGTTATTGGAATTCCTATGCACACCACATCTCTTGGTGGCAGAGATTCCTTATATTCTATTGTACAGATGCCTTCAGGTATTCCTGTTGCAACTGTCGCGATCAATGGCGGAGCCAATGCAGGTCTTCTGGCTGCAAAGATTCTGGCGACTTCAGATGCACAGCTTCTTGCCAGATTGAAAGAGTATTCTGCAAAACTTAAGGCTCAGGTAGAAGCCAAAGATGCAAAATTACAGGAAATTGGTTACAAAGCATACTTAGAGAAATAGGAATAATAGAAAGGCAGGTTATAACAAAATGGATTACAAGAAAGCGGGCGTTGATATTGAGGCCGGATACAAATCAGTAGAATTAATGAAGAAATATGTAAAGGAGACTATGAGACCGGAAGTATTAGGAGGTCTGGGTGGATTCTCCGGCGCATTTTCACTGGATGCCATCAAGGGAATGGAGAAACCGGTTCTTTTATCAGGAACAGATGGTGTCGGAACCAAGATTAAGCTGGCCTTTTTACTGGACAAGCATGATACCATCGGTATTGACTGCGTTGCCATGTGTGTAAATGATGTGGCTTGTGCAGGTGGAGAGCCTTTATTCTTCCTTGATTATATTGCGTGCGGTAAGAATTATCCTGAAAAGATCGCTACGATCGTTGCAGGTGTTGCAGAAGGCTGTAAGCAGGCAGGTGCTGCACTGATCGGAGGAGAGACAGCAGAGCATCCGGGACTGATGCCGGAAGATGAATATGATGTAGCTGGTTTTACTGTTGGTGTGGTAGATGAGAAAGATATGATCACGGGTGCTGATCTAAAGGCCGGTGATACTCTTATTGGTATTGCTTCCAGTGGTGTACACAGCAATGGTTTCTCATTAGTCAGAAAAGTATTTGAAATGACAAAGGAAAGCCTGAATACATATTATGATGAATTAGGCGCTACGTTAGGTGAGACGCTTCTGGCACCAACTGTAATTTATGTAAAAGCTCTTAAGAGCATCAAAGATGCCGGTGTACGTGTGAAGGCATGCAGCCATATTACAGGCGGCGGTTTCTATGAGAATGTTCCCAGAATGCTTCCGGAAGGAGTACATGCGGTTATTAAGAAGGACAGCTACAAGGTTCCTCCTATTTTCGGACTGATGCAGAAGAAGGGCAATATCGAAGAACATATGATGTACAATACCTTTAACATGGGACTTGGTATGGTACTGGCTGTTGATCCTGCAGATGTTGATAAGACAATGGAAGCAATTAAGGCAGCAGGCGAAACTCCTTATGTGATCGGCGAGACGAAGGCAGGCGAAAAAGGAGTAACATTATGCTAAGAGTATGCGTATGCGTATCTGGCGGTGGTACGAACCTGCAGGCGATCATGGATGCTATTGATGCGGGAAAGATCACAAATGCGCAGATTGTGCGTGTCATCAGCAACAACAAGACGGCATATGCGCTGGAACGTGCGAAAGAACATCAGATTGATGCAATAGCAGTATCTCCAAAAGATTATGAAACAAGAGAGCTTTTTAATGAGGCTCTCTTGCAGACAATAAATGAAGTTCAACCCGATTTGATCGTATTGGCAGGTTTTCTGGTAGTGATTCCAAAGGAAATGATAGCTCAGTACCGTAATCGTATTATCAACATTCATCCATCCCTGATCCCATCATTTTGTGGTACGGGATACTATGGATTGAAGGTACATGAAGCAGCACTTGAAAGAGGTGTGAAAGTTACAGGTGCTACCGTTCATTTTGTGGATGAAGGTACAGATACGGGTCCTATTATCCTGCAAAAGGCAGTAAATGTAGAACCGGGTGATACTCCTAAGGCATTACAGCAACGTGTCATGGAACAGGCAGAATGGCAGATACTGCCACAGGCAATTGATATGATCGCAAATGGCAGGTTATAAGAAGGAAGGCTAAGAATATGAAAGTATTGATCGTAGGAAGCGGTGGCAGAGAACACGCAATTGCAACAAGTGTTGCAAAAAGCCCAAAAGTAGACAAAATATATTGTGCACCGGGAAATGCAGGGATCGGACAGATCGCAGAATGTGTACCGATCGGTGCGATGGAATTTGATAAACTGGTGGCATTTGCAAAGGAACAGGCAATAGATCTGACAATTGTAGGCATGGATGATCCGTTGGTAGGCGGTCTGGTAGATGCTCTTGAGGCAGAAGGACTGCGTGCTTTTGGACCACGTAAGAATGCAGCTGTTTTGGAAGGTTCAAAAGCCTTTTCCAAAGATCTTATGAAGAAATATAATATTCCTACAGCAGCATATGAGACTTTTGATAATGCAGATGCGGCACTGAAATATCTGGAAACGGCAGATTTTCCTATTGTATTAAAGGCTGATGGACTGGCTCTTGGCAAGGGGGTATTGATCTGTAATACTCTGGAAGAGGCAAAAGAAGGTGTTAAGTCTATTATGCTGGATAAACAGTTTGGTACAGCCGGAAATCGTATGGTTATTGAGGAATTCATGACAGGACGTGAGGTATCTGTACTTTCTTATGTTGATGGTAAGACAATCAAGACCATGACTTCAGCACAGGATCATAAGCGTGCAAAAGATGGAGATCAGGGATTGAATACAGGCGGTATGGGTACATTTTCGCCAAGCCCGTTCTATACACCGGAAGTAGACGATTTCTGTAAAAAATATATTTATCAGGCGACCGTTGATGCAATGGCAGCAGAAGGAAGAGAATTTAAAGGCATCATTTTCTTTGGACTTATGCTGACTCCTAAGGGACCAAGAGTTTTGGAATACAATGCAAGATTTGGAGATCCCGAAGCACAGGTTGTATTGCCTCGTATGAAAAATGATATTATCGAGGTCATGGAGGCATGTATCGATGGTAAACTGGATCAGATTGATCTACAGTTTGAGGATAATGCAGCAGTATGTGTAGTATTAGCTTCAGATGGCTATCCTGTAAAGTATGAGAAAGGTCTTGAGATCAGAGGATTAGAGAATTTCGTAGGCAAGGAAGGTTATTACTGCTTCCATGCAGGAACCAAACTTGTAGACGGCAAATTTGTAACGAATGGAGGCCGTGTACTGGGCATTACAGCCAAGGGAGCGACACTTAAAGAGGCGAGAGCCAATGCATATGCAGCTACAGAATGGATAGATTTTGACAATAAATATATGCGTCACGATATTGGTAAGGCAATTGATGAGGCATAAAGATTTTTCGGGGAAGTGAGAGAACAGATGAGGTTATTGAGACACAAAGAACACGTAAACAGCAAGGGTAATATGACCTGTGTAAAGAGAGGAATGATCCGGGCATTGGCAGCTATGATGTTTTGCCTGATATTGAGCATCGGAACAGTATGTTATGCAGATGAAGTGGCAGCTACGGTAACGGTTGCAAGTGCAAAGATCAGAGCATCAGCAGATCCAAACAGCCAGCAGCTCGGAAGTGCAAAACAGGGTGGTACAGTATCGATTATAGGTCAGACCACAGGAACAGATGGAAAGACCTGGTATCAGGTATTTGTTGATGCAAATACAAAAGGATTTATCAGAGCAGATCTGGTAAATGTAACTGGAAGTGGTACGATTTCCACAATTTCATCAGATGCGGCAGCATCTGCAACGACGACTACAACTACAACAACAACGACTACTGCTTCAGCGACAGATACTCAGGTCAGTGCAGTAGATAAGAAATCAGGAACTATACAGACTAATAATGTCAGGATCAGAAAGGGCGCTTCTACAACAGCAGATGTGGTTGCAACAGCTAACAGAGGTATGGTAGTTACTGTAACCGGAGAAGCGGCGGGGGATGATGGAAAGACCTGGTATCAGATTTCCTTTACATATAACAGTAAAGAAATTACAGGATTTATCCGCTCTGATCTGGTAACCTTTGATGCGTTACCGGCAGATACTGCCCAGTCTACGATCACAGGTTCCACAGAAACAACAGAAGAGCCTGCTACCGAGACTACAGCAACAGAAGAACCCACAGAACCGGTAACTGAGGAACAGCCACAGGAAGATCAGAGTACGACATCTTCGGATGATGCTCAGGATATTATTCTTATGAATGTAGATGATGTTCCATATATCATGCCGGAGTTTACACCTATTATTTTGAAATGGGAAGGACAGGATATCAATGCATATAAGAATGGTGATTTCTATCTGTTCTATGCACAGAAACAGAATGGAGAAGAAGGCTGGTATGTATTTGATTCTGTAAACAGTGTATATCAGCGTTATGTTTATTCCTCAGCAGGCGCAACCATTCCGGAAGAGAGTGCTTTATCAGGAAACATGCTTCCCATCATTATATTAGTGGTTATCATTGTTATTTTATTACTGGCAATCGTGCTGATGTTCATGAAGTTGAGAGAATATACCAGTGAGTATGAAGAATATGATGAAGAAGAAGATGAGGGTGAAGAAGAATATGGTGAAGAAGAATATGGTGAAGAGGAAGAAATAGAAGAAGAGGAATCAGAACCATACGAAGAACCTGCAAGACGTCCGGCACAGGAAGTCAGAAGACAACCGGTACAACAGCGTCCACAACAGGAACAGCCACAACCCAGAAGACAGAATCCAAGAGAGGGACAGCAACCTGTCAGACGTCCGGAAGGACAACAGCCAGTGAGACGGCAGGAAGGCGAACAGCCGGCAAGAGCGCAGCAGCAGCCTGTCAGACGTCCGGAAGCACAGCAACAGCCTGTCAGAAGAACGCAGCAGGGTCATCCGGTGAGACGCCAGGATGGTGAAGCACCAGTGAGACGCCAGACAGCAGCTCAGAGTGAAGAGGGCAGAACGGTCAGCAGACAGCCACAGGGTAATGGAACCAGACGTCCTGCACAGTCCAGACCCAGTCAGCCGCAGAGGTCCGTACAACGATCTCAACCACAGGGGCGCAGGGCAAAGAACTTCCTGGAAGCGGAAGATGATGATATGGATTTTATTGATATTTAATAAATAAGATTAAGAAGGCTTTATCAGAAAATGGTAAAGCCTTTTTATATTTTTTTCACTTGTATACAGTATCTCATTGTGCTAGAATTATTATAACAGTTCAAAGAAGGCAATGTGAAATGAAAATTTTATATGTAATTTTGCAGATGCCGGAAAGACATGGTGATTATATGTATATAGAAATTGATTTTAATAGTGATGAAGCTTTGTATCTACAGCTTAGGAATCAGATTATTATCGGAATCGCCACATCTCAGTATCAGGAGGGAGATACCCTTCCTTCTGTGAGACAGCTTGCAGATACCATTGGCATTAATATGCATACGGTAAATAAGGCATACTCTGTATTGAAACAGGAGGGGTTTGTCAAGGTTGACCGTCGTAAGGGCGCAGTTATTTCCGTGGATATTGATAAATTGCAGGCGATGGAAGAACTGAAAAAGGATTTGCAGGTGGTTCTTGCCAAGAGTAGATGTAAGAGGATATCTAAGCAGGAGGTACATGCACTTATTGATGAGATTTATCAAAATTATGAAGACAACGGAGGCATAGAGTGATGCAGCAATTTACAGATAAAGCCAAGACAGCTTTACAGTTGGCTGCGAAGGCTGCAAAGGATTTACATCAAAGCTATGTTGGCAGTGAGCATCTGTTGGTAGGTCTGGTCCGTGAAAAGACAGGTGTAGCTGCAAAAGTATTAAAAGAAAACGGTGTAGATGAAATCCAGTTGATCAGTATGATCAAGGACCTGATTGCCCCTGAAGGTAATCTTGCAGTGCAGGAGAGGGATGGATATTCCCCGAGAGCTGCGCGTATATTGGAAGATAGCCATAAGCAGGCGCAGAGATATAAGAACAGTATGACAGGCACAGAACATATTCTTCTGGCAATGCTTCGTGAAGGGGAAAATGTAGGCTTAAGACTGTTAAATACACTTGGAATTAATATACAGAAGTTATATATGGATACTCTGATCGCTATGGGTGAGGACATTTCCCAGCACAAGGAGGATCTGAGAAAACGTGCAAATAAGAAGAATGGTGGAGCGACTGCTACACTAAATCAGTACAGCCGTGATCTTACAGCACTGGCAAGAGATGGCAAGCTGGATCCTGTTATAGGCAGAGATACAGAGATTATGAGGGTAGTACAGATCTTGTCAAGAAGAACGAAGAACAATCCGTGTCTGATAGGAGAGCCCGGTGTAGGTAAAACTGCCATAGCAGAAGGGCTGGCACTTCGCATTGTGAATGGGGAAGTACCGGACACAGTAAAGAATAAAAGAGTGGTAACGCTGGATCTGTCTGGTATGGTAGCAGGTTCCAAATATCGTGGTGAATTCGAGGAAAGAATCAAAAAAGTCATCAAAGAAGTAATTGATGCAGGTAATATTTACCTTTTTCTGGATGAACTCCATACTCTGATCGGCGCAGGCGGGGCAGAGGGTGCAATTGATGCATCTAATATTTTAAAACCATCCCTGTCCAGAGGTGAGATACAGCTTATCGGAGCAACTACAATTTCTGAATATCGCAAATATATTGAAAAAGATGCAGCTCTGGAGCGCAGATTCCAGCCTGTTATGGTCGAAGAACCCTCTCAGGAGGAGGCTGTACGTATTCTGAAGGGTATTGCTTACAAATATGAGGAACATCATAAAGTAACAATATCACCGGAGGCAATTGAGGCAGCAGTGAAACTGTCCGACAGATATATCAATGACCGAAATCTGCCCGATAAAGCAATCGATCTGATCGATGAAGCATCAGCCGCTCTCAGGTTAAAGAATATGAATATTCCTGAGAATATTAAAGAAATGCAGGAAGAAATCAGGCAATATGATCTACAGATCGAACAGTCCATTAAAACAGAAGAATATGCACAGGCAGCAGAACTTCGCAAGAATCAGCAGGAACTGATCAAGAAGTATGATAAGGCAGTCAGCCGTTATGAAAAAGCACAGTCACAGAAAAATCTGGTAGTTACAGAGAATGATATTGCAGAAGTTGTTTCTAACTGGACGAAGATTCCGGTGCAGAAGCTGGAACAGAAGGAAAGTGAGAAACTTCTTAAATTAGAGAGTATTCTGCATAAGCGTGTCGTTGGTCAGGAAGAAGCAGTCAGTGCAGTAGCCAGGGCAATGAAGAGAGGAAGAGTGGGATTACAGGATCCGAACAGACCGATAGGCTCCTTCCTGTTCTTAGGACCTACAGGTGTAGGCAAAACCGAGTTATCCAAGGCATTGGCGGAGGCAATGTTTGGTTCAGAGAATGCACTGATACGCGTTGATATGTCGGAGTATATGGAATCTCACTCTGTATCCAAGATGATCGGCTCACCGCCAGGATATGTTGGATTTGAGGAAGGCGGACAGCTCAGCGAGAAGGTACGCCGTAATCCATATTCGGTAGTTCTTTTTGATGAGATTGAGAAAGCGCATCCGGATGTATTTAATGTGCTGTTACAGGTATTGGATGATGGACACATTACCGATTCCAAGGGACGTAAGGTCAGCTTTAAAAATACAGTCCTAATCATGACTTCCAATGCAGGTGCGCAGAGAATCATTGAACCGAAAAACCTTGGATTTGCAACCAAGACAGATGAAAAAGCAGATTATAATAAGATGAAAGAAAATGTCATGGAAGAGGTAAAGAGGATGTTTAAGCCTGAATTTATCAATCGAATTGATGAAATCATGGTATTCCATCCATTAACTGAAAAAGACATGAAACAGATCATCACGTTACTTGCTAAGAGTCTGTGCGAACGTTGTAAGACACAGATGGACATTGACCTGACATTTACCAGTTCACTGAAAGAGTATCTGGTTAGGAAATATTCAGACCTTAAGATGGGAGCCAGACCGCTCAAACGTGCAATCCAGAATGTTGTAGAGGATGAACTTGCAACTGCGATTCTCGAAGGCAGAGTAAAACGTGGAGATGTGGTTCATGCCGGCATAAAAAATGACAAGATTACTTTCACAGTAAAAGAATCCAGAGAACAGTAAAATTTGGAAATTAAAAAACATGTAAAAATCTTGTGGAAAAACTACAGATTTTATTATATACTGTAGAAAAATCGTAACTGTTGATGAACGAAACAGTTACAAGAACTGAATACTGTTTATAATATGTAATTTTTAGGAGGACGAAAGAAATGGCAGTAGTGGAAGAATTACTACGCTCCGAAAGTAACGGAAATATCAGCTTTGGTAATCATACGCTGAACCAGAAGTCGAAACTGGAAGATTTCGAGCACGCAGGAGATATTTATAAGGTTAAGACGTATGATGCGATGACCAAGCTTGAGAAGAACGGTCTGTTCCTTTATGAATCTGTTCCCGGTACATCTGTATTCGATTTTGCTGAGAATAGCACAGGTATCGAATTTACAGTAGAGGGAGATCAGGATGCGCAGATTACGATTGGCCTGGAAGATGACTCCGAATATGAAGTGTTCATTGATGATGCAAGCGTTGGTACAATGAAGACTAATCTCGCCGGTAAGATCAATGTCAGTGTGGAATTAGCTGGTATTGGCAAGGCTCAGGTGAAATTAGTTAAACGCGGCTGATCAGAGAACAGATAAGCTAAGTTAAGACACACAAATATAAGCCTTCTCGTATGAGGAGGCTTTTCCAATGTAAGGAACCATAGGTGTTTGCAAAACACAACATTATGAATACAGAATTGTACAGATTTAACAAATGCATAAACAGACACTGTGCAGCCGTCAGTACTTAGGCGCTGTATTTTAGCGCCTTATGTACTGCTACGAGCTGCAGTGTAGCGAAAGCGGGTCTGTGTTGCATTGTTAAACCTGTACAATTCGTACCATTCTCTATCCCAGTTTCGCAATCACCTGTAAGGAACCATGTGGAGAGGAGACATTCATGGCAAAGAGTAAAATGGCAACTGTGTTTTTCTGTCAGAATTGTGGATA
Organism: uncultured Roseburia sp.; assembly: GCA_964422225.1. Classification (GTDB taxonomy): domain Bacteria; phylum Bacillota; class Clostridia; order Lachnospirales; family Lachnospiraceae; genus COE1. Next base: position 19,735 of record CAYRAW010000009.1, read on the forward strand.
TGAATCTGCTAAATGGATGGGGCAGTGTCCGGCGTGTAAGCAATGGAATACATTAGTAGAAGAGAAAGTAAGTGTAACGGGCAGTGGTATGGGAGGAAGTGCCAAATTGGTGGCACCAAAGGACAGACCTAAGCCTGTATCGATCAGTTCTATTGACATGAAGGAATCGGACCGAGTACCAACAGGACTGGCGGAACTGGACAGAGTATTAGGTGGAGGAGTGATGGCTGGTTCTCTTACGCTGGTAGGTGGAGATCCGGGAATCGGTAAATCAACACTTCTGCTTCAGGTATGCCGTAATATGGCGAATGCGGGACATAAAGTGCTGTACATATCCGGTGAGGAATCCTTAAAACAGATCAAACTCAGGGCAAATCGAATCGGTGAATTTCAGGATACAATGCTGCTGCTATGTGAAACGAATCTGGAATTGATCGAGGACGCCATAAAGCAGGCACAGCCGGAAATAGTAATTATCGATTCGATCCAGACCATGTATCAGGAATCTGTATCATCAGCACCCGGCAGTGTATCCCAGGTCAGAGAAGCAACCAATGTATTCCTGCAGTTGGCAAAGGGTATGGGAATCTCTATTTTTATTGTAGGACATGTAACGAAAGAAGGAACTGTTGCAGGTCCCAGAGTATTGGAACATATGGTAGATACTGTACTATATTTTGAAGGTGACAGGCATGCATCATACCGTATTTTGCGGGGAGTAAAGAATCGATTTGGCTCTACCAATGAGATCGGAGTATTTGAAATGCGAAAGGAGGGGCTGGTTGAAGTAGCAAATCCCTCTGAATTTATGTTGAACGGGAAACCCGAGGGAGCCAGCGGATCTGTAGTGGTATGCTCGGTAGAAGGAACCAGACCTATTTTGATAGAAATTCAGGCGTTGGTATGCAGAACAAATTTTGGAATACCCAGACGTCAGACTACAGGAACGGATTTTAACAGAGTCAATCTGTTAATGGCTGTTCTGGAGAAACGACTGGGGATTCAGATCGGAGATTGTGATGCATATGTGAACATTGCAGGTGGTATGAAAGTAAATGAGCCTGCTATTGATCTGGGAATTATTATGGCGATTGTATCCAGCTATAAGAATCGTCCGATTGATGAGAAAACACTGGTATTTGGCGAAGTTGGATTAAGCGGTGAAGTCAGGGCAGTCAGTCAGGTACAGCAAAGGGTACAGGAAGCAAAAAAATTAGGGTATAATACGGTAGTTTTGCCCAAGGTCAGTGCAGAAGGTCTGGAGAATATAAAGGGCATTAAACTGATTGGTGTTGCTGGAATTGGAGAAGCAATTGATATAATATAGTTATTTAAAAAGCTGTAATCTCGTATTGAAAGGTTATAAGAAAGGATGAATGACAAAATGAACAATGTACTGGAAAAGACAGAAATTCAGAAAATTATGGAATTTCTTGATAAAAGTTTAACGAGCTATCATGCAATTAAAGAGATGTCTTTACAATTAGAAACAGAGGATTTTACTAAAATAAGTGAAAAACAGGTATGGAAATTAGCCCGGGGAAAAAGTTATTACATGACACGTAATGACTCTTCGCTGATGGCATTTCGTATTCCTGACTGTGCAGTGGATGAAATAAAAGGATTCCATATTTATGCAGCACATTCAGACTCTCCTGCCTTTAAGGTAAAAGAGCATCCGGAAATGGAAAAAGAGGGGTGTTATGTCAGCGTAAATACAGAAAAATATGGTGGTATGATCCTGAATACCTGGTTGGACAGACCACTGACGATTGCAGGCAGGGTATGCGTAGAACAGGGAGAGGAACTGGTGACATATCCTGTGAAACTCAAAGATAATTTATGCATGATCCCTAATCTGGCGATCCATATGAACCGGGATATGAATAATGGAGTTGCCCTGAATCCACAGATCGATATGCTGCCGTTGATCACAATGACAGATGACAGTGAAGAGAAGAAATTCTCATTAAATGAGATGGTAGCGCAGACATTGTCGGAACAGACTGGAAAACAGTTTACAAAAGAAGATATATTAGCAGGCGATCTGTTCGTTGTAAATTGTAATAAAGCAGTATTGGCGGGAGCCGAAGATGAGTTCATCATGACAGGCAGATATGATGATCTGGGATGTGCTTATGGAGGATTATCAGCGTTACTTCAGTCCAGATCAGAGAATTATATTGATGTTCTGGCAATTTTTGACAATGAAGAAGTAGGAAGCCTGACAAGACAGGGGGCAGATTCTACATTACTTCCGGATACACTGCATAATATAGCAGATGGACTGGGCGTTAAGGATGCAGTATTACGGACATGGATCGCAGATAGTTTCCTTTTGAGTGCGGATAATGCACATGCATGCCATCCTAATCAGTCCGGCAAGGCAGATCCTACGAACAGACCATACCTGAACAGAGGAATTGTATTGAAGTTCCATGGAAGTCAGAAGTATGCAACAGATGCTTATTCTGCGGCTTATGTTAAGAAATTATGCAAGGAAACAGAAGTACCGGTGCAGACATATGCCAATCGTTCTGATATTGCAGGTGGTTCTACACTGGGAAATCTGGCAATGGCACAAGTGTCTATGCCGGCAGCAGACATTGGGTTACCACAGCTTGCAATGCACTCTGCATATGAGACCGCAGGAGTAAAAGATATTGAATATTTGGTAAAAATGACAATAAAATTCTTCTCATAATAGATTTGTACAATATATTTTTGTGCAATTTCACGGTTGCTTTTTTATTTTTCAATGATATAATAATGACTTGTGTTTCAAAAATGTTACTATTTTATTAACAGAGTATGGAGGCAAGCAATAATATGTTAAAAAAGATTGTGGGTGCCATTACTACGTTGTCTATCATGGTAGGAACGCTGGGTATGGGATATCCACAGGAAAAAGGAAGGCAACAGGAAGCTGCGTATCTTGTATATTCTGAAGCTGTGACCAGCAGGATGTCAGAAGAAACACTTACTTCGGCACAGGCAGCAGAAAGAATACAGACGCAGGGGGCAAGAAGCATTGCAAAATATGCAGAGAAAGAGGCCCGTATACAGGAGGCGACCATGCCGCTCGTTATGAACGAAATGGAAGCAGCCAAAAGAAAAACATCTCTGACAACAGAGGAATTACTGCTTCTGCAAAAAGTAGTATCAGCAGAAGCGAGGGGAGAAAGCAGCGAAGCACAATATACGGTGGCATGTGTCGTGCTTAATCGTATAGAATCTGATATTTTCCCTGATACACTCGAAGAGGTCATTATACAGAATGGACAGTTCGCGTGTGTAGAGAATGGTGCAGTATACAGAGCTCCGATTACGGAAAGCGTTGTAGAGGCAGTAAATATGGCACTTGATAATAATACGTTGGACGAGGATGTTTTATGGTTCAGAAGTGGACATTACCATGGATTCCATAACAGGGCATTCCAAATTGGAAAAATGTATTTTTCTCAAATGTAAAAGCAGACAGACAGGCATTTGACCTGTCTGTTTTTGCGTATATATTAACGTATTGACGTAGAGAAGGGATATTGGTATACTAATATCGGAATTAATTCAATATCAATTTTTTATGCAATAGGAAGGCGGAACGTTATGAGTTGTTTTAAGGATGACAGAGCAACTTTAAATGAGCAGGCAGAGAACTTTGAGAGTGGGTTGCGCGGATGCGGATTAGACGCTGTGCTGCAGAACGCATTTCATCAGGGAATGAATCTGGATGAGATTATGTATGTTCTTGACACTTACACAGAGAAGACAGTACGCCGTTATATTGTACAGGAACAGTTGAAAAGAGCGGCAAATAAGGATAAAGTCTGAAAATAATTTTTTGTGAAATTATACTTGCATTTTTGTAAGAACCTATGCTATAATAACATTCGTCGGCAAGAGAGAGTTACATAACTTTGGTCAGATATAGGGGTATAGTTCAGCGGTAGAACAGCGGTCTCCAAAACCGTCAACGTGAGTTCGATTCTTACTACCCCTGCTAATTTGAGGAAATCATATTTTAAGGTAAATACCATGAAATATGATTTTTTTATTTACAAATAAATATTAGATGCGAAAATCTGGGAATATAAGAATAGTAAGAGAATATAACAATAAACTGAAAACTATTCATATTAATTGACATTAATTGCGCTGATGACGTATAATATTATTATACTATGCTGTTGTATGTACATAACGGTAAAATTAAAGGGGGCATATGCATCATGCCGGGATTTGACAGAGACGAGTTCTGGGAAAAGATTCTATCCATGTATCAGACTGCGCGTGAAAATAATTATCTGATTAAACTGAGTGAAGAGCAGACAAGGGAATTAAAGGCTCTTTATATAGAAAATTACATTCCTATGGAGAAACTCAGTCATTATGATGATGAAAAATTGATGAAGAAAATGATGGCCAGTATCGTATCAATTTATAAGTTGGATAAGGATATTGCCAGCAATTTTGGGGAAGTAGTAGAGTTAGTCAATTCAGTGGATTATGATGGTAAGTGTCTGTATCTGCATTATGCTAGGATATCACCGGTCAAAATGAGACGGTTTGAATTGGGCAAATCTCAAAAGCAGGTGGCAGAAAAAATGGGGTATAGTACATCTACGGTTAAAAATTGCGAAGAAGTGTTCTGCGACCTTAGCAGACAACCACAGGAACTTGTTGAGAAGCTGGCAAAGGCTTTAGAGTGTGATGCACAAGACCTGATGTAATACGAATGGATGAAAGGTATGGTGATTAAAATGGATAAAAATACATTTACATCAATTGAAATTGATGCAATCGGTGAAATTTCTAATATATGTCTTGGTAATTCGGCGTCTACACTTAATATGCTTGTACGTGAAGTGATTGATATTACACCACCCCGAGTAGAAATTATAGAAAAAAGTGAATATATTAAGGAAGTATCTTCCAAAAAAGTGTTTGTTAAGGTAAACTATATTGAAGGATTAAAGGGATGCAGCATTTTGATGCTGGAAGAACAGGAGGCAAGAGCTATAGCAGATTTGATGATGGGCGGAGATGGAAATGGTCCATACGCACAGATGGAGCTGGGAGAACTGCATATGAGTGCTGTATCTGAGGCCATGAATCAGATGATGGGAGCATCAGCAACTTCTCTTAGTATTATGCTGGAACGTAAGACGGATATTTCTACGCCGGAAGCACAGTATATGGATGGCGGACAATATATAGGGTATACTTTCCCTGATGATGATAAATTTATTAAAGTTGGATTCCGCATGCAAATAGGAAAATCCATCAGCAGCCCTATTGTTCAGTTATATCCGTATATGCTGGCGAAGGCGATCAGTGATCTGTTCCTGATCAAAAAGGCGAAGGAAAAGGCTGAAAAAGGCGAATAAAATAACAACAGGAATTGGCAGGAGATTATGAGGACAGGAAAGAAAAAAATCAGCATAAGAGAATTAATTGAGATCATAAGAAGCTTCACAAAAAAGATCAAATATGATCATGTAGCCTCTTTTGCAGGACATGCAGCATTATTTCTGCTCATGTCACTCTTTCCGATGATCATGTATTTTATCTCTGTATTCCGGTATATTTCACTGGATGCCGGTGTGATATTTAATTATATCAGGCAGATGTTACCGGACAGCTTATTGCCGATGATGAATCAGATTACAGAGGAAGCATATAATGGAACAACTACAGCAATACAGTCTTTTTCTATGCTGGTAATGCTTTTTTGTGCATCGAAAGGTGTATATGCAGTAATTATTGGTATAAATGCTGTTTATGGAATCAGAGAGACAAGGAATTTTGTGATTTTATATGCTATTGCTATTTTTTATGTATTGATTTTCTTTGGGATTATTGGCTTGACGATGGTATTGATCGTATTTGGTAATAAGTTGTACCATATGCTTATGCATTTTGTACCGGCATTGGAAGCATTTCAGTCCATGTTCGCAGTTGGCAAATATATCGGTATGTTGATCATTGTGCTATTATTTTTCCTTTTACTGTATATGAATGTGCCAAACCGCAAATCAAAATGCAGATACGAGTTGGCTGGGGCATTTTTTGCTACGGTTGTATGGTTGATCTATTCGTGGGCATTTTCCTATTATATTGATAACTATGCTCATTATTCAGTCACTTATGGCAGCCTGGCTACGATTGTTATTTTTATGTTGTGGCTATATGGAACAATGAATATTGTATTCATTGGGGCAGAAATCAACGTTGTATTGCGCAAATTTGCAGAGTATGGCTATAACTATAGAAGAGCATACACATATTTCAGGGATGAATATGAAGGGGATAAATTAAATAATATTAACTAAAGGGGGATATGTATTTATGATGTGTGTATTCTGTGGGAACAGGACAAAATGTTGGAATCACCTTTCAGATGAACAGTTGGAACAGGAATGGGTAAAATGTGGGTATAATGATTATGTTCTGGACGAGACAATAGAATTAGAGGATCTCTTAGGAGAATCCATGCGCCGTGAGGAAGAGAAAAAGGACATGGAATTAGGCAGAAATGTCGGCTAAACGGTAATAGAATATTATTGGATCACAATGACGTATGAGGACGAGATGTATGCATCTTGATCCTCACATTTTATTTTTGTCCAACCATTATCCTGAATCTCAACAATATCAAATTCATATCCCGCCTCTACAGTAGTAAGTACTTTGGCATCGGCATTGGCTGCGTCACGAATATTAACCTTGGTAGACGTTTTGCCACGCAGTGCAGTAACTGTTTCCTGCGTAGAAGTAACAGTAGCAGATTCTTCAGAATCTGTAGAGGTATCCAAGGCAGCTTCTTCTATTACAGTAGTTTCCGGTTCAGAAATATTTATATATCGAGGTCTTCTGGCAATTTCAACATTTAGGATACAGATTGCAAAGACCAAAAAGGCTATCACACCAAGTAGAATTTTATTGATTGTCTTTTTCTTCATGAAACCCTCTGATTAATTTATAAAACGTTTTGCTGAAAATATACAAACGTATTATACTGAATCTTATGTTAAGAAGCAAGAAATTGTATAGAACTAACAAAAATGTAATATCTTTTTAATAATATTGCAATAAAAATGCAGATAGAGTAATATAAATACTTGAATAAACTACTAAAATATGATACGATATGGTGCAAAGGTACTATATGTTGAGAGAGAAAATGAATAGGAAGGGGATTTTATGGTTACAGAGAAAGGTGAAAAGCGAAAAAAAACGCTGGAAAATGTTACGGATTATGTGAATCATGAGAAACGTTCAGAGAGTGTAAATCACATTACCATGCGTTTTAGCCTGATTTTTTATTTTGTATTGTTGGGAGAAATTTTTCTACAGTATATTTTTCTGGACAGTACAGTCTGGGAATATGTATTTTTCTGGGGAGTAGCGGCAGTAATATTGCTGCAGGTCTTTACGTTCTTTATATGGCGTAATTCATCTAATTACGGCAGAGGGACGGTTGTTCTGTTCTCGGTGGTATTTACGTATGCGAATTTGATTTCGCGTGGTGATAATATGGTGCTTTTATTGCCGATTCCAATTGTGGCACTCTGCATGTTATATATGAGTACAAGGCTGTTAAAGGTTGTTTATGCCATGTGGGGAGTCAACTGTGCTATCAGATATATGCAGATGGTACATATTGGTGATGAGATAGAGCGGTATAAAGGTTTTGCATGGATCATTATGATATGTATGGTCTATGCAGTGGCTGTTTACATGGTAAATGAGTCAGTCAGCCATCATTACCGGGAAGTTTGTCATGATCTGCATCATGAAAATAAACTGCATACCAAGTTGTATCAGCAGTCAACTGTAGACACAACGACAGGTTTGCTGAATCGTAATTCCTATAATACATATCTTTCTGAATATGTTGAGGGGACTTTTGAATGTATCAGTTGTATTTATATTGATGTAAATGGGTTACATGAGTATAACAATACATATGGACATCAGGCAGGCGATAAAATGTTGAAGATGGTAGCTGCTGAATTAAAAAAATGTTTTGCAGAACACACGCAGTATCGTATTGGCGGTGATGAATTTCTCATTATCAGTGAGAATGCAGCTTTTAAGGATATATTGGCTGACTTGAAGAGTTTCAGAATGCAGATGAAGAAGCATAATATTCATATAGCATCAGGTATGGAATGGAGAGATGATGATATGAATCTTGCTGATATGATCAAGAAAGCAGATGCAAAAATGTATCAGGATAAAGAAAGATTCTATAAAGAATTTCCTAATGGCAGGGAAAGTGCAGCATTATATCAAAGTGTTGTAGAGTAAAAACCTAAATGTA
>CAYRAW010000010.1:0-26364 GCA_964422225.1 uncultured Roseburia sp.
TGATAGAGATGCATTAAGAGCAGAATATTTAAAATTATTAGAAGAAAATAATAAACAAAGAGAAATTTAGCCATAGGTGCAGTAACTTATATTTATATCTTAGGAAGCGAGTTGCCTCGCCTCCCAAGAACTATAATTTTTTAACCAAAATATCTGTCTAACAGTCCCTTTAATGCCCTGCCATGTCGTGCCTCGTCACGAGCCATTTCATGTACTGTATCATGGATTGCATCCAGGTTGTTTTTCTTGGCGCATTTAGCCAGATCTACTTTACCTGATGTAGCACCGAACTCGCAGTCTACTCTCCACTTTAAGTTATCCTTTGTTGTAGCTTTCATATTGGGTTCAAGATCCTCACCTAACATTTCAGCAAATTTAGCTGCATGCTCAGCTTCTTCATAAGCTGCTTTCTCCCAGTACAGACCAATTTCAGGATAGCCTTCACGATGAGCAATACGAGCCATGCACAGATACATACCTACTTCAGAACATTCACCTTCAAAGTTGGCTTTTAACTGCTCGAAGATATACTTCTTATCTTCCTCGCTGATCTCAGAATTGTTCTTTACAGTCTTGGCATAGATACCATATTCATGCTCGGCAGCAAGAGTAAGTTCACCCTCTACCTTCTTAAATTTATCAGCACCTACATGACAGACAGGACATTCTGCCGGAGCTGCATCGCCTTCATAAACATAACCACATACTGTACATACAAATTTCATATATGTTTCCTCCTTAAAAAGATATAGATTTAATTGTTTTGATTCTGCAGGCAGTCTTTGCATAACCCACAGAAGTAAATACTGTGTCCCTGGATTATTCCGTCAAAGTTTCGGGCGGCTTCCTTATCAATATATGAGATATCACCCATATCCAGATCAATGACACTTTTGCAACAGGAACATACAAAATGTTCATGACTGGATGTATCGGCATCGAAACGGTCTATTCCCAGTTCGCCAAATTGCAGTCTGGCAATTTCTCCTGCCTCGGCAAGCTGTGTAAGATTACGGTATACAGTGCCAAGACTGATATTAGGAAACTGTTCCTTCACATTCATATATACAAATTCTGCACTTGGGTGATCTTTTCTGCTGCGGAGAAAAGACAGAATCGCAGCTCTTTGTCTGCTGTATTTCATCATGGTTGATCTTCCTTTCAACTAAAACAGTAATGATTATCATTATTATATTCAGTTAATTATAATTTGTCAACGCATATAATCAAAATCAGATGTCTTTTTTATAAAAAAATAATTAAGAAGCCATAACACCATTCACTCTGAAGGTAATATTGTGGTATGATAAATATAACAATACAAATCGAGGTGTTTCCTATGAAATTGAAAACGAAAATGACACTTCTTTTTCTGGCGATAATCTTTGTGCCTATGCTGTTTCTTTCTGCAGCCTTTTTGGGAATAGGATATCACGAAAATGTAAACGTTATTCATGAATTGACGAAGGAAGATGTAATGATCGGCGCGATGATCAGCAAGCGGTTCATGGGATATCTGGTACTTGCCATGGCAGTGATCCTCATTTTTACCAGTGCTTTGATTACAGCGTGGGTAAATCAGGATATTTATAAGCCGATCAAGGAATTAAGTGTTGCGATGCGTAAGATCGCAGAGGGTGATTTTGATTACAGACTCACTGGTAAACAGGAAGGTGAGGTCGGCAGGCTGTATGATAACTATGAGCAGATGCGCCTGCAGCTTAAGGAAAATGCAGAGGAAAAGCTGCAGAATGAGAAGAAGAGCAAAGAACTTGTAAGTAATATCTCCCACGATCTGAAAACTCCAATTACTTCTATTAAGGGTTATGTAGAAGGCATTATGGACGGTGTGGCAGATACACCTGAGAAGATGGACAAGTATATCAAGACCATTTACAATAAGGCAAACGATATGGACAAGCTTATCAATGAGCTGACAACGTATTCGGGAATTGATTCCAATAAAATTCCGTATCATTTCCATGTACTTAATATTGCAGATTATTTTCAGGATTGCGTAGAAGAAGTAGGACTTGATCTGGAACAGAAAGACATTCAGCTTAATTATACAAATCTGGCTCCTGCTGACACCTGCATTGTGGCTGACCCCGAGCAGCTTAAGAAGGTCATCAACAATATTATCAGTAACAGTGTCAAATATATGGGACATGATAAGGGAATTATAGATATCAGGATTCTTGATGAAGGTGAGTCCGTTAAAATTGAAATAGAAGATAATGGAAAAGGAATTGCTTCAAAAGATATTGGAAATATTTTTGAACGTTTCTACAGGACAGATTCTTCCAGAAATTCTTTGCAGGGAGGCAGCGGCATTGGCCTTAGTATCGTGAAGAAGATCATAGAGGATCATGGCGGTTATGTATGGGCTACCAGTAAAGAAGGTGAAGGAACCTGTATGCATTTTGTAATCCGCAAATACACAGAGAAGAAAGATAATGAAGATGTGATCGGATAGAGAAAGGATGAAAGATATGAGTAAAATTTTGATCGTAGAAGATGAAGAAGCAATTGCAGATCTGGAGAAAGACTATCTGGAATTGAACGATTTTGAGGTAGTAATTGAGAATAGTGGTGATACAGGGCTTGCAACAGCACTTTCAGAAGATTTTGATCTTATCATCCTGGACTTGATGCTTCCGGGTATTGATGGATTTGAAATCTGTAAGCGTATCCGTGAGGAGAAAGATGTTCCTATTCTTATGGTTTCAGCGAAGAAGGATGATATCGATAAGATCAGGGGACTGGGACTGGGTGCTGATGATTACCTGACAAAACCGTTCAGCCCGAGCGAACTGGTTGCCCGTGTAAAGGCACATATGGCACGTTATAATCGTCTGGTCGGTACACATACGAAGGAAAATGATATTGTAGAGATCAGAGGAATCCGCATTGATAAAACAGCCAGAAGGGTATTTGTTGATGGTGTAGAAAAGACTTTTACAACAAAGGAATTTGACTTGCTTACATTCCTTGCAGAGAATCCGAATCATGTATTTACCAAAGAAGAGCTGTTTCGTGAAATCTGGGATATGGATTCTATCGGGGACATTGCTACTGTTACTGTACACATCAAAAAAATTCGCGAGAAGATCGAAACAGATACCTCCAAGCCACAGTATATTGAGACAATCTGGGGCGTAGGCTACAGATTTAAATTATAGTCAGATGAAAACAGTTATTTTATATGAAGATAAAGACATTCTTGTGATCCATAAGCCGGCAGGTATTGCTACGCAGACAGCAAAACTTGGACAGGCAGATGTTGAGAGTGAATTAAAGAATTATTTGAAAAAAACAGGGCAGAATACTTATTTAGCAGTAGTTCACAGACTGGATCAGCCTGTAGAGGGACTGCTGGTGGTTGCCAGGACACCTCAGGCTGCAGCAAAGTTGTCAAAAGACCTGCAAAATGGCAGCTTGAAGAAGTACTATCATGCATTGGTGCCCTTGCATCCTGCACTGGAAAATCGGGCTGGGCATTTGACAGATTATCTTTTAAAAGATGGAAAAACCAATCTTTCACGGGTGGTCAACCCAGAGGATAAAAACGCAAAAAAGGCAGAACTGAATTGGAAACTTTGTGAGCAGTATGAGTACAATGGTGAGAGATATGCCCTGGTAGAGATTGAAATATTTACAGGCAGGCACCATCAGATCCGTGTTCAGATGTCTCATGCGCAGATGCCTTTATTAGGCGATAATAAGTATGCTTCCGGGGATTCTGCAAGCCTTTCAGAAATAATAGGAATCCGCCACACAGCACTTTTGGCGAGCAGGCTTATCCTAAAACATCCTGTTTCAGGTAAGATAATGGAGTATACTTTGCCTTTTCCGGAAGAATGGAAGATCAAATAGTATATACAAGATATACAGTATACAAAGCACTGATAAAAACCGAATATTACTGACAATAAAGAACACACTTATGAAGTTGACACAATATTAAAAGGTGGTATATAATGTAAGAACAAGATACCCACCCACGCATGAAGGATGCACAGGAGGAGTAAAATAAGGCAGCTATACGGAAGAATCAGTCATAAGGAACAGGCCTTGTATTTCAAGCACTCATTTTAAGGGGGAGTAACTCAAAGGAGGCCATTAAATTGAGTATGGATGGTATGCAGAACTGGACAAATTATCTTGAGGTCATGCGGAACCGTCTGTTGATCGTTAACGATGCCGACAGTCTGATTGCGATATTAGCTGATGTTAAGAATATACCAATCGCTTTGTCAACCATAGAAGACGTAACGGACGGAACAGGATTGAATATGTCAATATCCGTGATCTGTTCAGAAGTAAAAGTTATTGGCAGAGTCATGTGTCTGGTAAGCGACGATATGTTTACCACAGTACAACTGAATCTGGATACAGTTAAGACTGTGAACTCCAAAATTTCAGTTGATGGCAAGGGCGTTGTCATGAAACTGACTTTAAAAAACGGTGCAGAATTTCTGCTTATGTTCCACACGGATCTTGTGGAGGATGAGGAACCGTCATAGGGTGAAAAAGGCAAGGAAGCCGTAATAGAAGAAGAGATTTCTTTTGTTGCGGTTTCTTTTTTATTTGACAAGTAATAGGGTTAAAAATGAAATTAAGAAAGATAAGATTTTTTACGTATTGTATGATTTTTTGTGCAAAAAGATGTATAATAGAAAATAATTGAGATACTATGAAGAAGGAGGCACAAGTATGGAGTATTCCAGGCAAAGTAACCTGAAGGTTACCTGTATTGCTACCCTGGATGATATGGAATTCTTTGGAATAACAATAGATGACATTCTGGACAGAACACCGGCTGGATTTCATTTCCTGAAAAAGGCAAAGGAACTGTGTGCTGCAACACAGAAGGTAGAATGGACCAATGTTGCATATACACTTCAAATTGCCATGTTACCAGAAGGAAAAGTGTCGCTGGGATTCAGTGAAGAAATTCCGGATTATATTGAAAATCTGAAACATTCCATGATCATGGCAGATGAGCAGACACTTGCGCCGCTCAGGGACTTTATTCATACGTTGGAAAAGTCAGATGAAGAAACAGCACGTAAGTTAGTGGCACGTTTTGAAAAAAAGGTACATGAGACAAAAGAATAATCGGAAAGGGAATTGAAAATATGAAGACAAACATTAAGAAGATATATGCCTGTTTTCCGGGAGGAAAGCACAAGGTATTGACTATGAGTTATGATGACGGTAAACATGAAGACAGAAGACTGGTAGAATTGTTCAACCGTTATGGAATTAAAGGTACATTTAATGTAAACAGCGGATTGGAGGGAGATCCGGTCAGAATTCCACAGGCTGAATACAGAGAGTTGTATAAAGGACATGAAGTTGCCTGTCATACGGTATCCCATCCTACGATTGGCAGATGTCCCATAGAACTGGTAGCGCAGGAGGTATTAGAAGACAGAAAGAAGCTGGAAGAAATTATGGGGTATCCGGTTCGTGGACTGGCTTATCCAAATGGTTCAGAGTCAAAGGAAATTCGTGCTATGCTTCCTGCTCTGGGAATTCGTTATGGCAGAGTCGTGGGGAATACAGATGGCTTTGCAATGCCGGAGGATTTCTTACAGTGGAAAGCAACCTGTCATCATGACCATAATCTGCTGTCGCTGGGGCAGGAGTTCGTAGACCTGCATAAGAAACAGTATCTGTATATGATGTATGTATGGGGACACAGTTATGAATTTACCAGGAATAATAACTGGGAGGTCATGGAAGAATTCTGCAAGCTTGTTGGTGGCAGGGATGATATCTGGTATGCGACGAATATTCAGATCGTTGATTATATGGATGTCGTTAAAGCAGCTCAATATGCAGCAGATGGTTCTTTTGTATACAATCCCTGTGTGCAGAGTCTGTGGTTATGCGTAGATGATGAAAAATTCGTAGAAGTAAAGGGAGGACAACAGGTTTCCCTGTAAATAAGTGAAAATATCTGAAAATATTTTGCTTTTTGGGAAATATTTGATATAATTTATATTAGAGAGACAATTGTAAAGGTGGGTCAAATATGCGAAAAATCTTTGGTAAGCTAATTCAAATGTTTATGGTAATGGCGGCTGCCTGCTGTATCATGGCTTTTGCAGGTGGAGCAGTAAGTGTAAAAGCGGCAGAAAATAATCCGGTTGTAGTGGAACAGGCACAGGTATCGGATGGAGAAACAGCAGAAGACAGCGGAAGTGGAGTTATGCTTCTTCTGGGCGGAATGCTTCTCATTATTCTGGCTGTAGTGATAACGGTAGTGGCAACAGTAGCGGTCACAGCACCTGCAGCAGCAGATGAAGCGTAACATTAATGAAATGCAGTACAGAAAGGGTCTTCTTGTGAAGGCTCTTTTTTTGTGGCTGCCAGGATTGCGGAGGAAGATAAAAAGGAGTATGCTATTAAAGTACGTGAATGGAGGATTGTTATGGAAAATTTAATATTTAGTCTGAATGCTACAATTCCTATTTTTCTGGTAATGGTAGCAGGATATGTATTCAGGCAGATGAAAATTGTAGATGATGGTTTTGTGAAAACACTTAATTCTTTCAACTATAAAATTACGTTGCCGGTTTTATTGATCACAGATATTGCAGAGGCAGATTTCTATGCGGTATGGGATACAACATTTGTGGTTTTCTGCTTTGGAGTGACGTTAGTCTGCATACTGTTGATCGCTGTGTTTGCAGTACTTTTTATTAAGAAGAAATCTATTCTGGGTGAATTTATTCAGGCATCCTACAGGGGCAGTGCAGCAGTTCTCGGAGTAGCGTTTATGGTAAATATCTATGGTTCGAGTGCAATTGCGCCACTGATGATCCTGGCAACTGTGCCTTTGTATAATGTTGCTGCAGTCATGATACTGTCATTTACTGCACCGGGAAGTACAGGACTGGACAAAGCAGGATTGAAGAAATCCTTAAAAGGAATTGCGACCAATCCGATTATTCTGGGTATTTTAATTGGCATGATCATATCTGTGGCAAGGATACCGATTCCTTTTATCATTGATAAAACACTACATAATTTCTCGGTTTTGGCAACACCTCTGGCACTGATCGGTCTGGGAGCAGGTTTTGAAGGACGTAAGGCACTCGCAGAAATCAAGCCAACTATTATCAGTTCTCTAATCAAACTGTTTGTCATGCCGGCAATTTTCCTGCCTGCGGCAGCGGCATTGGGATTTCGCAATGAGAAAATGGTAGCGATTCTTATTATGTTGGGAGCACCTACAACAGTAAGCTGCTATATTATGTCCAAGAACATGGGGCATGAGGGTGTATTATCCTCCAGTTGTGTGGTATCAACCACATTCCTGAGTTCGATTTTTATCACATTGTGGCTCTTTTTACTAAAGAATTTTAATCTGATCTAGAAAATAAGAACCGGTAATCTGAATTTGCAAGATTCAAATTACCGGTTTTCTTATGCCTTCATTACTTCATCAATATTTGCTACAATTGTTTCCAGATTTTTCGTAATATCTGCATCAATTTGATATTGCAGCAGTTCATTCAGAATGGAACGCGCCTTATCCGGGTCGTAAGTTTCCAGAGCATCAAAGGCTTCATGGAGTTGTTCACCCCATCTTTTAAATGTGATCTGGTTACCCTGACCATCTGTTGCATGATTTTTTAATCCTAATGACTGAATATAATCTGTGAAGAGATCACATGCTTCATCCCACTCAAAGGATAGTTTCTCCCAGTTAGCCTGAACTACTTCCAGATTGCCTGCATAGGCTTCCATTTCATGAAAAAATGCAGTATCTGTAAGATTTCTTAATCCCAGTGCATTTGCTTTTACACGTAATGCGTGAACCTTGGAACCATACTGCAGGAGAGTATCGGTATCCAAAAGGGAGAACAGTTCGTCTTCTTTGCGGTGACTTTCTCCTACAAATGTCAGAATAAAATCGTTATATTTATCTACATTACCTTCCATATTGGAAAGGGCAGTATCGATATCAATCCCATTCTTCGCCAGATATCTCATTTTAATACGGCAGTCTGTGATATAGGTATCAGGAAATTCATCCAGATGATCCAGAGTCTGCTTTGCCTGATATGCGATCATGGATAATTTCTGCTTCTTCATGAGCAGTTCGGTACGTCTCGTAATGAGCATAAAGAGCGGTAAAGTAGCACAGTAAATGAGTATCTGTGGCATAAAGTACATTAATGCCCTGCCAAGGGCAGCTGTTGTTAAATGATCTGCACATACAGAAAGTGCAATTAAATTGGCATCTTCAATGCCAAAGAATATGGAGGCATAAAAAGAAAAGATCATGCCTGCAAAACCGCTCCAGAAGGTATAGGATGTAATGCGCCTGGAATAATACTGACAAGCAATAAGCACTGGCAGAAGCCAGATAGGAGCTGCATAATGTCCAAGAGTAGCAGACAGCAAAAAAGCAGAAGCCAGACTACATCCAAGAATAAATCCGGTCAACAGTCTGATGCCTTTTGAACCAACAGACACAATATCTGACAGATGCATTACTTTATTTAAAATTGTGGGCAAAAGTAAGATCAGAATACTGACAGGTGCTATAATCTGAAATGCTACGGTGAAAATGGATATAATATGGAACAGACTGAATATCCATACGACGCTGATCAGAGCGGCGATCATACTCATCCAATGAAGTGAAGACTGATTAGTCATTTGTCTGTTTTCCAGAAAAATATTGTTGTAATTATACTGCATGGTATCCCTCCGGTAGATAATAAATGCTGTGTCTCCTTCGTGATACTCCCCCGAAATAAGCAATGAATCAACTCACCACTTGTACTAAGTATACCATAGATAAAAAGCCCGGAAAAGCCAAAAGGTGTGTTCTTCTTCGGACCTTTCCAGGCACTTTACCATAACGGATCAGATATGTAAATGATTCTTGAATTTCTGAACAAGTCGGAAAGAAAAGTATACGATTGTACTGTCAATAGGAAGCATGATCGCATTTTTTATGATACGTGCAGGAAGAAGTACCATAAATCCTTTTCCATAAAGCATGGATATCCACAGCGTATTGAGACCGCAGTTCACTACAAGTTTTACAATAAATTCAGCAAGTACAATACGCCATATCTTTAATGGTTTTTTGTAGAGAAGAGACCCGAAAATAATGCCGGAGAGCATGGCATCAAAGGTAAAACCAAAAAAGAATGGACCGGTTGGCTTGATCAGATATTTGAGAATATCAAGCGTACCACCAAAGATACAGCCGGTAATCGGTCCAAAGAGAAATTCTACAATTCGATTGGGCAGTCCTGAGAAACCAATTCTGATGTAAGGACCTACCTCAATAGAGGTCGTATAGCTTAAGACGACAGCCAAAGCAGCCATAAAAGCACAGATGACCATGTTTTTGGTTACTTTCAGTTCCATAATGGAATCTGCATAGAGTTTCTTGAATTTTTGCATAAAAAAACCTCCTGTATGCAGTTGTCCTGTAAACTACATAAGGAAGATATCAATTCGTCAATCCAATATGTAGCAGCGGGATGCGAACCTTATACCGCAAGCGTACTTCTATTGGATAGATAAGAAGTGCTTTTCGTCCATATGACAACTCCCTGTTCATACGGCACTTAACGCATAATGTTCTACTCTGCAAGTTTGTGAACCACATAAGTGGCGTGTATAGTTACGTATAAGACATTGCCTTATAGCTGTACAGTATACTCTGTGTGCTGTTATTTGTAAAGTATAATTATTAAAAAAATATGCAAAGCCATATATGAAATTCTTATCATGAGACAAATTTGTGCTGACAGTCTTAAGTTTGCAGGTTACAAAAGTGCAGGGACTTGCAATCATGTACAAAATATGATAGCATATAGAAAATATGTTCGATTTAAAAGACGGAAGGGCATGGATATTAAAATGTTGGCTATGGAGATTATGCTTGTACAGATAGAACAGGACAAGATCATATGGCTGGTTGCCATAATTGCAGTATTGATACTTGCTATATCAGCAGGTATTGTGTTATGCAGACGGTTTCGTAAGCGTTATTCTGATCAGCAGCTTGATGAGATGGAAGGACTTGATTTTGAATATTATTGTGCAGATCTGTTGCGTGCCAGAGGTTTTATAGAGGTAGAGGTGACCAGAAGCAGCGGCGATTACGGAATTGATATTCTGGCGGAAAAGGAAGGAGTGACCTATGCGATCCAGTGTAAGAGGTATAATGCACCGGTGGGCGTAAAAGCAATTCAGGAAGCTTATGCAGGCAGGGACTTCTACGACAGAATGGTAGGATGTGTATTGACAAATCAGTATTTTACACAGCCAGCCGTTGATGCTGCACAGAAGCTTAAGATACTGTTATGGGACAGAGATTATTTAGAAGAGATGATAGATGAGGGATGCTGATATGGATGAAGAAAGTGCATTATTTCAAAAGAGACTGACAGAGTTGGCAGATAAGTCATATACCAATAACCAGTATTTATTTACGGGTTTCCTGTCCTTATCAGAACAGGACATTTTTCACCGGATCGAGAGAGAAATTTCCTATGTACCGACAACATTGTTCGGGGGAACGGCAGACTGCGAACGTGTGATGTTGAGATTTGGCAGTGAGGAAGTGTGTGGCTGGGATGAACCTTTTCCAATTGCCTGTATAGAGATAGCTCCGCTTATGGAGAAATTCGGAGAACAGCTCTCACATAGGGATTATCTGGGTGCATTGATGAATCTTGGCATTGAGAGAAATACATTGGGAGATATTGTGATGACGGGAAAAAGGGCATTTTTGTTTTGTACAGAAAAAATGGCACCTTACATCATAGAAAATCTCGAACAGATCAGACATACCCATGTAAAATGTACCTATGCACAGCAGATTCCGGACAGTGTGATCACGAAACTTGAGAGAAAGAATTGTATTGTAAGTTCACAGAGGGCTGATGGAATTATTGCGAAACTTTATAATTTGTCCAGAAGCCAGAGTGTAGAGCTGTTTCGTGACAGGAAAATATTTGTAAATGGAAGACTTAATGAAAATAACAGTGGAACATTAAAGACAGGTGACAGAGTATCTGTGCGGGGATATGGCAAGTTTATATTTCAGGGCATTGCATATGAAACTAAGAAAGGCCGTATCAGTGTCGATGTAGACATGTATGTATAATGAGGAGTTAAATATTGTACGTTTCAAGACAGTAATAGCCACTTTCGCTCTAACTGTATAGCAGATATTGCATTCAAAAAATCTACTTGCTATGATGATACCAAGGGCAGATAGCTTATTCTTAGGGGAGAATTTATACGAACAGGGGGAAATGATCGTATGGAAAAGAAAGCTGTATATGGTATGACAGAGGGAAGTCCGGCTAAACTTCTTTTGACATTTACGTTACCAATGCTTATTGGTAATCTGTTTCAGCAGTTTTATAATATGGTGGATTCAGTTGTTGTAGGAAGGTTTGTAGGAGCAAATGCATTAGCTGCCGTAGGAGCAACGGGGTCTTTGAATTTTCTGTTCTTTTCTATGAGTTTTGGGATATCTGCGGGTGTAGGCGTGGTATTATCACAGTATTTTGGTGCAGATAAATCAGATATGGTTGGCAGGAGTTTTGCCAATGGTATGTATCTGTTGGCATTGGTGTCGGCAATTATGAGTATTGTTGGAATTGCATCAGCCAGGATAGTTCTGGAGCTTCTGAATACACCGGCTACTATATTGGACGATGCAGTGCTTTATATGCGGGTATCCTGTGCAGGCATTCTGGCAATCGCAGCATATAATGGTGTTGCTGCTGTTCTCAGGGCATTAGGTGATTCCAAGACACCGTTATATTTTATGGTAATATCCTGTATTATCAATATTGGTCTGGATCTGTTATTTGTGATCAGTTTCCAATGGTCAGTATTTGGAGTGGCGCTGGCTACTGTTATTGCGCAGTTAGTAGCTGCGATTTGTGCATTTATTTATGCATTTTATAAGATTCCCATACTGAGGGTTAATAGAGAAGGCAGAAGGGTAAAACCGGATATTATGATGAAATGTTTCAAACTTGGATTTCCAATTGCTCTTCAGAATTCGCTGATCGCCTTTTCCTGTATTTTCCTTCAAAGAGTAGTTAATGGATTCGGAGAAGATGTTGTTGCAGCCAATACGGCACTGAGCAGAATCGAACAGCTTGTACAGCAGCCATATAATTCGCTGGGAGCAGCACTTACTACCTATACCGGACAAAATATAGGTGCAAATAAGATTGACAGGGTAAAACAGGGACACAGAGTTGGTGTGATCTGCGTTATTGTATTCAGTCTGCTGATGTTAATACCCGGACAGTTTTTTGGAAAAGAAATTATGGGAATTTTTGTACAGGATCAGGAAGTTATAGAAATTGGGGCGAAAGGTTTTGCAATTACCAGTCCGTTTTATGTATTTTTAGGTATGATCTATGTATCAAGAGGAATCTTAAATGGCGCAGGAGATGCGGCATACTCTATGATAAATGGATTGATGGAGATAACGGGACGTGTAGGTTTTGCCAAGCCGCTTACGATGATTCCGGCAATTGGCATGTGGGGAGTATTCCTGACTACAGGTCTTACGTGGACGCTTGTTAGTGTAGTCAGTATGCATCGTTACTCTCATGGGAAATGGAAAAATAAAGGGCTTATAAAGCATTAGTGTCTGGATTCACGCATTTCCTGACGAAGTTTACTGATTTTGTCAGAGTCGATCTCACCCTTTATCATCATAGTTTCAGCCCATAACTGTAGGGACTCAACAGTCAGGGAAATTTGTTCAAGTTCTTCCTGAATCGCAACAAAATCCTTAAGCTCATCATCAGAAACTTCACCGTCTGCTGTGATTTCAATGAGACGATTCTTTTTCTTATCGATAGAGTTTAAGGATGCAAGCATTTCCAGAACGATCTGGGAGAGCATTTTTGATTCTACTTTAGGAACATATTGTCTGCCGATGGGACATTCTTCAGAACAGAAGTAGTTGCACAGCAGAGGATTCTGATAGCACTTTGACATGGCAAGTACCTCATCCGGATGGGGGAGGGACTTGCCACTTTCTATTTTCTCAATTCGATCTGAAGTTACGGATTCGAGAAGTTCACTTGCTTTTTCTCTGGTCAGTTCCAGACGTTCCCGATTCAACTGATAAATGTTCTTGTTTTCTTTCGTCGATTTTTTACCCATGGGAACTCCTTATTTTTTATCTTTGTCTTTTGGTACAGGCTTAAATAAAATTTTACATACGAGAGCCAGGCCACCAAATATCAGCACCAGAATACCTACCCATTCAAACAGTGTCATGGTTGCCAAATAAAAATTGGTAGAATAAATAACAGATGCTATAATAAGCAGGACGGAAATTCCTAAAAACAATTTACGTCCAAAGGATTCCGGATTGATAAATACCAGAATCACAGCAATAATGAAAGGAACAATGATCAATCCGCTGTGAATGTTGAATCCGCCAATTCTAAGTCCGTTGGAAAAGAAGGAACTGGACACACTTACGTTTAAAGAGAACCAGTATAATCCCACAGCCAGCATAGCCAGCCCACCAAGGAATTCCAACAGTTCATTTCTTTCATTTTTCATTAGTTTCTCCTATTCTCTATACAAGCTTCTGACCACATTCTGTACAGAATTTACCACCATTTGTGGGAGTACCGCAGTTTGGACAAAATTTAGGTACAGCACCAGCCTGTGGCTGTACATTGTTTGCAGTATTCTGGTTTGTATTCATAGCCTGATTCTGAGCAGCCATATTATTGACCATCTGTTGACCCATCATCATGCCCATCTGCATACTTGCCATATCAACTGCTGCTGAGCTGCCGTGTCCACCACTCTTGGCAAGGGCATCGGTCATGGCAAATTGCTGGTAACGGTTCATATCTCCAACCATAGCCTGTGAAGCTGCCTTGGTCTGCATAGCCTGAACTTCCTGAGGGTAAGAGAAGTTAGAACAGTTAAATGCTGTAACAGTAAGACCTATTTTTAACAGTTCCATATCCAGGTCAGTTTTAATACCATCACTGATTTCCTGAGAATTCATCTGCAGATTGAACATATCTTTACCTTCACGGCTGATCCATTTCATCAGAAGAGGATCAAGAATAGAAATAACATAATCACGAATATCATTGATCGTGTAGATCTGTTTTACACCGGCCAGAGAATCTATCAAATGAAGATAATCGCTGACTTTTACATCGAAAGTACCGAAAGCGCGGATCGGCATACCACCCGGAAGTCCCGGAGCCGGAAGACTGATTGCATTTTTGGTGCCCCACTTGATGTTGAACAGTTTTGTGTTTACGAACAAAACTTCTGCACGAAGTCCACTGTTAAATCCAAATTTGAATCCCTTGAGAGTAGACAGGAAAGGAATGATCTGAGACTCGATCTCATAGCTTCCCTCATCTTTAAAAATACCCTCGATTTTGCCGTTATATAAGAAAATAGCATCCTGACCCTGATGAACGATCAAACGGCTGTCTTTCTTAATTTCTCTGTTTGCCCATTTCCAGAAAATAACATCATCACGATATTCTGTCCATTCAATGACATTTGCAAATTGATTACCAAATAATCCCATAGTCGTTTATATTCCTTTCTATTGTTTCATTTTCGTTATAAGTGCTCTCATATCCGGTATCGGTATTGCTGCCGTAGTAACTGTCATCCTGTGAACTGGAACCAAAGAAAATAGCAGCAAGAATGATCAGGACTGCTATGACCAGAGCGGCTATCTTGACCGGGCTCTTAGGATAAGCACCGCGGATGCTGCCGGTCTGTCCGTTGATAGCGACCTGATATAACTTACCTTCATAGTAGTAAGAGGTAGAATACACGGGAACCAGAATATGTTTATAAGATTCATTACGGTATCTGGAATGCATTCTGATGTCTTTTACACTGTCATAACGATAAAGGACATCATCACTTGCAAGGTTACGTAACTGTTGTTCCATATCATTACGTGCCTGATTGCTTGCATGCTCCAGATCTACATTATAACATTGAGACATACATCCTGACAAATATTCCGGTGAATATGATACCAGTCTGCCCATATCATATGGTTCGATCTGGCTTAAAAAGGCAGAAGTATCACCGCTTACCGCTTTTTCCAGAATATCATCAAAATGTTCTTTCACATGCCCATGTGTGTGATACCAGTCCGTATGTGTTCTGGTATGTACATTTCCATCCTTATCCTTGTACTCCTCGGTACGGGTTCTGCCGCCCATTGCTGTGTAGTCAGCATCAGCATCCGCATCAAAAGTCCAGTAAGGAAGGTAGAGACTCTGGA
The DNA here is from genome assembly GCA_964422225.1 of uncultured Roseburia sp. Lineage (GTDB taxonomy): Bacteria > Bacillota > Clostridia > Lachnospirales > Lachnospiraceae > COE1. Next base: position 15,320 of record CAYRAW010000010.1, read on the forward strand.
AGGGATTGCCTTGATACAGATTTTTTAATTTGCCGGGGGCAAGCCATCTCTTCTTTACCCATTTATTGAAAGTGTCTTTGGCAGTATTCATATCAATATTAAAAGGAAGAATACCATCGGGAATGATGGCATCAAGCTGCTTTTGCGCCAGTACATAGGAAGATCCGCAGTAAGGGCAGACAGAAGTAGTGTCATCCCTGCCGATTTCCAACGTTGCACCGCATCCTGTACATTCCATGGTAGTGGAAGTCTTTTCAGAAGGACGAATGGTACGTTTGGCATCTATTGTTAATTTATGCTCTATGATCTTACTTGTGTCATTTATAATTGGAACACATGTGCCGCAATTGGGACATTTCATCTGTTTACTTTCAACATCATATTCCATGATACCGTTACAGGACTCGCAGCGGTATACGATGGATTCCTTATTACCCATGATTACCTCTTTCTACTGCAATATATAACAAAACGGGAATCCTGTTTCAGATTCCCATTTATGCTTCAGTAATTTATTTACCCATCTGTGCCTTTAATGCTGCCAGTTCATCATCCAGTGAGTTGTCTGTAGCTGGGTTGTCATATTTACTTGCAAGTGCATCGATAGAAGATTCTGCTGTCGTTTTATTTAATTCAGACATGGCATTTGCTTCATCAAGCATTTTATTTGCTTTTGCTTCCATTCTGTCAAAGGCTGACATGTCGTTTGCAGCACCGACAGCGGAAGAACCAATCTTGTTGATACGCTGCTGTGTCTTTGCAGCAGCCATCTTAGCTTTAATAGAATCTTTTTTTGCATTTAACTGACCGATATCAGATACCAGTTTGTCATGCATGGAGCGCATCTTTGCTGCATTGTCGGCTGCGATCTGGTATGTATTTTCCAGAGAAGCAAGCTGGTCTGTGTATACTTTCTTCTGTGCAAGGAACTGCCTGGCATCAGCATCGTTACCGGCTGCAACAGCTTTTTCAGCATAAGTCTGCATCTTAGTAATGTTGGCATTACATTCATCCAATGCTCTTCTTGCTCTGCTTTCCTCAGCAATAACGGAAGCTGTCTCAGCCTTTACCTTACCAAGGTCGCTTTCAAGATTTCTTAAGTACTGATCTATCATTTTTTCCGGGTCTTCAGCCTTATCTAATAATGCGTTGATGTTTGCTGCCATAATGTCCTTAAATCTTTCCATGATTCCCATAGTATAATCCTCCTGTTCAGTGAAACATAATATTAATTCCGCTCCCTCGCAGATACTGACATTATAGCCGTTTCATAGCTCTTTGTCCAGTAAATAAAAGGTCTGGGGCTATGATTTGGTTATAAAGGATCCGGGGAGTTGATGCGTATTGCACCTGTATCGTTTGTTATGGAACAGTATAAGAGATATGGCGGATCATCACAACGGCAGAATGAGAGAAATAAGTGTGTGTAATTCCGCACTTTTGGGAAAATAAGAATACATTAATAAAAACTTAAAATATTTCACAAATGAGTAAACAATCGTTGCACCAAAGACATGTTATTGCTATAATCAAGCTATAGGGCACAAGGCGTGTCTGAGAGGGTTTTCGCGTCACAAAAGTGGCGCACTTGATACAAATTCGTTAAGCGCAGAAGATGCGCAGAAATGAGGATTAATATGGGATTGGACAGTAAGGTTACGAAGGAAAAAATCAGAGAGGGTAAAACAGCTCTTGGTATTGAGTTTGGTTCTACCAGGATCAAGGCAGTTCTCACAGATGAAAAGGATCAGGTCATTGCGATCGGTAATTATGATTGGGAAAATCAGCTCGCAGATCATATCTGGACCTACAGTCTGGATGCTATCTGGGCAGGATTGCAGGGCTGTTATGCGGATCTGATCACCAATGTTAAGAAAGAATATGATGTAGAAATAGAAACGATAGGGGCAATTGGCTTTAGTGGTATGATGCATGGTTATATGGCATTTAATAAGAAAGATGAGCTTCTTGTACCTTTTAGAACATGGAGAAATACGATCACTCAGGAAGCAAGTGAGAAGCTGACAGTACTGTTTGGCTATCATATTCCACAAAGATGGAGCATTGCGCATCTGTATCAGGCGATCCTAAACGGGGAAGAGCATGTGAAGGATGTGGCGTTCTTTACAACTCTGGCAGGCTATATTCACTGGAAACTCAGTGGAGAGAAGCTTCTGGGTGTAGGGGAGGCTTCCGGTATGTTCCCTATTGATATTGCTACTAAAAAGTTCAACACCAGAATGATCGCACAGTTTGATGAACTGGTGGCTGATAAGCACTTTGACTGGAAACTGGAAGATATTCTTCCGGACGTACTGGTGGCAGGTGAGCAGGCTGGTACATTGACTGCTGAAGGTGCAGCACTTCTGGATGTATCAGGTAAGTTAAAGGGTGGTATTCCCATGTGTCCTCCGGAAGGTGATGCAGGAACAGGCATGACAGCTACGAACAGCGTAAAACAGCGTACCGGTAATATTTCCGCAGGTACTTCCGTATTTGCCATGGCAGTATTGGAGAAGGATCTGTCAAAGGCTTATGACGAATTGGATCTGGTTACGACACCGGAAGGAAGTCTGGTGGCTATGGTTCACTGCAATAACTGTACTTCAGATCTCAATGCGTGGGTAAATCTGTTTAAGGAATTTTACGAAGCAATGGGTCAGAAAGCCGATATGAATGAGCTTTATGGTACTCTTTACAGAAAGGCACTGGAAGGGGATGCTGATTGCGGTGGCTTGCTTTCCTATGGATATTTCTCAGGCGAGCACGTAACAGGCTTTGAAGAAGGCAGACCATTATTTGTGCGCAAGCCGGATTCTGCATTTACACTGGCTAATTTCATGAGAGTGCATTTATTTACTGCGCTGGGTGCAATTAAGATCGGTATGGATATTCTGGCAAAGCAGGAAAATGTTAAACTGGATGAACTGTTGGGCCATGGTGGATTGTTTAAGACACCGGGAGTAGGACAGAGAGTTGTTGCGGCAGCAGTAAATACTCCGGTATCCGTTATGGAAACAGCAGGTGAAGGCGGTGCATGGGGCATTGCAGTACTGGCTAATTATATGAAGAACAAAGAACAGGGAGAGACACTTGGTGAATATCTGGACCACAAAGTATTTGCAGGACAGTCATCTACCCGTATCGAGCCGGATGCAAAGGATGTAGAAGGCTTTGAGTCCTTTATTAAGAGCTACAAGGCAGGACTTGCAATTGAACGTGCAGCAGTAGACTGCTATTAATCTTTTGGTTGGGAAGGAAGCATAAAATGTTAGAAGAGTTAAAGAAAAAGGTATATGAGGCAAATATGGATCTGCCCCGTTATGGACTGGTTACTTTTACATGGGGCAATGTGAGTGCCATTGACAGAGAAAAAGGATTGTTCGTTATTAAGCCAAGCGGTGTGGATTATAATCTGTTAAAGCCGGAAGATATGGTGGTTATGGACTTAGCCGGCAATAAAGTAGAAGGAAAGTACAATCCTTCTTCTGATACACCGACACATCTGGAACTGTACAAGGCTTTCCCGGAGATCGGTGGCATCGTGCATACACATTCTACTTATGCAACAAGCTGGGCGCAGGCAGGAAGGGCGATCCCCTGCTATGGAACGACTCATGCAGATTATATGTATGGTGAGATTCCCTGTGCAAGAGTATTGACTCAGGAAGAGATTGATGCAGGATATGAGAAGAATACGGGTACAGTGATCATCGAGACATTTGAAGGAAAAGATCCGATGGCAGTACCTGCTGTTCTTTGTAAAAATCACGGACCTTTTGCCTGGGGCAAGGATGCTAAAGAAGCAGTACATAATGCTGTTGTTCTGGAAGAAGTAGCGAAAATGGCACTATTTACAGAACAGTTAAAACCGGATGTAGAGCCTGCACCGCAGAGAATTCAGGATAAACACTATTATAGAAAACATGGCGCCAATGCATATTATGGCAATAAATTAGAAGATTGTTAAAAAATTTGCATTTACGACTCAGGGAATATGTGGTACATTAATTAGGTAAAAATGTAGTGACTATCCGGAATGATAGTATAATTGCGGGTAATTACAAACAAAGGTTATGATGGAGGAAAGAACATGACAAATTTAGAGCTTCAGAAAATGGCAAATGAAGTTCGTAAGGGTATCATTACCGGTGTTCATGCTGCAAAAGCTGGTCATCCGGGCGGTTCCTTATCCGCAGCAGATATCTTTACCTATCTTTACTTTGAGGAAATGAACATTGACCCAAAGGATCCGAAGAAGGCTGACAGAGACCGCTTCGTATTATCCAAGGGACATACAGCGCCGGGTTTATATGCAGCATTGGCTAACCGCGGTTATTTCCCGGTAGAAGATCTTGTTACTTTAAGAAAATTAGGCTCTTATTTACAGGGACATCCCTGCATGCAGTCCGTTCCGGGCGTTGATATGTCTTCCGGTTCTTTGGGACAGGGCATTTCAGTAGCATGCGGTATGGCGCTGGGTGCTAAAATGAGCGGTGATTCTTTCCGTGTATATACACTGCTTGGTGATGGTGAGATCGAAGAAGGCCAGGTATGGGAAGCAGCAATGTTTGCAGGCCACAGAAAGCTTGACAATCTCTGTGTCATCGTAGATAACAACGGATTGCAGATCGATGGTAAGATTGAGGATGTATGTTCTCCTTATCCTATTGATAAGAAGTTCGAAGCATTTAATTTCCATGTGATCAATCTGGCAGATGCACATGATTTTGATCAGATCCGTGCAGCTTTCAAGGAAGCAAGAGAAACTAAGGGCATGCCAACAGCAATCATTGCTCATTCTTTAAAGGGTAAGGGTGTATCCTTCATGGAAGGTAATGCAGACTGGCATGGTAAGGCTCCTAATGATGAAGAGTTCGCAATTGCAATGGCAGATTTAGAGAAAGTAGGTGAAGCATTATGTCAGAAGTAAAGAAGATCGCTACTCGTGAGAGCTATGGTAATGCTTTAATAGAGATTGGTAAGGAAAATCCTAACCTCGTAGTTCTGGATGCTGACCTTGCAGCAGCAACTAAGACAGGTATGTTCAAGAAGGTATTCCCTGAAAGACATATTGACTGTGGTATTGCAGAGAGCAATATGGCTGGTGTAGCAGCAGGACTTTCCTTAACAGGTAAGATTCCTTTCATGAGCTCTTTTGCAATGTTCGCATCAGGACGAGCTTTTGAACAGGTTCGTAACTCTATCGGATATCCTCATCTGAATGTTAAGATCGGTGCCACACATGCAGGTATCACTGTAGGTGAAGATGGTGCTACACACCAGTGTAATGAAGATATCGCTTTGATGAGAACGATTCCCGGCATGGTAGTTATGTGCCCTGCTGATGATGTAGAAGCCAGGGCAGCAGTTCGTGCCGCTGTGGAATATGATGGACCTGTATACATTCGTTTCGGACGTGCAGCAGTTCCTGTTATCAATGACAGACCTGATTACAAGTTCGAAATCGGTAAAGGAACAATTGTCAGAGAAGGTACAGACGTTACGATCGTGGCAACTGGTATCTGTGTAGATTCCGCATTGGGCGCAGCAGAGAAGCTGGCAGCAGAGGGTATCAGTGCAGAAGTTATCAATATCTGTACCATCAAGCCTCTGGATGAAGATATTATTATCAAGAGTGCAAAGAAGACAGGTAAGGTCGTAACTGCAGAAGAGCATTCGGTAATTGGCGGCTTAGGCAGTGCAGTATGTGATGCATTGTGCAAATCTTATCCAACACCTGTATACAAGATCGGTATGCAGGACTGCTTCGGTGAATCCGGTTCTGCAGCAGCTCTGATCCAGAAATACAAGCTGGATGCACAGGGCGTATATGAGCAGGTTAAGGAATTTGTAAATAAATAAAATATAAGTACAGAACTATAGAACAGGGCTTTCTGCCAAGTGGCGGGAAGCCTTGTTTGTTACAGGATCAATAAGTGATGCATAAGAGGGAGTTGAAAGATACCTATGAGAAAGTGGCTAAGCTCATTGCTTGGAATCATCATTTATCTAGCAATGGTAAATTTAGTATTTCTATATACGGATGTAAATTGGAATGTTGGATTAAAGATAGTTCTAACAGTGATAACTATTGTAGTCTTTATGATATATCAGATCAGACCCTACAGGAAAAAGACAGCAGGAACCAGATTGAACGTCTTAATGGGTGGTAATGTGCTGATGCTGGCAACCTGTATCGGTATTTTGATCCAGAGTGTGTATTTGATAAAGAGGTTTACACAGTCTGGTTTTCAAAGTGAAGAGCTGATCGCAGTGGGTGTCTGTGAGATCATTCTGACCATAGGGATTGGTTTCCTTATGGCTGTCAATGGTTTTATCCGCATTATGATGACCGCCAGACAGTTAAAGCTGGTATGGCGTATTTTATGGATCATGTGCTGGTGGCTGCCTACCATAAATCTGTTTATTACAATATATGTATACAAAAGTGCAGAGCAGCAGGGGTTGTAAGCTTGGGATTGCACTCATGCATAGGGTCGTGTAGAATATATTTACAGGAATGGGAGATAGTAAAAGAGAAAGGTTTGGTTACAGAATATGGTAAAAAATATGGAAATACCTTCTAATGACGGGGTGCATAAACTCCACGTAGTGATATGGCAGCCGGAAGGAAATATTCGGGCGGTAATGCAGATTTCACATGGAATGATAGAATTTATTGAAAGATATGATGGTTTTGCCCGGTATTTAAATGAGCAGGGAATCGTGGTGATCGGAAATGATCATTTAGGACATGGGCATACCGCTGGAAGTGACGAAGATCTGGGGTATTTCTGCCCGGATCATAAGAGTGAAACAGTAGTAAAGGATTTGCATACTGTTACAGAATATGCCAGGAAAGAATATCCGGGGATTCCATATTTTCTGTTTGGACACAGTATGGGTTCTTTTATGGCAAGACGTTATCTTATGACGTACGGTGATGAACTGACAGGAGCAATCCTGTGCGGAACGGGAGAGCAGACTAAGACAATGCTTTTGGCAGGTAAAATGACAGCAGGAGTTCTGGGAACGTTCAGAGGACAGAGATACCGTTCAGAGTTTATCAGAAAGAGCTCCTTTAAAGGATATAACGACAGATTTGAGCCAAAACGTACAGAGAATGACTGGCTGACTAAGGATACAGATATTGTAGACTGGTATAATGGTCATAAATTCTGTACCTTCGGTTTTACAATTAATGGATATAAGACGCTGTTTGAAGTATTGACTTTTATCCAGAAGAAAGAAAATTACAACAAGATTCCCAAGGATCTGCCCATATATATGATCGCAGGAGCAGATGACCCGGTAGGTAACTATGGAGAAGGCGTGAAGCATATCTATCAGCAGTATAAAGATAGTGGAATAAAAGATATCTCAGTGAAACTTTATCCAAATGACAGACATGAGATACTGAATGAACTGGATAAGGAAGCGGTTTATGCTGATGTAGCTAAATGGCTTGCGGCACATATGGAATAGAGAAATGGAAGAATATCAGATAAGATTCAGAGAAGCAATAGAAAATACGCCGATCATTCCTGCTGTTAAAGATGAGGAGAGCTTAAAGACATGTATAGAAAGTGACAGTAGTGTCATTTTTGTGCTGTTCGGTGATATTTGTAATATTGCAGATATTGTGGAACAAATAAAGGAAAAGGACAAACTTGCTATGGTCCATATGGACCTGATCGCGGGACTTGGAAGTAAGGAAGTCAGTGTTGATTATATAAAGAGAAGAACAAGGGCAGACGGTATCATTACAACGAAGCCGGTTCTTGCGAAACGGGCAAAGGAACTGGGGCTTGCTGTGGTGCTTCGCTTTTTTATCATTGATTCCATGGCACTTTCCAATCTGTCAAAGCAGACGAGGGAAGCCAGACCTGACTGTATAGAAGTGCTTCCCGGCGTTATGCCCAAGGTCATACGCACAATTACCAGAGAAAATAAAATCCCCCTTATTGCGGGAGGATTGATCACAGATAAAGAGGATGTATGTAATGCACTGGATGCAGGTGCAGTAGCTGTCTCATCCACAAATACTAAAATATGGTTTCTGTAAATATGGGGTAATTATTGAAGTGATGGGGGAAATCTATGTATCAGGTAGTTATAGTTGATGATGAGGTCACAATATCAGAAGGAATTGCAAATCTATTCCCCTGGAAGGAGATTGGATTTGAAGCACATGCATTCAGTAAACCGGACAGGGCATTGCAATATATCAGCCAAAATCAGGTGGATGTACTGATGAGTGATATTGAAATGCCGGAAATGGACGGTTTAGAGCTTGCAAGGGAAATTGCAAAGTATGATATCAAGGTTGTAATCATATCAAGTCATCAGAATTATGAATATTTTAGGGCGGCAATCCAGTTAAATGTTGTAGATTATCTGCTCAAACCGTTAAAGAGTGCAGATATTATCGCCTGTTTTGAGAAAATAAAACAGGAACTTGACGAAGTAAATCATATTGAACAGGAGCAGACGAAGGGTTACTATGAAAAGATACTGGATGAAGTAAAGGCATACACACAGGAGCATTTTCAGGAAGCATCTTTAGAGGAAGCTGCTGTCAGGGTAAATTTAAGTGCCAGTTATTTGTCCCGTATTTTGAAAGAAAAATGTGGTTTTGGATTTGCTGAATACCTGCTGCAGGTCAGGATGGAAAAGGCAGCTGCCATGTTAAAGGATCTCAGGTATAAAAGCTATGACATTGCTTATTATGTAGGCTATGATAATCCAAAGAGTTTTTCACATGCATTTAAAAATTATTATGGAACAACGCCTATGGATTATAGGAAAGGAAGTACCGCAAAATGAGAAGAAAATTTTTTTTGAAGCGTTTTGCGGTATATTTTTTAGCCTTTTTTATACCAACATTTATACTTTTTGTGATTGCTATGGGGATATTCGGGAATAATGCTGAAGAGATGTTGATCAGTCAGGAACAGAAAGTGCTGGAATCAGCAGATACAAACTTATCTCTTGTAGTAAATAATATTGCCATGCAGAATGATCTGTTTACCAAGAACCCATATATGGGGATCGCATTAAAAAACATACTGAAAAGATCAGATTTTATATCATATAGTGATACGATTTATCTGCGAAGCATGAAGGCAATGTTAAGGAGTGTACAGGAGGTCTACAGTTATGTATCTGATATTAATATTTATTTAGCAGGATATGACAGATATTATTCTTCGGAAAACAGCATACAGAATATAACAGGAAATGAATACTGGTTAGAGCAGTGTCAAGGTATGCCAGAAGAAACTACCATATTGATTAAAAGGCATGAATATGAAGAGTACAGAAATACCAAAAAAGAATTGACAGTGTATCAGAGGATGCTTTTAATGGATGGATTCCTGATAATGAATCTTGACTTGCAGGCATATGAGAATATCTTAAAGCAGGCTGTAGGTGATACTAAAATGACGATATTGTTCGTCAATTCACAGGATGATCTTATCATTGCATATCAGGATACCATTGGAGTAACAAGGGAAATATTAGATAAGATAGAACAAAAATCACAAGAGTCCAAATGGGTAAATATAAAAGGTAAAAATTATTTAATACAAACACTCTATGATACAAAATGTGAACTAAAAATGATAGCTTTAGTTCCCTGGGCAGCGGTAAATACGGAATTAAGCTCTATATTTCCAATTTATTTTTTGGTGTTTTTTATAAACAGCATGATTGTGACTGCATTGGCATATGTAACGACCAAAAGGAATTTCCTGCATTTAGATGAATTTATACAAATTTTTTCCAATGCTGAAAAAGGAATATATATACCAACAGAATCTAACTCTCCGGCTCGGGATGAATACGATATCATAATGAAAAATATTGTATATCTATTCCTGCAGAAGGTTAAATTGGACAAGCAGCTCGAGACGAAAAAAGAAGAGGAAAGGATAGCAGAGATCACAGCATTACAGGCACAGATCAACCCTCACTTTCTATTTAATACCTTACAGACCCTACAGTTTGAAATTAATGAGGTGGAGGGACACAATGGCAAAATAGCGGCAACCATAGAAGAACTGAGTGATATTTTAAAATATGCATTAGGGGATTCTAAACAGAAAGTTTCACTGTCAAGGGAAATACAGTACTTAAAAAAATATGTAAATATTCAAAAACTCCGTTTTGGAGATAAGTTTATACTTTATTATGAGATAGATGAAGACTTGATGGACTTTCAGGTCTTTCGCCTGCTGCTGCAGCCTATTGTAGAGAATAGTATACTTCACGGAGTACGCTATCGGGATAGGGGTTACATAAAAATAAAAATTCATTATTCTCATAAATTTCCTGGCGTGGTAGTCTCAGTCATCGATTCCGGTATTGGAATGACTAAAGAAGAGCTGCAAGTACAAAGACAGAATATAAAGGAGTATAACTCAAACCATGTTGGACTGGCAAACGTGAACTGTAGATTAAAGTTATACTATGGGGAAGAAGCTCAACTGCATATATACAGTAAAAAAGATATGGGTACAGTTATTCGATTTTATTTGCCTATGCAATAACAAAAAATATGTAGTAATGACAAAAAATATTACCTTTTGGTTAAATTGAATAAAAAATGAGGAAAAATAAAAATGACCCTCCCTTCCTGAACGAAAAATAAGAAGATATAATAAATTTATCTTTAGAGGTATTTTCAGAAAGGGAGGTTTTTATGAACAAAAAACTATTAGCAATGGGACTTAGTGTAACTATGGCAGCAGGTATGCTGGCTGGATGTGGTAATGCTTCAGAGCAGACACAAGATACTGAATCAACTGCTTCTCAGACACAGGATACCCAAACAGAGGCAGCACAGACAACAGTTTCTGATGATGAACCTATCACTTTGAGATTTGCATGGTGGGGTGGTGATGAACGAAATGCTGCTACTCTGGAGGTCATCGAACAGTTCGAGGCACTTCATCCAAATGTGACAATAGAGGCAGAGTATGGTGGAAATGATGGTTATCATGACAAATTAGCGACTCAGTTAGCATCTGGGACAGCAG
>CAYRAW010000011.1:0-25706 GCA_964422225.1 uncultured Roseburia sp.
AGTGAGAAATCATTACAGAGAGTAGAGAAGATCACAGGTAAGCCAGTGACTTTTTATAAGGCTGATATCCTTGACAGAGATGCGCTTGAAGAAATATTCAGTAAGGAAAAGATAGATTCCTGTATCCATTTTGCAGGTCTTAAGGCAGTAGGAGAATCTGTTGTAAAGCCTTGGGAATACTATAATAATAATATCGCAGGTACTTTAACATTAGTTGACGTAATGAGAAAGCATAATTGCAAGAACATTATTTTCTCATCATCAGCTACAGTATATGGTGATCCTGCTTTCATTCCTATTACAGAAGAATGCCCCAAGGGACAGTGTACAAATCCTTATGGCTGGACCAAATCCATGTTGGAGCAGATTCTGATGGACATGCAGAAAGCAGATCCGGAATGGAATGTTATCCTTCTTCGTTACTTCAATCCAATTGGAGCACATAAGAGTGGTCTGATCGGTGAGAACCCGAATGGCGTACCTAACAATCTGATGCCTTATATCACACAGGTAGCTGTAGGTAAACTGAAACAGCTTGGTGTATTTGGTAATGATTATGATACTCCTGATGGAACTGGTGTCAGAGATTATATCCATGTAGTGGATCTGGCTGTTGGACATGTAAAGGCGCTCAAGAAGATCCAGGAGAAGGCTGGTCTGTGCATTTACAACCTTGGTACAGGTGTAGGATACAGTGTACTTGATATTGTAAAGAACTTTGAAGCTGCAACTGGTATTAAGATTCCTTATGAGATCAAGCCAAGACGTGCAGGCGATATCGCAACCTGCTATTCCGATGCATCCAAGGCTGAGAGAGAACTTGGCTGGAAAGCACAATATGGAATTAAGGAAATGTGTGAAGATAGCTGGAGATGGCAGTCACAGAATCCTAATGGATATGATGATTGATCAGATATGTATATACCCCACTGGCAATGTGCGCCGGTGGGGTTTTTTGATATTTATTTACAACTGTTAAAATCGGCGGGAATAAAGATTCTATCCTTTTCAAACCCCATATTTCGTGCTAAGATAAGGTGTTACGTAGGACACAAAAAACATGAGTTTGAATATCATATAATAATAAGATACTTCTGAATTGTAAGGACTACGGTTCAGAACGGAGGTTGACATGGAAGTATATTTAGACAATTCTGCTACCACCAGGTGTCTGCCGGAGGTAGCGGCTCTTATGACCAAGATTATGTGTGAAGATTACGGCAATCCATCGAGCATGCATTTTAAGGGCGTAGAGAGTGAGAAATATCTTCGCTATGCACGTGAAACAATAGCGAGATGTCTTAAGGTACAGGAAAAGGAAATCCTGTTTACCTCAGGCGGAACGGAATCAGATAATATTGCTCTTATCGGTACAGCATTTGCCAATTGTCGTGCGGGCAGACATATTATTACGACACAGATCGAACATCCGGCAATTCTGCAGACATGTGCATATCTGCAGGAGCAGGGTTTTGAAGTGACTTATCTGCCGGTGGATTCAAACGGCGTGATCAGATTGTGCGATCTGGAACACGCCATGAGAAGAGATACAATATTAGTATCTATTATGCATACGAACAATGAGATCGGTTCGTTGCAGCCGATAGCAGAAGCAGGTGCATTGATCAAGAGAATGAACCCGAATACAGTATTTCATGTGGATGCAGTACAGGGATTTGGTAAATTCAGGATTCTTCCCAGGAAAATGAATATAGACCTGCTATCCGTCAGTGCACATAAAATTCATGGACCTAAGGGTGTTGGATTTCTTTATATGAACGAGAGAGTGAAGGTAAGACCGATCATATATGGCGGTGGACAGCAAAAGGGTATGCGTTCAGGAACGGAGAATGTACCGGGAATTGCAGGAATGGCACTGGCAGTTGAGAAGATGTACCAGAATCTTGAGGCAGATAATGAAAGACTTTATGCGTTAAAGGAACGTTTTATCCAAGGGGTGACAGGCATAGAGGATGTCAGGATCAATGGTCTGACAGGCAAAGACAGTGCACCGCATGTAGTCAGTGTATCTATTGGAGGAATCCGTAGTGAAGTATTGTTACATTCTCTGGAGGACAGAGGTATCTGCGTATCAGCGGGAAGTGCCTGTTCCGCACATAAGGCAACAACTTCCTCTACATTGCAGGCAATAGGAGTGGAGAAGAGATATCTGGATTCTACACTGCGTTTCAGCCTCAGTGTCTTTACAACTCAGGAGGAAATTGACTATACATTACAGCAAATGTATGATATGATACCTATGCTTCGCCGTTACACCAGGCACTGATATGAAAGGAATAGAATATGTATAAATCTTTTTTGATAAAGTACGCTGAGATTGGCGTAAAGGGTAAGAACAGATATATCTTTGAAGATAGGCTTTGTGATCAGATCAGATATGCACTGACCCGTTGTGAAGGTGAATTTGAAGTGACCAAAACACAGGGCAGGATCTATGTAAATGCATTGACAGATTTTGATTTTGATGAAACAGTAGATAATTTAAAGACAGTATTCGGTATCTCTGCAATTTGTCCGGTCGTTCATGTAGAAGATGAAGGATTTGAAAAATTGTGTGAAGATGTAGTAGCTTATATGGATTCTGTATATCCTGATAAGAATATTACATTTAAGGTAGAGGCAAGACGCGCCAGAAAGAATTATCCTAAAAGCTCCATGGAGATCAACTGTGATCTGGGAGAGGCTATTTTGAAAGCTTTTCCGGAGATCCGTGTAGATGTGCATAAGCCGGATGTGATGCTCCATGTAGAGGTTCGTGAGAAAATCTACATTTATTCAGTCGTGATTCCGGGTCCGGGCGGTATGCCGATCGGCACGAATGGAAAGGGCATGCTTCTTCTGTCAGGAGGCATTGATTCTCCTGTAGCAGGTTATATGATATCCAAGCGTGGCGTGAAGATAGATGCGGTTTATTTCCATGCACCGCCATATACCAGTGAACGTGCAAAACAGAAGGTTGTAGATCTGGCAAAACTCGTATCACGTTACAGTGGACCGATCAATCTGCATGTTATCAATTTTACAGATATTCAGTTATATATCTATGAGAAGTGTCCTCATGATGAACTGACCATCATAATGAGAAGATATATGATGCGTATTGCAGAACATATCGCTAAGGAAAATGATTGTCTGGGACTGATCACAGGTGAAAGTATAGGTCAGGTAGCTTCACAGACCATGCAGTCACTGATGGCGACCAATGATGTGTGTACCATTCCTGTATACAGACCGTTGATCGGCTTTGATAAACAGGAGATTGTAGAGGTATCTGAGAAGATCAATACTTATGAAACCTCCATTCTGCCTTTTGAAGACTGCTGTACGATCTTTGTGGCAAAACATCCTGTAACGAAGCCTAATCTGAAGGTGATCAGAGCACATGAGAAGAATCTCGATGAGGGTATTGATGCATTAGTGCAGACTGCACTGGATACAGATGAAGTGATCACAGTAAGCTGGAATGAGTAGAGAGGTATATGATACCACACGGATTGTTTCGTGCTTTGCACTCTCACAATCCCTTGGTATCATATATATACAAAAACACCATGTAATGATTCAGCATCATACATGGTGAATTTCTTGTTTGTACATTTGCTAAGTATATTGACTAGATTAAGTATGGTTTTAAAACTTCCATAACTTCATCAGCATTGCCTTCAGCATGGATATTCAAATCGATCGGTTTAGATAAGTCTAAGCTAAAGATACCCATAATGGATTTTGCATCAATGACATATCTGCCTGATACGAGGTCGAAATCATAATCGAATTTTGTAATATCATTAACGAAGGACTTAACCTTGTCAATTGAGTTTAAAGAAATTTGAACAGTCTTCATTCTGACTACCTCCTTGTTATTTGGGCAACGATACAATGTACCGCACCTCATACCTTCTTACTTAATAATAAAGGGAAATACAGGAAAAGTCAACCAGAGATGCCAATCAGTTGTCATAAAAAATGACGAAAATATCTAATAAAAGTGTACAGATTGCTACTTGTGACAGTAAATGTATAAAATGAGCACAGATATTATCGCCCCATAGACAAAATGGGGAAACAGAACCGAAGAAACCAGTGTGAAAGTGTACTTTTCACACACGAAGTTTGTGTCTGCGCGCACTTGGCACAAACTCGCTATGCGCAAATAGCGTGCGCAGAAATGAGGATTAATATGACTAAGAAAGTTGCATTTCATAACCTGGGCTGTAAGGTAAATTCTTATGAAATGGATGTTATGCTGCAGTCATTGAAAGATAAAGGATATGAGATTGTACCTTTTGAAGAGAAAGCAGATATCTATATTGTAAATACCTGCACTGTTACCAATATAGCAGACCGTAAGAGCAGACAGATGCTGCATAAAGCCAAGAAGACGAATCCGGAGGGGATTGTCGTGGCTGTAGGCTGTTATGTGCAGTCTGACACCGAGGGAGCAAAGGCTGATGATGCTGTTGATCTTCTGATCGGTAATAACAGAAAGAAAGATCTGGTCAGAATCCTTGAAAATTACATGAATGGGGTAGAGGAAGATGCGGTCATTGACATCAATCATACAGATGAGTATGAAGAGATGAAGCTGACAGGAACACAGGAGCACACCAGAGCCTATATTAAGATTCAGGATGGATGCAACCAGTTCTGTTCCTATTGTCTGATTCCTTTTGCAAGAGGCAGAGTCAGAAGCAGAAAGAGCGAAGATATTGTGGAAGAGATCACAGGACTTGCAAAGGCCGGTTATCAGGAATTTGTCCTTACCGGAATTCATATCAGTTCTTATGGAATTGATTTTGAGGAAAAGGGCAGGGCAATATACGGCGCTGAAACGAACTGGCATCTTCTGAAATTATTGGAGAAAGTAGATGCGATTCCCGGCGTAAGCAGATTGCGGCTTGGTTCTCTCGAACCCAGACTTATCACAGAAGAGTTTGCACAGGGAATTGGAAGGTTAAAGACTTTGTGCCCCCATTTCCATCTCTCACTTCAGAGTGGAAGCGAAGCTACTTTAAAGAGAATGAATCGTCATTATACACCGGCAGAATTCAGACAGGGAGTAGAGCTATTGCGCAGGACATTTGAACATCCGGCTATTACAACGGATGTGATCGTGGGATTTCCGCAGGAGAGTGAAGAAGAATTTGAAGAAACGCGACGGTTTCTGGAAGAAATCTGTTTCTATGAGATGCACATTTTTAAATTCTCCAAACGTAAAGGAACACGTGCCGCAATTATGGAGGGACAGATTGCAGAAAAAGACAAAACCAGACGCAGTAATATACTTCTTGAAATGGAGAAAAGACAATCCAAAGAATTCCGCACTTATTATATCGGCAGACAGGAAGAAGTGCTTCTGGAGGAAAAGAAGGAAATTGATGGCAGGGAATACTGGATCGGTCATACCAGGGAGTATGTGAAGGTAGCATTAGCGTCAGATGAGGACTGCCGCAACAGACTGGTGAGCGGAATGATAAAAGATTCAATAAATGATGAAATTTTAATATTAGATACAACTACGATAACTTTTCATTGAATTTTCAAACAAATTAGAGTATGATAAATGATACAGACATTGATACCTCTCGAAAATATGTATCTGTTCACAGGAAATTTACATGTTTTGTTTGTTGAGTGTACAGTAATGGAAAGGAGCATGACAGATGGAGGATTTAACACAGACACAATATATTCAGATTGTTCCGGAGGAGTTGAAAGAAGCTTCTACGGTTAAGGATGTGCTGGCTTCTGTATATGCTGCTTTAACAGAGAAGGGGTATAACCCGGTCAATCAGATCGTAGGTTATATTATGTCAGGGGATCCTACTTACATTACCAGCCATAAGAATGCGAGAGCCTTGATTATGAAGGTAGAGCGTGATGAACTTGTAGAAGAAATGCTCAAGGCATACATTAGAAATTCCGGTTGGAATTAAATAATAAGCAGATTATGCATGGATTTTTACCTGCTTACAGGGTGAGCGGTAAGGGGACAAGCGGTTAACAGGAGAATTTAAATGAGAATAATGGGATTGGATTTTGGGTCAAAGACGGTTGGTGTAGCGATAAGTGACCCACTGCTCATTACTGCTCAGGGAATTGAGATCGTACGTAGAAAGTCAGAGAATAAACTGCGTCAGACATTAGCAAGAATCGAAGAACTGATAGTAGAGTATGAGGTAGAAGAAATCGTGCTTGGCTATCCCAAGAATATGAATGATTCTTTGGGTGAGCGTGTTGAGAAAACGCTCGCTTTTAAAGAAATGCTCGAACGCAGAACGGGACTGACAGTGCATCTTTGGGATGAGCGGTTAACAACAGTAGCAGCAGATAAAGCAATGATGGAAGCCGGTATCAGACGTGAAGACCGTAAGGAATACGTCGATCAAATAGCGGCAGTTTTTATTTTGCAGGGATTTCTTGACCTGCGTAAGAATAAGGAGAACGCATAGTGGAGAAGATTACCTTTGTGCCGGACGGTGAAGAAGCTGTCGATTTTTATGTATTGGAACAGACCACGATCGGTGGTGTGAATTATATTCTGGTAACAGATGCAGAGGAAGACGAAGAGGGCGAAGCATATATTCTCAAGGATATATCTGAGGCAGATGCAGAGGAACGTGTGTACAGTATGGTAGAGGATGATACAGAGTTCGATGCTGTTTCAGCGGTATTTGAGAATATGTTGGAGGACATTGACCTTATCTGATGAATGAAATGATGAACCGTTACTGCACATATGGGCAGTAGCGTTTATTTTGTTAAGTAAATGGTAACAACAGCG
Organism: uncultured Roseburia sp.; assembly: GCA_964422225.1. Lineage (GTDB taxonomy): Bacteria > Bacillota > Clostridia > Lachnospirales > Lachnospiraceae > COE1. The sequence continues at coordinate 6,806 of CAYRAW010000011.1, forward strand.
GGGGTGCTGTTATAGATAGAAAATTTGAATGGAGGTTTATTTTGAAACAGAATAAAAAAGAAAATACGTCGAAGCTTAAGATCATTCCTTTAGGAGGTCTTGAGCTGATTGGTATGAACATTACTGCCTTTGAATATGAAGACAGTATTGTTGTGGTGGATTGTGGTCTTAGTTTCCCGGAAGATGATATGCTGGGGGTAGATCTGGTAATTCCTGATATTACTTATCTGAAGAATAATGCGGATAAGGTAAAAGGTTTTGTTATTACACACGGACATGAAGATCATATTGGCGCTTTACCGTATGTGCTGAAAGAACTGAATGTTCCTATTTATGCAACCAAGCTTACAATGGGCATTATCGAGAATAAGCTGACAGAGCATAACCTGATCCACAATGTCAGAAGAAAGGTTGTAAAATTTGGTCAGAGCATCAATCTGGGCTGCTTTAGAATTGAGTTTATCAAGACCAATCACAGTATAGTAGATGCAGCCGCTCTGGCAATTTACTCTCCTGCCGGAATCGTAGTGCATACAGGAGATTTCAAGGTAGATTATACTCCTGTATATGGAGATACGATCGATCTGCAGAGATTTGCAGAACTTGGCAAGAAGGGTGTCCTGGCATTGCTATGTGACAGTACCAATGCAGAAAGACCTGGATTTACGCCTTCTGAGAGAACACTTGGAAGCGTATTTGATACGTTATTTGAAGAACATAAGAAGACAAGGATCATCATTGCAACTTTTGCCTCTAACGTGGACAGAGTACAGCAGATCATCAATACTGCGTATAAATTTGGCAGAAAGGTAGTGGTAGAAGGAAGAAGTATGGTCAATATCATTGAAACTGCTTCTAACCTGAACCGTATCAATATACCTGAGAATACGCTGATCGATATTGAAAAATTAAAGAATTATCCAAGGGATAAGACCGTTATTATCACAACAGGAAGTCAGGGAGAGAGTATGGCAGCACTTAGCCGTATGGCAAGTGGCATGCATAAGAAGATATCCATTAATCAGGGAGATACCGTTATTTTCTCGTCTAATCCGATTCCCGGTAATGAGAAGGCTGTTACCAAGGTCATCAATGAACTTTGCAAGAAGGGTGCAGATGTTATTTTCCAGGATACACATGTATCGGGACATGCCTGTCAGGAAGAAATCAAACTGATCTATACATTGACAAAGCCCAAGTATGCAGTACCTGTCCATGGTGAATACAAGCACCTGAAGGCGCAGGCAAGGATCGCATCAGAACTTGGATATGATAAGGACAATATCTTTATCTTAAGCTCAGGTGATGTGCTGGAGTTAGACAATAATGGTGCTGCAGTAACAGGTAAAGTGCCTGTTGGTACGGTTCTGGTAGATGGTCTGGGCGTAGGTGATGTTGGAAATGTGGTATTGCGTGACAGACAGCATCTGGCAGAAGATGGTATTCTGATCGTAGTCATGTCACTGGATGGGGCAACAGGAGAATTGCTGGCGGGACCTGACATTGTATCCCGTGGATTTGTCTATGTGAAAGAATCGGATGCCTTAATGGATGAGGCGCATAAGGTCATTGAGAAAGCAGTTATCAGTTGTCTGAAGAAAAATGTAACTGACTGGGGCAAGATCAAAGGAACGATCAGGGATACCTTAGGTGAATTTGTATGGAAGAAGACAAAGAGAAGACCAATGATACTTCCTATCATTATGGAGATTGAGTAAACAGACAGTTCGCAGAATGTATGGATACTAGCATGGAGGAGACAGTATGGATATAAAGCAGCTTTTGGGTGCTATTACCGCTATGATAGCCAAGATTGCCATTGCGGCAGTTGTTATTATTGTTGTGTTTAAACTTGCTGTGGGTGCCTACGATTTTGGCTTTCAGGTATTTGCGGATATTCCCAAAGATGAAGGTGACGGCAGAACAGTCAGCGTTGTGATCTCTGCCGATCAGGATAGCAAAGATGTAGGTAAGTTACTGGAGAATAAGGGATTGATCGATAATGCAAAGGTATTTTATGTACAGGAGATGTTATCAGAGTATAAGGGTCAGATCAAGCCGGGAACCTATGAACTGAATACTGCCATGTCTGTAGAAGAAATGCTGGAAATAATATGTGGACAGGATGAGGAAGGAACGGAGGAAAGCAATTGATAGCAGATGAAAGAATGATGACTTTTATTCATTCCTTTGATTCCGGGAATCCTCCCTATCTGCATGAACTTGAGAAATATGCAAAAGAAACCAATGTACCGATTATCAGACCGCAGATGCAGAGTTTATTGAAGTTTTTGCTGACATGGGGCAGACCCATGAAAATTCTGGAGGTAGGAACGGCCATTGGTTTTTCTGCGTTATTGATGAGTGAATATGCACCAGAGGGATGCCATATTACAACGATAGAGAAATATGAGAAAAGGATTCCACTTGCAAAGGAAAATTTTACCAAAGCAGGTAAAAATGACAGAATCACGCTGTTAGAAGGAGATGCTGTAGAAATACTTGCAGGCATGGACGAAACCTTTGACTTTATCTTTATGGATGCGGCTAAAGGGCAGTATATTCATTTCCTGCCGGATATTTTAAGACTGCTCGAACCGGGTGGAATTCTGGTATCAGATAATATTTTGCAGGATGGAGATATTGTGGAATCAAAGTATGCAGTTACAAGGCGCAACCGCACGATCCATAACAGAATGAGAGAATATCTGTATGCGTTGACGCATCATGAGGAATTGGAAACCGTGATACTGCCTGTTGCAGATGGTGTGACTTTGTCCACCAAAAAACATACTTGAAAGGCATGGTGAAATAGTAAGAAATGAGAAGAGAAAAACCGGAATTGCTGGTTCCAGCCAGCAGTCTCGAAGTATTAAAAACAGCAGTCATATTTGGCGCAGATGCCGTATATATAGGAGGAGAGGCTTTCGGACTTCGCGCAAAAGCCAAAAATTTCTCCATGGAAGACATGGCTGCAGGTATTGCTTTTGCCCATGAACGTGGAGTAAAGGTATATGTAACAGCCAATATTCTGGCACATAATGATGATCTGGAAGGTGCCAGAGGCTATTTTGAGGAATTAAAGGGAATCGGACCGGATGCCCTGATCATATCAGATCCTGGTATGTTTATGATCGCAAAGGAAGTCTGTCCTGAGATAGAGATTCATATTTCAACACAGGCTAATAATACAAACTATCAGACTTATCTGTTCTGGTGGCAGCAGGGAGCCAGGAGAGTCGTATCTGCAAGAGAACTTTCGTTAAAAGAAATTGCCCAGATCAGGAAGCATATCCCGGATGAAATGGAGATCGAGAGTTTTATACATGGCGCAATGTGTATTTCCTATTCAGGCAGATGTCTTTTGTCCAATTATTTCACGGGAAGGGATGCCAATCAGGGAGCATGTACGCATCCCTGTCGTTGGAAATATGCCGTTGTAGAAGAGAAACGTCCCGGCGAATATCTTCCGGTCTATGAGAATGAAAGAGGAACCTATATCTTTAATTCCAAGGATCTGTGTATGATAGAACATATTCCGGAGATCATAGAGGCTGGAATTGACAGTCTCAAGATAGAAGGACGTATGAAAACTGCATTATATGTGGCATGTGTGGCGAGAACCTATCGTAAGGCAATTGATGACTATCTGGAATCTCCGGAGAAATATCAGGCAAATATGGACTGGTATCGGGCAGAGATCGCCAAGTGTACTTACAGACAGTTTACGACAGGATTTTATTTTGGCAAGCCAAGTGAAGAGACACAGATCTATGACAATAACACATATGTGAATGAATATATTTATCTTGGAATCGTAGAAGCGATTGATGAAAGAGGCTTTGCAAAGTTTGAACAGCGTAACAAGTTCTGTGTGGGAGATACCATTGAGATCATGAAACCGGATGGAAGCAATATACCGGCGAAAGTACTTGGTATGTATAACGAAGAGGGGGAAGCAGTAGAGAGTTGCCCTCATTCCAAGCAGGTATTATATGTACAACTGGATGAGATCCCGCAGCAATATGACCTCATGCGTGTTAAGGCAAATTAGATAAATAAGGCAGTACATTTTAAACAAAATTAAAATGTGCTGTTTTTTTATTGTGCAATATGTTTATAGGAATATGCTACAAAAATAAACATTGTGTAGTATTCACTACTGTGCAATATAGCGGTTGGTATGGTATGATAAAACAGATGGTAAATTACACAATTTCTTGATACCGAAAGTGAGGAAGAAGATAATGAGCGAACTGCTAAATGTTGAAGAACTATTCGCATCGAACGTATTTACAGTAGCCAAAATGAGGGAAAGGCTGCCTAAAAAAGTGTTTCAGGAAGTGATCCGTATCATGGAGCATGGAGGAGAACTTTCTATGGCAACAGCAGATGTCGTTGCAAAGGCTATGAAGGACTGGGCTGTTGAGCATGGAGCGACCCATTATACACACTGGTTTCAGCCATTGACAGGCATCACTGCAGAGAAGCATGATGCATTTGTAACACATCCTGATGAAGAAGGAAAAATGCTTATGGATTTTTCCGGAAAAGAACTGATCAAAGGCGAATCTGACGCTTCTTCTTTCCCGTCTGGCGGACTTCGTGCAACGTTTGAAGCAAGAGGTTATACAGCATGGGATATCACATCTCCGGCATTTTTGAAGGAATCTGCATGTGGCGTGATTCTATGTATCCCCACAGCTTTCTGTTCCTATACAGGTGAAGCACTTGACAAAAAGACTCCATTATTAAGATCCATGGAAGCATTAAGTGAACAGGCACTTCGTATTGTGCGTTTATTTGGCAATACAGAAGCTAAGAAAGTTACTGCCAGCGTAGGTGCAGAGCAGGAGTATTTCCTGGTTGATAAAGATCTGTTCCTTCAGAGAAAGGATTTAATGTTTGCAGGCCGTACATTATTTGGTGCACCGGCTCCCAAGGGACAGGAGATGGAAGATCACTATTTCGGTGTTATCAGAGAACGTGTCGGTGCATATATGAAGGACCTGAATGAAGAATTGTGGAAATTAGGTGTTACGGCAAAAACGCAGCACAATGAAGTTGCGCCTGCACAGCATGAATTAGCGCCTATCTATGAAACTGCCAATATTGCAGTAGATCACAATCAGTTAGTCATGGAGGCTATGAAGAGAGTGGCAGTGAAGCATAACATGAGGTGTCTGCTTCATGAGAAGCCATATCAAGGTGTGAGCGGTTCCGGTAAGCATGATAACTGGTCAATTACAACAGACACTGGAATCAACCTGTTAGATCCGGGTGATACACCCAACGAAAATATTCAGTTCCTCCTGGTACTTGCCTGCATTATGAAAGCAGTTGACACACATGCTGATCTGCTTCGTCAGTCTGCTGCTGATGTAGGAAATGACCGAAGACTGGGCGCAAGTGAGGCACCTCCGGTTATTATCTCTATTTTCCTTGGTGAACAGTTGGAGGATGTCGTAAAGCAGTTAGTTGAGACGGGTGTTGCATCCAGTGCCAAGAAGGGCGAGAAGCTGACAACAGGTGTATCCACACTTCCAGACTTTGTTAAAGATGCAACGGACAGAAACAGAACATCACCTTTTGCTTTTACAGGCAATAAATTTGAATTCAGAACAGTAGGTTCCTCTGATTCTATTGCTTCTCCGAACACAACGATCAATGCGATCGTAGCAGAAGCATTCTGCGAAGCAGCAGACCGCCTGGAAAAGGCTGAGAACTTCGATATGGCCGTACATGATCTGATCAAGGAATACATGACAAAGCATCAGAGAATCCTGTTCAGTGGGAATGGTTACTCAAAGGAATGGTATGAGGAAGCAAAGAGAAGAGGACTTCCAAATATCCAGTCAACAATTGAAGCAGCTCCTACACTTACTACAGATAAGGCAGTAAAACTGTTCGAGAAGTTTGGAATCTTTACCAAAGTGGAATTAGAGTCAAGAGAAGAGATCATCTATGAGACTTATGCCAAGACGATCAACATCGAAGCCCTGACCATGATCGATATGGCGGGAAAAGACATTATTCCTGCAGTTGCAGCCTTTACAGGTGAACTGGCAAATACAGTAGTCACTGTAAAAGAAGCAGGTGCTCCGGCGACAGCCCAGACAGAATTGCTGATCAAGGTAGACGGACTGCTTGCGCAGGCTACGAATGCATTAGAGCATCTGGAAGAATGCACAGCAAAGGCAAACGCCATCGAAAATGCAAAAGAAAGAGCATTCTACTACAAAGATGTTGTAGACGTTGCCATGACAGAATTAAGAAAACCCGTCGATAAACTCGAAATGCTCGTAGACAGCTCCATATGGCCCATGCCGACATATGGGGAGCTGATGTTCGAGATCTGATGAAGCAATGCAATCATACAAGGAATTCCCTGTTCATGCTTGCATGAGACAGGGAAGTTCCTTGCATGATTATAGTGCGAAGCACGCGACCGAGAAGAAGCACGAAGTGCGTATTCGAGGTTACATTGTGCAGTAAATTATAAAAAATTTTAAATTTCCTATTGATTTTTTAAAAACAATCGGTTATTATATGCCTAACAAGTAAATAAACAAGTTAAAGAACAAGGGTGTTCCAAAAGTATTTTTGGGACGCCTTTTTGCATATTCAAAAGTTTTACCGGGTATGCAGGGCAAATGAAGAAAGAATATATTAGGAAAGCGAGGAAATAAAATGAGCGAATTGTTAAACGTGGAAGATGTTTTCGCATCAAAAGTATTTACTGTTGCAAAGATGAGAGAAAGACTTCCTAAAAAAGTATTTCAGGAAGTAACAAGAGTAATGGAGCATGGCGGTGAACTGTCAATGGCAGCAGCAGATGTTGTTGCCAAGGCAATGAAGGATTGGGCAGTTGAGAATGGTGCAACACACTATACACACTGGTTTCAGCCTTTGACAGGTATTACTGCTGAGAAACATGATTCCTTTATCACACATCCTGACAGCGAAGGCAGAATGATAATGGAATTCTCAGGTAAAGAGTTGATCAAAGGTGAACCGGATGCATCTTCTTTCCCTTCAGGTGGACTTCGTGCTACATTTGAAGCAAGAGGCTATACAGCATGGGATATCACATCTCCTGCATTTTTGAAAGAATCCGGATGTGGAACAATCCTTTGCATTCCTACAGCATTCTGTTCTTACACAGGAGAAGCACTTGACAAGAAAACTCCACTCCTTCGTTCCATGGAGGCATTAAGCGAGCAGGCACTTCGTATCGTAAGATTGTTCGGCAACACAGAAGCAACTAAGGTTACTGCATCTGTAGGTCCTGAACAGGAATATTTCCTGGTAGACAAGGATCTGTATATGCAGAGAAAAGACCTTATGTTTGCAGGCCGTACATTGTTTGGCGCCCCGGCTCCTAAGGGACAGGAAATGGAAGATCATTACTTTGGAGTTATCAAGGAACGTGTTGGCGAATACATGAAGGATCTGAACCTGGAACTGTGGAAGCTGGGTGTTACAGCCAAGACACAGCATAACGAGGTTGCTCCTGCACAGCATGAATTAGCACCTATCTATGAGACAGCCAACATCGCAGTTGATCACAACCAGTTAGTAATGGAAGCTATGAAGAGAGTGGCTTACAAGCATGATTTAAGGTGTCTGCTTCATGAGAAACCATATGCAGGTGTAAATGGTTCCGGTAAACATGATAACTGGTCTATTACAACAGATAATGGCGTGAACTTACTTGATCCGGGCGATACCCCAAATAAGAATATTCAGTTCCTTCTGGTTCTGGCTTGTATCTTAAAGGCAGTAGATGTACATGCAGATCTGCTTCGTCAGAGTGCATCTGATGTTGGTAACGATCACAGACTTGGCGCTAACGAGGCACCTCCGGCAATCATCTCTGTATTCCTTGGTGAACAGCTTGAGGATGTTGTAAAGCAGTTGATCGAGACTGGCGATGCAGCTAAGGTTAAGGAAGGCGGTAAGCTCTTAACAGGTGTATCTACACTTCCTGATCTGCAGAAGGATGCAACCGACAGAAACAGAACTTCACCTTTTGCTTTCACAGGCAATAAGTTTGAATTCCGTATGGTCGGCAGTGCAGATTCAATTGCAAGCCCTAATACAACTCTGAATGCTATTGTTGCAGAAGCTTTCTGCGAAGCAGCAGATATTCTGGAAAAAGCAGATGATTTTGATATGGCAGTACATGATCTGATCAAGAAGTATCTGACAGAGCATCAGAGGATCATCTTCAACGGTAACGGCTATTCAGATGAATGGGTAGCAGAGGCAGAGAGAAGAGGACTTCCTAATATTAAGTCCATGATCGAAGCAGCACCTACATTGACAACAGATAAGGCAGTGAAGTTATTCGAGAAGTTCCATATCTTTACAAAGGTAGAACTGGAATCCCGCGAAGAAATCATTTATGAGACATATGCAAAGACAATTAACATTGAAGCTTTGACTATGATCGATATGGCTGGTAAGGACATTATTCCTGCAGTATCTGCATACACAGGTGATCTGGCTAATACAGTACTGGCAGTTAAGGAAGCAGGTGCTACAGCTTCTACTCAGACAGAACTGTTAAAAGAAGTAGATGAACTGTTAGGTGAAGCTAAGAGGGCACTTAAGACATTACAGGATGAGACTGCCAAGGCATCATCAATTGAGGATGTAAAGGAGCAGGCATTCTACTACAAAGATACTGTTAAGACAGCAATGGATGCATTACGTGCACCTGTAGATAAACTGGAAATGGTAGTAGACAGCAGTATCTGGCCTATGCCTACATACGGCGAATTAATGTTTGAGGTATAAAATATTTCTACAGTATAATAAATTATAAAAATGACCGTCAATTGGCGGTTATTTTTATGTATCAATTTATTTTTGGGAACAAGTGTTTTAAGTCAGAATAGCAAAGGCATGTACACGGAAAAGTACAAGATGAAAGCTTGTAAAATATAATCTCATGAGTCATAATAGCTACTGATTATAAATTGGGAGTCAATTTAAAAGAGGAAGATTATGAAAAATGAAAAAGAAAGATTGTTAGCAATCGATAATATGAAGGCATTCCTGATAGGATGCGTTGTATTGGGACATCTGTGTGAAGTGATCAGGTTTCCGTACAGTTCCTATCTTTATCTGTTGATTTATTCTTTTCATATGCCGGCATTTGTATTTTTGTCAGGATTTTGCAGCAGCAGGGAAGTGCATTACGATAAGATCGCAAGGAATTATATTTATCCCTATGTGGTATTTCAGACGTTATACGTCCTTTTTGACAGAGTCATTCTGAAAAATGACAGTGATATTCAATTTGTTAAACCATATTGGCTGCTTTGGTATTTGATGGCATTGATCATATGGAATCTGATGATTCCTTTTATTACAACAGATTCAATAAAGAAAAGGGCTGCGATTATGATATCGTCCGTGATCATGGCGTTACTGGTTGGATTTGATGAGAATGTTGGCTATTATATGAGTCTGTCCAGAGCAATTGTATTTTTCCCTTTTTTTCTGGCTGGATTCTATGGTAAAGAATATGGAAAAATTGTTTTTCCACAGTGTTTTGGTGTAACGATCAGTCATAAACAGATATTGCGGGTTACAGCAGCGACTGCAGCCGTGGGAATAGCGATATTTTTATTCGAATATCGTAAAGGAATTAAAGTTTCCTGGCTGTATCAGGCGGCGGCATATGAAAAGTGGCATTATAATGCAGCAATCAGGCTGGGAGCTATTATATGTGCAGTTCTGATGATCCATTTTTTATGTGTATGTATGCCAAATCGGAGGATTCCCTTTGTAACGAAGCTGGGACAGAATACCATGCCGGTATTTCTGCTGCACGGATTCGTGATCAGATTATTAAAATATTATCCGGTTCCGGTAATGAAACAGAGCCCGGTTTTATGCAGTGTATTGCTTATTGTGCTGTTACTGTCTGTATTATCCAGTAAAACAGTGAAAAAGTTATGTAAACCTATACTGTCCTATCCATTCTGATATACCATATTCTCTTGCATCTGTAATTTTGTTGTGTTACACTGTAGCAGATATGTTTACAGGTGTAAAGACATGTGTAACATGGCCTTTACAGAAAGTGGGAGGAGAAGTATGGAGAAATTTAAGAGTTTTCTCAAGCGAAAGGATATTGAAATATCCGCGAAGAGATATGGAATTGATGCCCTTGGAGCAATGGCGCAGGGATTGTTTGCATCTTTGCTGATCGGAACAATTATTGCAACCTTGGGAGAGCAGTTGGGAATTGAAGTGCTCGTCACAATAGGCGGTTATGCCAAAGCAGCGACAGGACCGGCCATGGCTGTAGCGATCGGATATGCATTGCACTGTCCGCCACTTGTACTGTTTTCACTTGTTGCTGTAGGTGAAGCCGCCAATACACTGGGTGGAGCAGGAGGGCCGCTGGCAGTTCTCCTTATAACGATTCTGACTGCTGAGTGTGGTAAGGCAGTTTCCAAGGAAACGAAGATAGATATTATCGTGACACCTTTTGTAACCATTACGGTAGGAAGTCTGTTGTCTATGCTGTTTGCGCCGGCAGTTGGTGCGGCAGCAAGTGCAGTAGGCGGTGCGATCATGTGGGCGACAGAATTGCAGCCGTTCTTTATGGGAATTATTATTTCTGTTATCGTAGGTATTGCACTGACACTGCCTATCAGTAGTGCGGCTATCTGTGCAGCTTTAAGCCTTACAGGTCTTGCCGGAGGTGCGGCAGTGGCCGGTTGTTGTGCGAATATGGTCGGCTTTGCAGTATTAAGTTTCAGAGAGAATAAATGGGGTGGCCTTTTTGCACAGGGAATTGGAACCAGTATGCTGCAGATGAGCAATATTGTACGTAATCCAAGGATATGGCTTCCTGCAATTCTGACGTCTGCCATTACAGGACCGTTAGCCACCTGTGTATTTAAAATGCAGATGAATGGGGCAGCAGTTGCATCGGGTATGGGAACCTGTGGCCTGGTAGGTCAGATAGGAGTGTATACAGGCTGGATTAATGATATTGCAGCAGGAACGAAGAATGCGATCACGGCATTTGACTGGCTGGGACTGATCCTGATCAGCTTCATCCTGCCCGGAGTGCTCTCATGGGCATTTGGTCTGTTTTTCCGTAAGATAGGATGGATTAGGGAAAATGATTTAAAACTGGATCTGTAATACATAAAATACCACATAGGGGAATGTCCTCTATGTGGTATTTTTCTATTTCTGTGTATAGATACCTTGAAAAATTTTATTTGCATGTTTTTGCAGAGCATTTAATACGATCATGCCCAGCATACCACAGGAAATAATTTCGCCGATTCCGACTGTCAGTGCAAAATACGGAAGGCTTCCTTCAAAGTGATAAACATAAGACAACACAAGTGGTACTACAATGATGTTTGCGATAATAGGCGGAAGTGGTGTAAGCCATTTATGCCTGCGTAGTGCATAAGTGCCGAATGCACCGACCAGAGTGGCAAGGCTTCCAAAGATAACATCCAGAGGAACGCATCCTGTAAGAATGTTACTGAGCAGACATCCCACAAACAGACCCGGGATTGCAGCCGGTGTAAAATAAGGCAGAATTGTTAATGCCTCAGAGAAACGGACCTGGATGGCGTAATTAGCCAGACCAAGTGAATTAGCGATAAAAGTCAGCACAATATAGAGGGCTGCGATCATCGCAGACTGTGCCAGAAACACAGTAGGTGATAATTTTTTCATATCAATGTTCCTTTCCTTTAGTTTTATTTTGGGTCAGGAAGGTTTCGAACTGACCATGCGGGCAATTTTGAGCCCGATTTTTTATTATACTTAAAAAAATTAAAAAGTCAAGAAAATACATTGTTATGTTAATTATTTTCGATTATGATAGAGGAAAGTGTGAAAGATGAGGCAGATTATGAGAAAACTGTGGAAGAAGCACGGACTTTTATCCGTTGTTGTGATTTTTTTACTGATTATATTTTGTATGACTGCCGGAAATTTGCTTTATATACATGTCAGAGTGTTTCAGGCAATTCCTCAGGGAGAAGATACGGTGGAATATAGCAGACATATCGCATTCATTGCAGATGATGGACAGGATTCTTTCTGGAATGAGGTGTATGAAAGCGCCAGACAGGAGGGAGCACAGAAAGGTTATTATGTAGAAGCTTTTGGTCAGAAACTTTCCGTTGACTATACGAAAACACAATTGTTTTCTATTGCATTACAGGCTGGTGCAGATGCTGTTATTTTACAGGGAAATGATATAGAAGACAGTGAATTATGGCAGGAGGCGGCACAGAAAGAAATTCCTGTCATTACTGTACTGTCTGATATCACAGAAGAAGGCAGAACCTGTTTTGTGGGTGTGAACAGTTATAATCTGGGACAGCTTTATGGAAGGGAAGTATTATCCCTTTTAGGATCAGACAAGAACAGAATATATGTTCTAATGAACAAAAATACCACCAATACCAGTCAGAATATTATATATTCGGGAATCCGTGATGTGTTGGAAAGTGAGGCACATTGCAGTTATGAACTTTTACCATGGGCAATCCAGGCTCAGGGAACCTTTGGAACCGAGGAAACGGTCAGGGATATTTTCATGAGTGGTAAGGAACTGCCGGATATTCTTATTTGTCTGGATAAACTCGGTACGACCAGTGCATGTCAGTCCGTTGTGGATTTTAATAAAGTAGGGGACGTAAATATTATTGGCTGCTATACTTCAGATGCTATTTTACATGCGATCAAACAGGAAGTGTTGCATGCAACGATAGATTTTGATACGCAGGGAATGGGAATCAATTGTATAGATGCGTTGGATATGTATTGGCAGGAAGGACATGTCAGCAGCTATATTCCTGTCAGCGCGAATTTGATCACAGTAGAAAATGTAGAGGACTATATGGCGGATGAAGAATAAGAATGTACAGAAAATATCGATACAGACGAAACTGATCGCTGTATTCCTTTTGACGAGTCTGGTACTGCTGGCGGTTAATCTGGCGCTTCATCAGAGCATGAACCGGATGACACAGAGAATCGATCAGGTCTATGCAGTAAACGTGAGTTTAAATGAATTACAGCAGGTATTGGATCAGGTTCAGGATGCCATGACAGAATACCTTAATACCAAGAGTTCGGATTCCATGGAGGATTATTATAAGTATGAACAGGAGTACAGAAGGCTTTCACAGGAACTGAATCAGGATATCAGCAGTCAGGAGCGCAAGATCATGGAGAAAAATATCCGTGCCCTGTCGGAGCAGTATTTATCGGTGACAAATTATACAGTAGAGCTCAAACGTGGACGCAATGTTGAAAAATACAAAGTATCCTATGAAGAGGCTGCGAACCTTTATGATGTGCTTGGCACTTTTATTTACAGCCTGAATAATCAGCAGTTCATGCAGAATTCTGATAACTATGCAGTGATGCTGGATGCTTTACGCTATTCACAGATATCCAATATGGTGATTCTTGGAGTGGTCGCATTGATGAATCTTGCCTTGATCTATTTGATGACAAAAGAAATGATACAGCCGCTTCGCCGACTTGCTGAGGCGGCAGAGAAGGTAGGAGAAGGAGAACTCACTACAGATCTGGTAGAAGTGACCACGCAGGATGAAATCGGTGTTGTCACCAATGCTTTCAATGAGATGGTTCTGGGAATCAGGCGCTATATCGTACAGCTCAAAGACAGCATGGAACAGGAAAGTGCCATGAAGGAAAAGGCATTGAAAACAGAAGCACATTTGAAAGATGCGCAGCTAAAGTATCTGCAGGCACAGATCAGCCCGCATTTCCTTTTTAATACATTAAATGCCGGAGCACAGCTTGCCATGATGGAGGATGCTGACAGAACTTATACATATATTCAGAATGTAGCTGATTTCTTCCGGTATACGATGAAGGACAGGGATGATATGACACTTGCAGATGAACTGACGCAGGTACAGCATTATATTTATATCCTGAATGTGCGTTTTAGCGGTGAAATACAGTTTGAATCGCATGTCGATGAAGAATGTTTGAATGTAATGATGCCAAGCATGGTATTGCAGCCAATTGTAGAAAACAGTGTTAATTATGGAATCCGTAATATAGACTGGCAGGGCAGGATCGATCTGACAGTTACAAGAGAGGATGGATATATCTGTGTCAGTATCAGAGATAATGGAATTGGCATGAGCCAGGATAAAATAGACCGGATCATGGAGGGAAGGCTGGAGAGACAGGAACTTTCCAAAAATTCAAATGGTGTGGGACTGGATAATGTAATACAGAGACTGCGGCTTTTCTACGACAGAGAGGATGTGCTCGAGATCACCAGTGTTGGACCTAATATGGGAACGGAAGTGGCAGTAAAACTGTATTCATAATAAAGATTTGAGAAGGATATCAGGGGGAGGATGACAATGTACCGCATTATGTTGGCAGACGATGAAGGTATTGTACTGGATGCACTGCAGTTTATTATTGAGAAGAACTTTAAGGATGATTGTGAGATCAGGACAGCCAAGACCGGCAGAAAGGTTATAGAGCTTGCAGAGGAGTTTGTACCTGATATTGCTTTCATGGATATACAGATGCCGGGAATCAATGGGATTGAGGCAATGAAGGAAATCCAAAGACGCAATAATTCCACGATTTTCATTGTGATCAGTGCTTATGATAAGTTTGACTATGCCAAAGAAGCAATCAATCTTGGTGTACTGGAATATATGAATAAACCGATCAGGCAGGAGAGTGTAGTTGCTGTACTGAAAAAGGCAATGGGACTTGTGGACAGCCGCCGAAAACAACGAAGTCAGGATCTTGAGATCAGGGAGAAACTGGAGAATGTGGTACCTGTTATTGAAGGCGGGTTTATTTATTCTTTACTTCTTTCGGAATACTTTGAAGAGGATATAAAGAATTATATGCAGTTGCTTGGTATTGAAGAATACGGATATGGCTATATGCTTGCAATTGTTTTTGGTGATGAGCTGGAAGAAAATCATATGACCAATGCAGTAGGAGCCGGCGTACGTGTACAGAATCGATACAGAGAACTTAGAGAACTGATCAAAGATTATTTCCAGGGTATTATAGGAAATGTCATGGGAAATAAGATTGTTGTTTACATACCTTGTAAAGGCGATGAATTTACTTATGAACATAGAATAGAGCTGATCGATCAGTCCAGAGAACTGGTGCGGAGGATGCGGGCGAAATTCGATGTCATGTCCCGTATTGGGGTCGGTTCGATCAAGCCATTGCATCAGGCGTTGGAATCTTACAATGAAGCAATTAATACACTGATTGAAAGTAAGGGAACAGTAGCTCATGCAGCAGATATGGCAATAGGTTGTGGATATGCGGAGAATTATCCCATTCAGCTTGAAAAACTTCTTTTTGAAAAGGTAGAAAAGGGAGACACGACCGGTGCTGTGCATGTAGCACGCCAATTCTTTGACTGGATGGAGAACAATCATAAAGAACATATAGAAGATATCAGGATCAAATGTCTGGAATTTGTACTTTGGGCAGAGCATATTGCATATGAAAGCGGAGGCATGACATATCATTTTCAGTCTAGGACAGACTATATGCCCACTCTGATGGAAAAGAGAAGTACAGAGGAGCTGTGGAACTGGTTTCAGGATAAGATCGTGAATGCATGTCAGGATGTAAAGGGAAAGAAAAAGGAGTCCTCACTGACTGTGATCGATAAAGCCAAGGCATACATACAGACTCATTACCAGAAAGATATTTCCCTGGATGATGTATCCAGAGAAGTGGATATCAGTCCATATTATTTCAGTAAACTGTTCAAAGAAGAGACAGGCCAGAATTTTATAGAATATCTTACGCAGATCAGAATGGACTGTGCAAAGCAACTTATGGAGAACAATGCTGACTTGAGCATGAAAGAAATATGTCTGGCATGTGGTTATCAGGACCCTAATTATTTCAGCAGAATATTTAAAAAAAATACAGGACTGACACCAACAGAGTACAGAGAGTCGCATTAAGGGGGAAACACAATGAAAGTGGGAAGAAAAGGGTTATGTATATTTCTGATCGGATGTATGCTCTTTACAGGAGGATGCAGCCGAAACGAGGTCACAGTCGCAGCGCAGGAGAAAGAGGATATGATACAGATCGGTATGTGTTTTGATTCTTTTGTCATAGAACGCTGGCAGAGGGACAGAGATGTATTCGTATCAACGGCACAGTCACTGGGAGCAAAAGTGGATGTGCAGAATGCGAATGGGGATGTAAATGAGCAGATCGCACAGATACGTTATTTTATAAAGCAGGATGTGGATGTGATCGCCATTATCGCCATTGATAACGAGAAGCTCAGCGAAGTAGTAAAGGAAGCCAGAAAAGCAGGAATCAAGGTGTTGGCTTATGACAGGCAGATTTCAAATGCCGGCGCAGATCTTTACATCAGTTTTGATAATGAGAAAGTAGGAGAACTGATGGCACAGGGACTTGCAAGCCAGCTTCCCAATGGAGGAAGTGTACTTATGATGTGCGGTTCTTCTACGGATAAAAATGTAGAGGCGGTACAGAATGGTTTTGAAAAGGTAGCAAAGGAGAAGAATCTTGAGATAAAAGATGTCATGTATGCTTCAGGGTGGAAACCGGAGGAGGTATATACATATCTGAGTGCCAACTACAGATATCTTAATGATGTAGATGCCATTATGTGTGGTAATGACAGTCTGGCAGGACAGGCTGTAAAATATCTGGCAGAAAGAAGAATGGCAGGAAAAATACTGGTATCGGGACAGGATGCAGATTTGGATGCCTGTCAGAGAATCGTAGAGGGAACACAGCTTATGACGGTATATAAGCCGGTGGAGAAGCTGGCGCGGGTGGCAGCAGAGAGTGCAGTAGCATTGGCAAAGGGAGAAGAAATCGGCACGCAGGAAGTCATATCAGACGGAACTTATGAGATCCCTTATATTGCACTGGAGCCCATCGCAGTAGATCAGGAGAATCTGGATCAGGTCATAATAGACAGTGGATATCATCTTAAGGAGGATGTCTATTTGAACGTAAAGTAAACAGGATTATTTTGCAGAGAGCATTAGTACTGGATAAAAAAGTGCTAATGCTTTCTTTTTTGTGCTAGAGAGTTTACATAAAAAAATCAAGATGATAGCAAGTTTGTGCGGTTCAACGCATGGTATAGTTTAGACATAGAAAAGAGTACGGAATACTTTTCACAATAGTAGAAATGAATGGAGGATCTTAACATGAAAAAGAAAGTACTTAGTATGATTCTGACAACAGGTATGGTATTATCCATGCTTGCAGGATGCGGCAGCACAGCACAGGAGACATCAGGAAACAGTAGTGAAACAACAACGGCAGCAAACACGGAAACAAAGGATGCAGCTGAAACAACTGCAGCAGCATCAGATGAAACAAAGTCAAGTGGTGGACTGATCGGTGTTGCAATGCCAACTAAGGATCTGCAGCGTTGGAATCAGGACGGTTCCAATATGAAAGAACAGTTAGAGGCAGCAGGTTATACAGTAGATCTTGAATATGCAAGCAATGATATTTCTACACAGGTTTCACAGGTAGAGAATATGATTTCTAATGGCTGTGAGCTTCTGGTAATCGCATCCATCGATGGGGAATCTCTTGGAACACCATTGCAGCAGGCAAAAGATGCAGGAATTCCTGTTATTGCTTATGACCGTCTGCTGATGAACTCAGATGCAGTAAGTTATTATGCTACTTTTGATAACTATATGGTAGGTACGAAACAGGGAGAGTACATTGTAGAAGCACTTGATCTGGAGAATGCAGCAGGACCTTTCAATATGGAGATCTTTACAGGTGATCCTGGTGATAACAATGCAAGATATTTCTATGGCGGCGCAATGGATATTCTTCAGCCATATATTGACGAAGGCAAACTTGTTGTTAAATCCGGTTCTGTTGATTTCGCAGATGTAGCAACAGCTAACTGGTCTACAGAAACAGCACAGGGCCGTATGGAAGCAATTATTTCTTCCTATTATGCAGATGGCACACCAATTGATGTTGTTCTTTGCTCCAATGACTCTACAGCACTTGGTGTAGAAAATGCACTGGAAAATAACTACACAGGCGAATGGCCGGTTATTACAGGTCAGGACTGTGACATGGCAAATGTAAAGAACATGATCGCAGGTAAGCAGTCAATGTCCATCTTCAAGGATACACGTACACTGGCTACACAGGTAGTTAAGATGGTAGATGCTGTTATGCAGGGTAAAGAAGCACCCGTAAATGATACAGAAACATATGATAATGGTGCATTGGTAGTTCCAAGCTACTTATGTGAGCCGGTATTTGCAGACAAAGATAACTATAAGGAATTATTAGTTGATTCAGGATATTATAAAGAATCAGATTTACAGTAAAAACAAAGAGCCGGATACCTCTTATATGGTATCCGGCTGCTGTGAAAGGAGGGTCTACATTGGGTAAGGTATTGTTGGAAATGAAAGATATAACCAAAAGATTCCCGGGTGTAAAGGCATTGGATCATGTAAATCTGCAGGTAGAAGAGGGTGAGATTCATGCGCTGGTCGGAGAAAACGGTGCGGGTAAATCGACTCTGATGAACGTACTAAGTGGTATTTATCCTTATGGAAGTTATGAAGGAGATATCATTTATGATGGAGAAGAATGTCATTTTGCCAAAATAAATGACAGTGAAGAGAAAGGAATCGTCATTATACATCAGGAGCTGGCTCTGATTCCATATATGACGATCGGGGAGAATATGTTCCTCGGAAATGAAAGAGGTAAGAAGCTGGCAATTGATTGGAATGAAACGTACAGTATGGCAGATAAACTGCTGGAGCAGGTGGGATTAAAGGAATCATCCAGAACACTGATCAAGGACATCGGT
>CAYRAW010000012.1:0-24429 GCA_964422225.1 uncultured Roseburia sp.
AAATAAATAGAGTGATGATTGTATCTGCTATTATAATTTAGTAAAATAAATATAATTAACAGGTATTTTGCAAAACGCAATATTATGAATACAGAATTGTACAGATTTAACGCATGCATAAACAGGCACTGTACAGCCGTCGGTACTTAGGCGGTCAAATAGCGTAGCTATTTTGGCACCTTATGTACCGTTACGAGCTGTAGTGTAGCGAGAGCGGGCCTGTGTTGCATTGTTAAATCTGTACAATCCGTTACGTTCATCATACATATTTTGCAAATACCTGGCATGATCATTCAGCAAAAGGAGGAGTTTTCTATATGGAGCGCAAGTTCAAAGAGTTATATCTGGCAGGTGAGGTTGAATTTGAAGCAATTGACGATTACAGCTATGAGTGGGGTGTAAGTGATGAGGAATGTACTCTGGCACAGTATCTTGGATTAAATGAGGAAGAAGAGGATGCGTGGGTCAGTGACAGCGAAGATGCATTGAGAGAATTACTGGACAAGCAGAAATGAGGATTAGAATGGAAAAAGCAGCACAATTATGGTATCGGCAGTCGGCATCAGACTGGAATGAGGCATTGCCCCTTGGAAACGGCAGACTGGGTGGTATGGTCTTTGGTACGGCATCCTGTGAACAGATACAGGTCAATGAGGATAGTGTATGGTATGGCGGCCCTATGGATCGCAATAACCCCAGTGCAAAGGAGAAGCTGCCACAGATCAGAAGCCTGATCCTGGAGGGCAGGATTCATGAGGCAGAACGGCTGTGTAAGCAGGCGATAGGTGGGACTCCACAGGGAATGCGTATTTATCAGACCTTGGGAGATATTGCGATTGATCATGATCTGCAGGATGCACAGATCACACAGTATGAACGTGGACTGGATGTGGCAGATGCAACAGCATATGTGCATTTTAGGGCTGATGAGACACTTTATGAGCGCACGTTTTTTATTTCTGAGCCTGCACAGGTCATGGTCATGCGCCTTACGGCAAAGGGTAAACATAAGATGAATCTGGAGGTCATGCAGACCAGACATCATATCTATGACTTTTCTAGAAAGGCAGGCAAAGACAGCATCATTCTGGGTGGTAATCTGGGAAAGGATGGTCTGGATTACGCGATGATGTGCAAGGCTGTGACAAAAGACGGCGAGATAGAGGTCATCGGTGAGAGCATTACGGTCAGAGAAGCATCAGAGGTCATCTTATACTGGAGTGCCGGCACGACCTACCGTATGCAGAACCTTGAAAAAGAGATAGAAGCATTCCTGAACAAGGCTGCAGACAGAGACTATGAAATGCTATATCAGGAGCATGTGGCTGATTATCATGCTTTTTATGAGAGGATGAAGCTTGCAATTGACGGAGATGAGGACAGAGCACAGCTTCCTACAGATCAGAGACTGGCAGAATATGCTCAGGGTGTATCCGATAAGAGCCTGGAACAGTTATATTTTAATTTCGGACGTTATTTAATGATCAGTTGTTCCAGACCGGGTACTTTACCAGCCACGCTGCAGGGAATCTGGAACAAGGATATGGAGGCTCCGTGGGATGCGAAGTACACCATTAATATCAATACGGAGATGAATTATTGGTGCGCAGAGCCCTGTGATCTGGGGGACTGCCATCTGCCTTTGTTTGATCTGATCAGGAAGATGCTGCCGAATGGTCAGAAGACTGCGCAGCAGATGTATGGCTGCAGGGGCTTCGTAGCACATCACAATACGGATATCTGGGGAGATACAGCACCGCAGGATCTGTGGATTCCCGGGTCTTTCTGGGTCATGGGCGGGGCATGGCTCTGTACCCATATCTGGATGCATTACGAATATACACTGGATCAGGATTTTCTGCGGGAGATGTTTCCGATCCTGCGGGAGGCAGCACAGTTTTTCCTTGATTTCTGCATTGATTATAAGGGATATTTGTGTACTTGTCCAAGCGTATCACCCGAGAATACCTTTATTCTGCCGAATGGTGAACAGGGTGCCAACAGCGTGGGCGTTACAATGGATAATCAGATTCTCAGGGATCTGTTCACCCAATGCAATAAGGCGGCGAAGGTACTGGGTGTGCAGGATGATCTGGACAGGCAGATCGCAGAAGCATGCGAGAGGCTGATACCTACCAGGATCGGCAGTGACGGCAGGATTATGGAATGGTGTGAGGAATATGGGGAAAAGGAAAAAGGGCATCGGCATATTTCACATCTGTACGGGCTTCATCCTTCCTGTCAGATCACGAAGGACGGTACACCCAGACTTGCTGAAGCGGCAGCCCTTACCCTTGAGAAAAGACTGGAAAATGGTGGTGGACATACAGGCTGGAGCCGGGCGTGGATCATGAATCATTATGCGAAGCTGTGGGATGGAGCCAAGGCTTATGAGAATCTGCGGCTTTTGCTGGTGAAATCAACTCTGAATAACCTGTTCGACAACCACCCGCCATTCCAGATCGATGGTAACTTCGGTTCGATCGCGGCTATGACAGAGATGCTGGTACAGAGCGATGAGAACAGAATCGTACTTTTGCCGGCACTTCCTCCGAGCTGGAACAGCGGCAGCATAGAAGGCGTATGTGCCAGAGGTGGTGCGAAGCTGAACCTGTCCTGGCAGGAAGGCAGACTGCAGACAGCACAGATCATGGTAAAACAGGATATGGAACGTCGAATCCTGTATGCAGGCCAGTCTGTAACATTACAGTTAAAAGCCGGGGTGTGGACAACTATAAAATTTTGATGACTATGTCTTAATTTTTCCTAAAAACATAGAGTAGTGACTGGAATTGTCTTTTTCTTGTACTTATAATGGTAATTATTCGGTGCGCATGGGGCTGCGGCTGAGTAATTACCATTTTTTGTCCCAACTAAATCATAAGGAGAAAGGAAACTGTAAGGTGAAGAACAAAAAGATAAAAAAGATCATCATTGCTGTAGTTCTGGTATGTATTGCATTGGTTCTGTTTTTTGCATGCAGAGGTGGAAAAGGCACAGCAGGTCAGTACACAGAAGTACAGGCACAGGTCAAGGATATGAGTTCCTATCTGGAATTTACAGGTAATGTAGAGGCTGCCAATAATGCCAATGTATATGCAGATGCGGCTGCCAAGGTATTGGAGCTGAAGGCAGAGGAAGGTGACGAGGTCAAGGCAGGAGATGTCATTGCAGTATTGGATTCTTCTGATATAGAGTACAATATTCAATTGAAGGAAGCGGCACTCAAGGCAACGAATACTTCCAATTATTATAACATTAAGGACACGCAGAATGCACTGGAACAGTATCAGGAGACAATGGACAGTGGACTGAATAATACGCTGGTATCAGCCCAGAAGGCGCTGATCAGTGCACAGCAGCAGTATCAGGATGCCGTAGACACCTATAATCAGGCAAAAAGTGATTATGAGAACAATAAAAACCAGAGTGTTGTATCTGCCAGACAGCAGTTACAGGCACAGCAGGCGGCTTATGATAATTCCTCCAAGCAGCACGATGAAGGATTTATAAGTGATGAAGCTTTTGAAAGCTCACAGGTATCCCTGGCAAGTGCCCAGGAGAGTCTTCGTCTGGCAAAAGAGCAGGCACAGAAGCAGATCGAAGATTATTATGATGCAGTAACACAGGCAGAACAGGCACTTGCCAATGCAGAACGTGATTATGAAGCAAGTCTGTTAAGCACCGATCAGACAGGTGAGAATTATCAGAACAATGTGGAAAAGGCACAGGCACTGGCATCTACAGAAACTTCAGAACTTGAACTTGCTCACTTAAGAGAATCTCTTGAGGATTATGTGATCTATGCACCTATTGGCGGCACGATCACGACCATGAATCTCAAAGAGGGCAATTATACTACGACAGGTAATACTGTGGCTGCAGAGATTCAGGATTTCAGTACCATGCAGGTAGCGGTAAAGATCGATGAACAGAATATTGGCGGTGTACATATTGGTGATCCTGTTTCCGTATATATCAATGCATTAGACAAGACTTACGATGGTAAGGTATCTGATATATCCAAGACCGCAGTGAAGAGCAACAATGCGGTTTATGTAGAAGCTACCGTGGAATTTGAGGCAGATGATGATGTAAGAAGCGGTTTCAGTGCAGAAGTGAAGCTTGTAAAAGCCTCAGCAGAGAATGCAATCTGTATTCCTCTGGATGCAGTGAACTATGATACAGACAACACAGCATATGTCAATGTAAAAGGCGCAGACGGTGAGATGGAGAAACGTAGTGTGAAGCTTGGACTTTCTGATACCAGCATGGTACAGATCACGGAAGGCTTGAGTGAAGGAGAGACTGTCCTTCAGGAAGTAAAGCTGAATACGATGTATGGATATGGCATGCAGATGGATATGCAGGATAATTCACAGGGAGGACCAGGAGGTTCTGCACCTGACGGAGCACAGTAACAGAAAGGCAGAGGGCAGATGGAGCAATCAACAGGAAATATCATTCTTTCCATGCAGGGCATAGTGAAAGAATATAATGTTGCCGGAGAGATATCACAGGTTCTCAAAGGAATCGACTTGACTGTAGAAGAGGGAGAATTCCTCGCAGTACTGGGGCCTTCCGGTTCCGGTAAATCTACATTGATGAATATTATAGGGTGTCTGGATGTGCCGACCAGAGGAACCTATACACTGTCGGGGATAGAGATCGCGAATCAGGATGAGCAGACACTTGCGCATATTCGCAACAAGCAGATCGGATTTATTTTTCAGTCTTTTTTTCTGATGCAGAAGCAGACAGCACTTGAGAATGTCAAGATGCCATTGATCTACGCAGGTGTATCAGAGAAGGAACAGAATGAACGTGCTTATTCTATGCTGGAAAAAGTTGGACTGGCAGATAAAGCACTTTATTATCCGAATCAAATGTCAGGTGGACAGCAACAGAGAGTAGCAATTGCAAGGGCGATGTGTAACAATCCAACCATTCTTCTGGCAGATGAACCTACAGGTGCACTGGATCAGAAAACAGGCAGACAGGTTATGGATCTTTTCCACGATCTGAATGAGGAAGGAAGGACGATCATAATGATCACACATGATAAGCACATTGCGGAACATGCGAAACGAATTGTAAGAATACTGGATGGTAATATCGGGGAAGGAGCGTTGGAGGATGCATAGTTTATCCATTATTAAACAAAGTATCAAGATGTCCATGCAGAACATCAAGAGTAACAAGATGCGTACTTTCCTTACGACTCTGGGTATTATTATTGGTGTTACGGCAGTTATTGCTATGATTACCATTGTAAATGGCGTAATAGATTCTGTTATGGGGCAGTTCTCCTCTCTGGGTGCGGGTACGCTGTCAGTCAGCATCACCGGATCGGCATTAAAAAGCGGTCTGACTGAGAAAGATCTGCAAAATATTGCCGAATTGGACAATGTAGCAGGGATTTCCCCTTCGGTCAGCATTCATACGATCGCAGCAAGAGGAACAGAGTTTTTGGATAATGTATCAGTAGAAGGCAAGAACGAATATTATTTTCAGAAGGATGACATTATTTCCTATGGCAGAGGTCTTACGAAATCGGATATTGATAATGAGTCCTATGTATGTATTATTGATCAGGACTTGGCAGATAATCTGTTCCGGGGTGAGGATCCTTTGGGACAGCAGGTCATTGTTAATGGCATCCGTTATACGATCATTGGGCTGGAGGGTAATGATAACAGTTTGATGTCTGCAATGGCAGTTATGGGTGCAAGCACAGATGGCACCATCATTATTCCATACACAAATGCCATGAAAATGGCAGGCAGTAACAGTATCACCAGTCTGGAAGTATATATTGAAGATACAAACCGTACAGATGAATTGACAGATGATGTGGAAGCAGTATTATATAAGGCTTTTAATGAAAATGAGGATTGTTACTCTACATTCAGCATGGACAGTCTGCTTGATACCATGAACCAGATGATGAGCACCATGACCTACATGTTGGCAGGAATTGCATCAATAGCCCTTCTGGTAGGTGGAATCGGCATTATGAATATGATGCTGGTATCTGTATCAGAGCGTACCAAGGAGATTGGACTCAGGAAGGCTATGGGAGCTACCCCGGGCAGAATCCAGCTCCAATTTCTGTTGGAGGCGATCGTACTCTCTTTGATGGGAGGAATCGTAGGCGTTATTCTGGGATTGTTGATCTCCTTTGTGGGAGCACAATTGCTCAATACTAATTTTACGATATCCATGTCTGCGATAGGACTTGGAGTAGGATTCTCTGCGGCGGTAGGGATCATATTTGGATGGGCACCTGCAAGAAAGGCCAGCAGACTCAATCCAATCGATGCATTACGTAGTGAATAGTGTGAAAAATAAATTTTTCACACGCAACTTTGTGCCTGCGGCCCAAAGTTTGCAGGTATGGAAAGGTATGGTGAATAGTGTGAAAAATCCATATATGGAAGATTTTTCACACACGAGATTTGTGTCTGCGCATACTTGACACAAACTCGATATGCGCAAAGGACGTGCGCAGAAATGAGGATTAGTAAGAAAGGTGAATGTTATGAAATGGAATAAGAGAATAGCGGTTTGGGCTATGGCGGGGGTGCTGGGATGCGCATCAGTTATGGCACCGGCTTTAACAGCACAGGCGCAGGAACAGCAGATCGTGTTGTCACAGAATGTATTGAATCTGGCAGTGGGCGGCAGTCAGAATGTGTTGGTGGATTATAGTAATGTGGCAGGAGGTTTTGCCGATCTTGGCGTGGCGGTATCGGATGCAGCTTATGTGCAGGCGGCACTGGCAGATGCCGGAAATGGACAGGCAGTATTGACAGTGACTGCTTTGCAGAATGGTTCGGCATCGGTGGCAGTTTACCTTAACAGCAACATGGCGGTTGTATCTTATGCTACTGTTGCCAGCGGATATGCGCCTAAAGGACAGATGTATACGACTATGGCAGGAGATACGCTTACCACTGTGTATGATGACAGAATTGTGAATTATAAGACAACTGCAACAGGCAGAAGTGGAGAAATGCTTGCAATCAGGGGAATGAAGATTGTACGGAGTACAGGAATTGACTGTTTGCAGGTAACAGGTGAAATGCTGTATTCAGACAGTTCCAACAATGGAATGAGTACTTTTTATGCTGATTTCTATGATGCAGCAGGTAATCTCATTAAGAGACAGGCTGTGTATGCATTAGCACCATTGAATTATCAGACACAGTACGAACTTGAGTGGTATATTCCGGAAGGATGTACACAGATCGTGATAGAATAAGAACAGTTCTAAAATAGCTATGGCTTCACTTTAATGAGATAAAGTGAAGCCATAGCAAATCTCCATACAACACTATAACACAAGTCAAAATATAAGTCTAGTATTCATTTAATTTTCAGATATAATGAGCGTTAGTGAGGGGGAACATGCTTGCATGCTCATCCCGAACGGCGAATGACGATCATGAACGAAGTTCATGATATAATGAAGTAGTAACTCACAAAAACATTAGCTCAAATATATAACCCCGGTAAGGGAAGTATGTATGGAAAGTGACACACATGTCACTAAGGAGGTAACGTATGAAACAGACACTGGAAACCAGAAGAGAAGAAGAACACTTACAGGAATGCCGCAGACAGATCGCACAGAATGTCCGTATGTATGAGGAACAGGTGGAGCAGAGACATCAGCAGACCCAGGCACTGATCAAAGCAGTACAGAGTGGCAATGTGGAACTGTATGATCAGATGTTTACTTCTCAGAGTTTGGAGGAACACAGCAGAAATCAGCTCAGTCATAATCAGGCGGCATATGAGAAGCCTTTTTTCGGAAGGATTGATTATAAGAATCTGGATGAACATTTGACAGAATCCATCTATATTGGCAAGCATGGCGTACAAAAGGATAAAACACACATGATCATTGTGGATTGGAGAGCGCCTATTGCTACTGTATATTATGAGAATGAACTGGGGGAAGGAAGTTATCAGATACCGGATGGCAGCAGTTATCGCATTGATCTGAACCTGAAGCGTACTTATGATATAGAAAATGGTAAGTTACAGGGTTTCTATGACAGTGATGTAGCGGCTAATGATGAATTGCTGGTAAAATACCTGAGCAAGAACAGGGATGTTGTACTGGGCGATATTATTGCTACGATCCAGAAGGAACAGAATGAAATCATTCGTTCCAGTCCTTTTCGTAATGTGATCGTGCAGGGGGTAGCAGGAAGTGGTAAGACTACGGTAGCGATGCACAGGATTTCTTACATGATGTATAACTATAAGGAACGTTTTACTTCAAATGAATTCTGCATTGTTGGCGGAAGTGATATCCTGATTGATTATATTACCGGGGGTCTGCCTGAACTGGATGTCTATGATGTCAAACATATGCGTATGGATGGTCTGCTGACCTGTTTGCTTCATAAAGAGTGGAAGAAGAAATATCAGATCATTGAGGCAGAGCCGGCATGGGCATGGAAGAGTAAGATGCTTTTTGCCAGAGAATTGGAGAACTACATGCAGATGCTTAGAGAGCACATCCTTGGAGACTGTGAGGTAAAGGATGAAGAGATAGGCATGTTGTTGTCCGTGCAGAATAACGAGCACTTCGTCAGAGAGAATCCTCAGTCTTCCATTAATAAACTGTTAGTCATGCTGGATGAGAGACTCAGGGCGCGCATTAAACTGCAAGCTCAGCATCATGAGGATGAGAAGATGTATGGACGCAAACTGGCAGAGTACAGGAATTATTTTGGCAGTCATCAGTATAAAGGAAGTCTGGTCACGATTTACGAACATTTTCTGGACAGTTATGGAGCTGCGTATTATATCGATATGGAACCTGTTAAGGACCGAATTGCAAAAGGACAGTTCGATGTCTATGATGTGGCAGCGTTGCTGCTGATCTATTATCGCGCAGTACAGAAGAAACCCGATGAAGAATTTGGACAGATCTTTATTGATGAGGCACAGGATTTTGGACCAATTGTTTATTATGCACTGCGTACCGTATTGCCGGAATGTTTTTTTACGATCATGGGGGATGTATCTCAGAATGTGAATTATGAATGTGGTATGAATGATTGGCGTGACATGAAAGAAAAGATTTTCTGTAAAGATACAGATGAGTTCAGATTACTTTCCAAAAGTTATCGTAATACCATTGAAATATCGGAATTTGCAGGTAAGATACTGGATCGTGCTTCCAAAGGTGCATATAAGATAGAACCGGTTATCAGACATGGAGAGCCTGTACAGACCATACAGGAGATGACAGAGCAGAGTTTGGTGCAACATACAGTCCAAATTATAGAAAATGTATTGCATAAGGGCTATGAGACAGTCTCAATTGTTTGCTTCCAGGCTGATGAAGTGCAGAAAGTAGAGAAACTGCTGGCAGAATATAAAGAACTGGAGATTGCCAGCGCACGGGATAGTGGATTTACCAAAGGAGTTATGGTTCTGACTGTACAGCAGACCAAAGGACTTGAGTTTGACTGCGTTTTATTGTGGAAACCGGATATGACCGGATATCGGGAGAATCCGAAGCTGGCAAAACAACTTTACGTGGCAGCAACCAGAGCCTTGCATGAGCTGTATCTTATGGAGTATACTGGTAAGTGATCAGGTATAAGGAGTATGGGGGCATGCAGGAAATAAAACCGGATTATCTTAAATGAAGAACAACTGGCAATCTGTATTTTCCTGATAGAGGTTGGTATTTTTCTGGTGCTTCTGGCTCAGGACAAAATAGAACAGTCGGTTCCGGTATATCTTACACTTTTTTTGCTTATTCCTACTTTGTTGAATATGATAACCATCATAATTGAGAATGTATTGGATCATCATTTCAGAAAAAATGAGGATGTGTTGAATTATATACCTACACTGGCATTGAACTTTCTGGTTGCGGTAGTGGCGACTGTACACTTTGTATTCAGTAATACTTTGACTTTGTTCAGTCTGCCCTAGCAGATCGTGGATAATTCCCCACTTGGAAAAATTGGAGAATGTCACAACACTGTGAAAGCCGGATATCATGAAGGTTTCCATGCTCCGGAAGCACTATGATGTTATTTTTATGGATCATATGATGCCGGGAATGGATGGAGTTGAGACCCTTGCCAGAATAAAAGAAATCACAGATTCACCGAATAAAGATACACCGGTCATTATGCTGACAGCTAATGCACTTACCGGAATGAGAGAGGAATATCTCAGGCAGGGATTTCAGGATCATATTTCAAAACCGATACAGGGAGGACGGCTGGAAAGCCTGTTGTTGAAATATCTTCCAAAGGATAAGGTAAGGGTAAATTCTGATTCAGCAATTCAGTCTGTACAAAAGAATGATCGATCTTCCATACTGGTGGTAGATGATGATACGATGAATCTTTATCTTGCGGAGAAAATTTTGAAGGAACATGGGTATACAGTTGCAAAAGCTGCATCAGGAGAACAACACAGATTCCGGTCATTTTCCTGTCTTCCTCAGAAAATAGGGAACAGATGGAAGACAGCAAGCAATATATTTACGGCATGATTCATAAACCTTTTCTGCCGGATACCCTGATTCAGGCGGTAGCCAAAGCCTTTAGACAGCAGAAGAGCTTATTGGAAAGGCTTTCGTTTTTGGATACGCAGTCTGGTATTCAACACTGTGCCCAAAGTGAGGATGTATATGAGAAAGTATTGCATTCTTACCTGGATTCTGCAAATGCAGAGGCAATAGATGCATACTATAAGGCGGCGGACTGGAGAAATTATCAGGTAGTAGTTCATGCACTGAAAAGTAAATCTTTGTCCATAGGAGCGAGCGAATCGGGAGAATCTGCCAGAGAATTGGAAACAGCAGTCAGAGAGGAACGGCTGGATTATGTGAGAGAACATCATGAAGAGGTCATATCCGGTTACCGTAATTTACTCAGATTCTTACATAATGAATCAGACTGATCTTAAAACTTGGCAATATTTGAAGATTACATCACAATTTTTAAAAGGATTCAGATACACATGTATTCATTCATGTTAAAGTAAAAGAAAAATCAGCAAAAGTAATAATATAGAGTGGTAAAATTGTAAAAGTTCGATTGCATAATTTGTTATGCAGTCGGACTTTTCTTAGTAAATAAAGTAAAAATACACAAAGAAAAACAGCAAATAGCATAAAAATATAAAAAAGAGACAAAATCTATTGCCAGAAAAAAGTGATGGTGCTATTATAATGCCATCATATAAAAACGTTTTTATTAAAACGAATTTCTAGCAACAATACACATAAATGTATATGTTGATTTTTTTAAAAACTCAAATAAAAACGTTTTTACAAAGGCGAAAATATATAAATTGGAGGAATCACAATGAAACAAAAATGGAAAGCATTTGTGAGAGATATCAGAAAGCAGGCTGGTCTGCAGGTTATGGTCATCCCGGGCATTATATTTATGATCACTTTTTCCTATATGCCGATCTATGGACTTACGATTGCATTCAAAAACTATACTGTTGTTGATACATTGTCCAGTGCGAAATGGGTAGGTATGGATAATTTCAAAATAGCATTAAGGGATAAGTATTTCTGGCAGTCTGTTGGGAATACACTGGGAATTAGTCTTATAAAACTGGCAATTGGTTTTACCTTACCGATTATCCTTTCTGTCATGATATATGAGGTAAAAGACGGACCATTTAAGAGAGTTGTACAGACTATCTCATATCTTCCGCATTTCCTTTCATGGATTGTCCTGGGAGGTATGATGATAAGCTGGATGGCAACAACAGGAATGTTCAGTCAGATTTTTATGGCACTTGGTATATGGCAGGAGCCTAAAAATATTTTACTGGATGCAGATAAATACTGGTGGATTGCGGTACTTTCTGATGTATGGAAAGAGGCAGGATGGGGGACGATCCTTTATCTTGCAACAATGGCAGGCATTGATACAACATACTATGAGGCAGCGCGCATTGATGGCGCAAGTAGACTGAGACAGATCTGGAGCATTACGCTGCCTCTGATGAAAACGATCATCTGCCTGAATTTCATACTGACAGTGAGTGGACTGCTCAGATCTAATCTGGATCAGACCCTTGTGCTGATGAATACACAGAACAGAGTAAAGGCAGAAGTCATAGACTCTTATGTATATCGCATGGGTATTGCTCAAGGGGATTTCTCCTATGCGACAGCGGTAGGACTCGGCGTATCCATTGTATCAGTTATTTTACTTTTGATTGCCAATTATTTCACAAGTAAAGTAAATGAAGAATCAGTCTTGTAATGGAGGTAGGACATGAAGGAAAAACATTTTAATATAAATTCAGAAAAAATTTTCGATGTAGTCAATAACCTGCTGCTTGTACTGATTGCAGTTATTATCATTGTACCGTTGTGGAATATTGTGATTTCCTCTTTCAGCAGTGGCAAAGCACTGGCAGAGGGTGGATTCATTTTCTTTCCTAAGGAATATTCACTGGAGAATTACCGCACAGTATTAAGAGATGGAAGCATATGGAAATCATATCTCGTTTCAATTGCGAAAACACTGATAGGTGTAGTAACACACTTATTCTTCTGTTCTATGGTGGCTTTTGCAATGAGTAAGCAGTATCTGCGTGGAAGGAAACTTTATACAGCAATGGGTGTGATCACAATGTTTTTTTCCGGTGGTATGATTCCGACTTATTTGTTAATGAAACAACTGGGACTTCTGAACAACTTCATGGTATATATATTGCCACAGCTTTTTAGTTATTATGATATGGTCATTTTAATGAATTTTTTCAGACAGGTTCCACCCTCACTTGAAGAGTCTGCCAAGATCGATGGAGCAGGGGTATGGACAGTATTTTTAAAGATTATTCTTCCCCTGTCAAAACCGGCACTTGCAACGATAGCATTATTCAATGGTGTATATCAGTGGAATGATTTCATGACAGCCAAATTGTATGTGACAAACAAAGATCTGTATCCTGTACAGATGAAATTATATGAGATCATTGTGCAACAGCAGACACAGACAATGAGCGTGGGAAGCTTCGTTATGGAGACAACCACCAAGGGCGTACAGCTTGCAACAATCGTGATCACAACAGTTCCGATCATAATTGTGTATCCTATGTTACAGAAGCACTTCGTATCAGGTATGATGCTGGGTGCTGTAAAAGAATAAATATCAATATATATGGAGGTAGACTATGAAACAATCAATAAGAAAAGGACTCGTATTAGGAACTTCTCTGACAATGGCGATGGCTTCTCTGGCAGGATGCGGTAATGGAGGTTCTTCCAAAGCAGATACGGAGGCTTCTAAAGATATTTCAAGCCGCTATACAGTAGATGCTTCTACACCTGCATGGAAACTGGATACAAAAGAAATGACAGAGCTTACCTGGTATGTAAATGCAGACTGGTGGAACAGCGAATGGGGTAATGATATCGTAACGAAAAGGATGGAAGAAGACCTGCATGTAAAGATTAATTTTATAACAGGTGATGATACAAAACTGAATACATATTTTGCGGGAGAGGATATGCCGGATTTGATTACTGTATTTGATTCTTCTTCACAGGTAGCTCTTAAAGCAGACTCATGGGCGTATCCGTTATATGAGCTTGCTGACCGGTATGATCCATATTTCAGACAGGTGGCATCTGATGAAACAATAAACTGGCTGCAGTTGGATGATGGCAAGGGTTATGGTTATGCAGACTATTCCAATACCAAAGAGGACTATGAAAGTGGTATGCTGTATGCCAAGACAGCCTTTGTAATCCGAAAAGACATATATGAAGCATTAGGTGAACCTTCCATGGGAACACAGGAGGAATTTCTAAATGTCCTTTCCCGGATTAAGGAACAGTATCCTGAATTATATCCTCTGGGATTTAATGCATTTACAACGGATTCTACAGGTTCTATGGGAGATTCCTTTCAGGACTTCATAGGTGTACCTTTGAAGAATGAAGATAATACTTTCTATAATAGAAATCTGGATGAAGATTATCTGTCATGGATCAGAACTTTTAATCAGGCATATAGAAACGGCTGCATCAGTGATGACAGCTTTGCTGATGATGGAACTGCCTTTGAGGAAAAGGTCAAATCAGGTAAATATGCATGCATTATGATGGAAGGTACTCCGCAGTGTTCCGGTTTCCTTACAACATGGATGTCGGAGAATCCGGATGCTATGTACATCGCAATTGATGGACCACAGAGTACAGTTGGCAATACACCGGCATTAAATCAGGCAGGCATCAGTGGATGGATGGTATCTTATATTACGAAATCCTGCAGTGATCCGGCAAAAGCAATTCAGATTTTTACATATCTGTTGAGTGAGGAAGGTCAGATTCTTACAACATACGGAATAGAAGGAGTCACCTATACAGTGAATGCAGAGGGCAAGTATGAGCTACTCCCTGAGATCAAAGAAATTCAGGAAAAAGAGAACGATCGTTTCAAGAAAGAATACAGACTTGGCGAATTTATCTTCTTTGGACATGATAAATATAAGGCACTTAGTGATGATGCTTATCCTGATTCTATTAAGCAGATGCAGGCATGGGGACAGGGCAAGCTGGTTCCGCATTTCATTCTTGAAAATACAGATCCGGATGCCGGTACAGCAGAAGCACGTTCCTACAGTGCGATTAAGACAGAATGGGCTACTTCTCTGGTAAGTATGCTTCGTGCAGGTGATGATGCAACTTTCGATGCAGCGCTGGATGGATATAAGCAGTTCCTTACAGATAATAACTGGGACGCAATCGTAACAGTGAAAAATGAGAAAATGGCAAAGAATATGACCAAACTTGGTGAATAGTGCAGGACTTACAGGGCAGGCATAAAACAAGCCTGCCCTGTAAATTTATAACATACTTGAAATGCTGTAGGGTGGTTGTTATACTTATTTATAAAGTATTTG
The DNA here is from genome assembly GCA_964422225.1 of uncultured Roseburia sp. Lineage (GTDB taxonomy): Bacteria > Bacillota > Clostridia > Lachnospirales > Lachnospiraceae > COE1. The sequence goes on from CAYRAW010000012.1 coordinate 14,926, forward strand.
AATGAGACAGGGAGGTAACTTAAGTGGATCTCTTTGAATATATGAAACAAACCAATCTTGAAAAGGAAGCACCCCTTGCAGCAAGACTTCGTCCTGCTACACTGGATGAGGTGGTAGGGCAGTCACACATCATAGGAAAAGACAAGCTGCTGTATCGTGCAATTAAGGCAGATAAGTTAAGCTCTATTATTTTCTATGGACCACCTGGAACCGGCAAGACAACACTTGCCAAAGTTATCGCCAATACAACCAGCGCTGAGTTTACGCAGATCAATGCGACGATTGCCGGTAAGAAGGACATGGAAGAAGTTATTCAGAAAGCCAAGGATACGATGGCAATGTATGGCAAACGTACCATCCTCTTCATTGATGAGATACATCGTTTTAATAAAAGCCAGCAGGACTATCTGCTTCCTTTTGTGGAAGATGGAACGATTATTTTGATAGGAGCCACAACAGAGAATCCTTATTTTGAGGTAAATGGGGCTTTAATTTCCCGTTCTATTATTTTCGAACTCAAACCTTTGGAAAAAGATGATATCAAACGGCTGATCCATCGTGCCGTATATGATAAAGAAAAAGGTATGGGGGCTTTTGATGCGGTAATTGATGAGGATGCACTGGAATTTCTGGCTGATCTGTCAGGAGGGGATGCCAGACATGCACTGAATGCAATCGAGCTTGGAGTTATGACCACAGACAGAAGCGGGGATGGCAAGATACATATTACATTGGAAGTGACGCAGGAGTGTATACAGAAGAGACGCGTACTCTATGATAAAAATGGAGACAATCATTATGATACCATTTCTGCTTTTATTAAGAGCATGCGTGGTTCTGATCCGGATGCGGCAGTTTATTATCTGGCAAAGATGTTATATGCCGGAGAAGAAGTGGCTTTTATAGCCAGACGTATCATGATATGTGCTTCGGAGGATGTAGGCAATGCGGATCCACAGGCTCTTACAGTGGCTGTATCTGCTGCACAGGCGGTGGAGCGCATTGGTATGCCGGAAGCACAGATCATTTTATCACAGGCGGCTACTTATGTAGCATGTGCGCCTAAGAGCAATGCAGCCTGCAACGCTATTTTTGCAGCCAATGAAGAAATAAGAAGAAGCGGCAACCTGCCAATACCGACACATCTGCAGGATGCACATTATAAAGGAGCAGCGAAATTGGGACACGGTACAGGATATAAATATGCACATGATTATCCCAATCATTATGTGGAACAGCAGTATTTACCATATGAATTGAAGGGAAAAACATACTATGAACCATCTTGGAACGGGTATGAAGCAAAGATACGTGAACATATGAAACGAATCAAAGAAGAAGCCAGAGAAAAGGACTAAAAGTATTCTCAGAAGCCTTCATTTAGAAGATTTCGGGAGTACGCAAAAAGATTGATAAAAATAAAAACGTTTTTATAAAAGGAGAATATATGGAACTGAATCATGAATTTACGAAGTTATGCAGAAGGGCAGCCGCGCAAGGCGCAGTATTATTGAAAAATGAGAATAAGATACTGCCTTTTACCAGTCAGGACAGGATAGCAATATTTGGCAGGTGTCAGATAGAATATTATCGCAGTGGAACAGGTTCAGGAGGTGCAGTAAATGTGGCCTATACTACAAATTTGCTGGATGGATTAAGAAACAGCAATACAGTATCAGTGAATGAAACTCTGGCACAGTGCTATACAGACTGGTTAAAGGAACATCCATTTGACAATGGTGGTGGAGGCTGGGCATGTGAACCATGGAACCAGCAGGAAATGCTGATCACCCATGAAATTGCGGCTGAAGCTGCCAGGGAATCTGATAAAGCATTGATCGTTGTAGGCAGAACAGCAGGTGAAGATAAAGACAATGCTGTCAGAGAAGGAAGTTATCTTCTTACCGAAACAGAGAAAGAGATGATACGACAGGTATGTTCCGCATTTGACAAAGTGGTTCTTGTACTGAATGTTTCCAATATTATTGATATGAGTTTCTTCCAAGAAGAAGTATGCCATACAATTAAAGCCATTGTATATGCATGGCAGGGAGGAATGGAAGGTGGAAATGGAATAGCAGATGTATTGACAGGTAAAGAAACTTTTCAGGGAAAACTTACAGATACGATCGCCAGTGATATTAGCTGTTATCCCTCAGACCGTAATTTTGGTGGAGATATAAAGAATGTTTATCAGGAAGATATTTATGTAGGATATCGTTATTTTGAGACTTTTGCAAGACAGGAGGTATTATATCCGTTTGGTTATGGATTATCTTATACGCAATTCGAATTATCTGACTGCTCGATCGAAGTAAAAGGCAGTGAAGCTGATATGGTATTGGATTTTCATGCATCAGTCACCAATGTTGGTAATGAGTACAGTGGAAGGGAAATAGTCCAGCTTTATGTTGAAGCAGTAAATAGCAGCCTCGGCAGACCTTGCAGAGAGTTGATTGGTTTTTGCAAAACAGAACAATTAGAATGTGGAGAACGAAGCAGAGTTGAGATCAGCGTTCCAATAGAAAGAATTGCTGCCTATGATGATTGTGGTGTGACAGGCCACAGGAATGCGTATGTAGTAGAGCAGGGAGAATATCGTTTCTACGCAGGCAGTAACGTAAGGGAGACAGAGCAAATCAGGGTAAATGGAGGGCAGAGTTATTATGCACCGGCTACGATCGTTGTGAGAGACTGTGAAGAAGCACTGGCACCGTCAGAAGCATTTGAAAGAATGCATGCTGTAAGATGTGGTGAAAAAGTAGAGCTTACCTATGAAAAAACTCCGGTCAGAACGATTTCACTGGAGAAACGTATAGCAGACAATATGCCCATAGAATATGCTTACACAGGGGATCAGGGACTGAAACTGGAGGATGTCGTCAATCATAACTGTACGATGGAGCAGTTTACTGCACAGTTATCCAGACAAGATCTGGCAGCTATTGTCAGAGGGGAAGGCATGTGCAGCATTAAGGTGACACCGGGAACTGCTGCGGCATTTGGTGGAGTTTCCGATAATCTGTCAGGATTTGGGATTCCTATCGGCTGTTGTGCAGATGGGCCTTCTGGAATCCGCATGGATAATGGCTCCTATGCAACACAGGTTCCAATAGGGACTTTGCTGGCATGTACGTGGGATGAAGCACTGACAGAGGAGTTATTCATGAAGCTTGGTAGTGAGATGCGTGAAAATAACATTGATACTTTACTGGGACCGGGAATGAATATACACAGACATCCTCTGAATGGAAGGAATTTTGAGTATTTTTCAGAAGATCCGCTGGTAACAGGTAAGATAGCAGCCTGTGTAGTTCGGGGACTGGCACATAATCATGTATATGCCACGATTAAGCACTTTGCCTGCAATTCCCAGGAGACAGGCAGACATGTTGTAAATGCTGTTGTATCCCAGAGAGCCTTGAGAGAGATATACCTGAAAGGATTTGAAATCGCAGTCAGAGAGGGTAAGGTAAGGTCTGTTATGACCGCATACAATCCGATCAATGGCTATTGGACAGCATCCAATTATGATCTGACAACCACCATATTGCGTAAGGAATGGGGATATACAGGAATCGTTATGACAGACTGGTGGGCACAGATGAATGATGTAGTAAAGGGCGGAGAAGGCTCCAGACAGCGTACTGCGGATATGGTCATAGCCCAAAATGATATTTATATGGTAGTAAACAATAATGGAGCGGAGATCAATGCATATGGGGACGATACAATACAAGCCCTGGAAACGGGACGTTTAAATGTGGCACAATTACAGAGAAATGCCATGAATATATGCAGATTTCTAATGGATACACCTGCTTTTGAGCGCAGGAAGGATATGAAAATAGAAATCCCCTTCATTCCTGCGAACAGTCAGGAAGACAGTGTAGATGAACTTGGCGGGGATCACTGCCTGAGATGGGGAGAGCATACTTATGAAAATAAGCATTTCCAAATAAAGAAGGACGGCAGCTATGATGTGATCGTCAAAATGATGTGTCCCTATAGTGACAGAGCACAGACCGTATGTAAGGCAAAATTGAATGGTACGGATATGATTACTTTTCAGACAAATGGAACAGATGGCAGATGGATTATGCAGAAGCTGCTTCGGGTACGATTGGAACAGGGCGCATATAGCTTGGAGTTGGAGTTTACAAAGCCTGGAATGGAGATTGAATATATGGAGTTCAAGTTATGTGAAGAACAGGAAGGAGTGGAGTTATGCTGAATGGAATGTCAAGAGATCGTGTCAAAGGTTTTCTGAATGTTGATGGCACCAGAGTCGTGAATGAAGATGGAAAGGAGGTTATCCTTACAGGCTGGGGACTTGGTAACTGGTTACTATGTGAAGGCTATATGTGGCTTTCTGATGGATGTGAGAGAATAGACCGTCCAAGAAGAATTGAACAGGTGATAGAGGAATTAACAGGGGTGGATTATGCACAGCAGTTCTGGAGCACTTTTAGAAAGAGCTATATTACTGCAAAGGATATAGAGGGCATAGCACAGCTTGGTTATAATTCTATAAGAGTTCCTATCAATTACAGACTGTTCATGGAGGAGGGAGAGGAAATCATCTGGAAGGAAGAAGGATTCGACCTGCTGGATCAGTGTGTGGAATGGTGTGAGCAATTCGGACTTTATATGTGGATAGATCTTCATGGGGCACCGGGAGGTCAGACTGGAGCCAATATAGATGACTGTATTGATGATATGCCGCGTCTTTTCATGGATGAATACCAGTTCAACAAGGGAGTTGCCCTATGGGAACAGTTGGCAAAAAGATATCGTGACCGCTGGATCATAGCAGGCTATGATATATTGAATGAGCCGCTTAGACCCAGGAGAAAAGAAACAGATATTGATGTAGAGTATCTTGTTCCAGAGCTAAAGCGGTTCTACGAAGAGGCGATTGCTGTAATCAGAAAATGGGATTCCAGACATTTGATTTCATTGGAAGGGCATCAGTGGGCAACACAGCCTCATGTATTCTGTAAAAAATATGATGAGAAAATGGTAATTCATTTTCACAGATATGGTTGTCTTCCGGATAGAGATTGTCTGAAGATGTATCAGGAGTTATCCCAAAGATGGAATTGTCCATTGTGGCTTGGGGAAACAGGAGAGGGCGAATTGGCATGGTATACCGCACTCTATCCGCTGGCTGCAGATCTTGGAATCGGGTATAATATATGGCCATGGAAAAAAATGGAGACGCAGAATTCCCCCTGCAGCGTTATCAAACCGAAGGACTGGGATCAGATCATACAGTATGCAAAAGGTGGCAGGCATCCGGGGTATGCCAAAGCACAGGAAATATTAAATGAATACCTGCATAATATGCTGTATGAAAACTGTATACATCATAATGAAATTACGGATCATGTATTAAGACGACCGGGAAGTCAGATCATGGCAGTAGATTTTGACGAGCTTCCCGGAAGGGGGATATCTTATTCAGGACGAAGACAGGAAGAAAACATTACCAGGTATCGGTTAAAGACAGGAATGCGAGTCGAAGAGAGGCAGGCGCTAGAGCGGCGCAATATGGGCTTTGACTGTGAATGGAATAAATACAGATTACTTATGGAGAAGGGAGAATATGCAGCATATTCATTGCACGATATTACAACAGGACATGATGTGAAGGTCATGTTGGAGGTGCCGGATCATGCCATAATACAGATAGATCAGGATGATATATGTCTTGGCAGGGTAGAATTATCCCAAAGTAATGGGGTGATAGAAACATCTGCATATGAACTGATGCCGGCAGATAGAAGTATGATCAGGATCAAAGTTCTGGAAGGAGAGGCAGAATTTATACAGGTTCAGACCAGATAACATAAAAATCATGAATAAACGGCTTGTTGTAAAATAGAGGAAATGCTACAATATAACCATTAGATTATGGTGTTTATGGACAGAACGGAGGACGCAGATGGGGAAGGTAACAATCAAAGATGTGGCCAGAGAGGCAGGGGTATCCATTTCGACTGTATCTAATGCGTTAAATGGCGTAGATGTAGTGTTGCCGGAGACAAAAGCGCATATTCTTGAAGTAGCAGACAGGCTGCATTATATCCCGAATATGAATGGACGTAATTTAAAGACCAAAGCGACTAAAACGATAGGGCTTCTGGTTACTTCCCTGAAAGGACCGTATTTTGGAATACTGGCAGATACATTATTCTGGGAGTGTAAGAAGAACGGATACGACTTCAATATATTTGTGACATGGAATAGTCAGTCTGCAATGAATAACGTTCTGGGTAACCGTGTAGACGGCTGGATTATATTGGACAATGATATAAAGGAGCAGGAAGAAAACAGAATTTTCTCTTATGAAATACCGACAGTTTTTCTGGATCGGGAGGCATTTGGAAAAAAGGCATCGAGTGTTGTATTTGATTCCTACCGTGATGGAGTAATGGCAGCAGAATATCTGTTTAAGAGGAAGCCTCAGAGATTTGCATTTATCCAAGGCGTATGGAACAATTATGATGCCAGACAACGTTATCAGGGCTTTGTAGATACACTGGCAGGTTATGGGATAAAGGTTGCACCTGAGTATATATTGAATGGAAGTTTTGAACGGTATACTGCACATGATGCAATGCAGGAATTCCTGAAAAAGGGACTGCCCATTCCTGATGCCATATTTGCTACGAATGACTTAAGTGCGATTGGCTGCATGGATGTACTTCTGGAGGCAGGCTATAAGATTCCGGATGATGTTATCGTAATGGGAGTGGATGATATTGAACTGGGTGAATGGTATCGTCCGGCACTTACAACAATAAGAACAGGTATTGAAAAACAGGCAGTTGTGGCAGTAGATAAGATGATGCAGCTTCTGGCTGGAAATACAGAAGGTGATGTAACCAAGATACAGGGGACATTAATAGAAAGACAGTCAACAAATAAAAATGCAGGAGCTGATTAAAACAGCTCCTGCATTAAGTATTTATAAATACTTTGATTTTTCTTCTGCCAACTGTCACAGATAGAGGCTGCCATATCTTCAGTAGGGACTGACAGCTTGATATTGACCAGTTCTATATCTTTTTCACGGGCAATCAACTGCGCCTCGAATTCACCGGTAGTTGCTTTATAATAGGTTGCGGTGATAGAGGCTTCATTTTTTAATTCCAGATGTTTCTCGTCCAGAAAAGTATCGATATCCTGAATAATAGCTTCTCCAATACGATTACCGAAATAGGAGAGCGTATTGCGTCCTTCATCAGTAATGGAGAAGTAAGTACGGTTCATGGTCGTATCTGCTTTGATCAATTCTGTATCCTGCAAGTCGGAAATGACTTCCTGCAAAGTCAGAAAGTTCGTATATTCTTTTTCCAGAATAAATTCACTGATCTGCGCATAGGTCAGTTTAAACTTTACTTTATTGAGCATATATAGAACGATGAGCTTATATAGTGTCAATGGCTCTTGTGTCATAAATATCACGTCCTTTTTCAATATAGTTCTTGCCCTGCCAGGAATCACGCAGCCTCAGTTGCTGATGAAGTGTGTTCAGAACATGGCGCTTATTCAGACTCCATGTTGGAGCGATCAGAAGATCTCTGGGACCATCTCCGGTTACCCGATGAATAACAATGTCAGGAGAGAGAACTTCCAGACAGGAGATCACAATATCAATATACTCCTCCAGAGAGAGAATTTCAAAAGTTTTTTGTTCGTATAATGGAGCCAGATCAGTATTTTTCAGAACATGCAGAAGCTGTAATTTGATGCCCTCGATATGACAGGCGTTCAGATAGCGGCAGGTATTCAGCATCATATCTTTTGTCTCATGAGGCAGTCCAAGGATTACATGGACAATGACGGGAATAGAAATGGCATGCAGTCTGGATACCGCATCGTCAAAAGTCGTGAGTGGATAACCGCGTCTGATGAATCTGGCGGTATCTTCATGAATTGTCTGCAATCCAAGCTCAACCCACAGGAACTTGTCAGGGTAGCGTTTCTTTAAACTGTCCAGCAAATCTATGACATCATCTCCCAGACAGTCAGGGCGTGTGGCAATGGAAATACCGACAACGGAAGGTTCTTCCAGACTTTCAGTATACAGAGCACGCAGATGTTCTATCGGTGCGTACGTGTTTGTATAGGATTGAAAATACGCAATAAAACGGTTGCCGGTCTTTTTGGTATGAAAGTAGGACTTTCCCTGTTCTAACTGTTCTTTGATGGAGAGCAATTGCCCTGAAACAGAGGCAGGGCTTGCAAAGTCGCCACTGCCCCCGGCACTGCAGAAGATACAGCCGCCTGTTCCGATGGTATTGTCACGATTGGGACAGGTCATGCCTGCATCCAGGGCTATTTTATAGATTTTCTCACCATATTGCTGTTTCAGTTCATGATCCAGTGAATGATAGGGCTTGTCACCCCAGCGTATAGCTGCCATATCAGCGCTTGATATGGGATTTTACCGCTTCTGCTACCAGCTCTGCAACCTTTGGATTAAAGGCTTCCGGCATAATGTTGTCTTCGTTGAGTTCATCCTCCGGAACCAGACCTGCAATGGCATTGGCAGCGGCCAGTTTCATCTCTTCTGTGATCTGGGTTGCACGTCCTTCCAGAGCACCTTTGAAGATTCCGGGGAAAGCAACTACGTTATTGACCTGATTGGGGAAATCACTTCTTCCGGTTCCAACTACTTTTGCTCCGGCAGCCTTTGCAACATCCGGCATAATTTCAGGAACAGGGTTAGCCATAGCGAACAGGATAGAATCTTTAGCCATGGAAGATACCATTTCAGGAGTTACGATGTTAGGAGCGGATACACCTACGAAGATATCAGCGCCTTTTAAAGCATCAGCCAGAGAACCTGTTTCATGATTCGGGTTCGTGATCTTGGCCATTTTCTCCTGCATCCAGTTAAGGCCTTCGGTTGTAGTATCGATAATACCTACCTTGTCACACATAATGACATTGGTAAAGCCATAAGTCAGAAGAAGTCTGGTGATAGCGACACCAGCGCTGCCGGCACCATTTATAACAACTTTACAGTTTTCTTTCTGCTTACCAACCACTTTCAAGGCATTGATGATCCCGGCAAGAACAACGATAGCAGTACCATGCTGGTCATCATGGAAAACAGGGATATCAAGAGCAGCCTTCAGACGCTCCTCGATTTCAAAACAGCGGGGAGCGGAGATGTCCTCCAGATTGATTCCGCCATATGCAGGTGCAAGCCAGGTAACAGCCTTGATGATCTCTTCTGTATCCTGAGTATCCAGACAGATAGGAACGGCATTTACACCGCCGAACTCCTTAAACAGAACCGCTTTGCCTTCCATAACAGGCATTGCAGCGTAAGGTCCTATATTGCCAAGACCAAGAACGGCACTTCCATCTGATACAACCGCTACTGTATTCGCTTTCATTGTATATTTATAAGCAGCCTCTTTATCCTGTGCAATGACTTTACATGGCTCGGCAACGCCCGGAGTATAGGCAAGAGACAGATCTTCT
>CAYRAW010000013.1:0-24391 GCA_964422225.1 uncultured Roseburia sp.
GCAAATTTGTGCCTGCGGCCCAAAGTTTGCAGGTTACAGAAAGGCATGGTCATTAAGATGAAAGTTGTAATTATTGGCGGTGTAGCAGGTGGAGCATCTGCCGCTGCACGTATACGCCGTTTGGATGAGGATGCGCAGATTATCATGATTGAGCGCAGTGGATATATTTCATATGCCAACTGCGGTCTGCCCTATTATGTGGGCGGCATCATAGAGGAACAAAAAGAACTGACACTGCAGACACCGGAAAGTTTCTGGAAGCGTTTTCGCATAGATGTACGGGTGCGTCAGGAAGTGATAGCAATAGATCCTGACAAAAAGATCGTAAAAGTGCGTGCACTTGATGGTGGCAATGTTTATGAGGAAACCTACGACAAGCTACTCCTTGCACCGGGCGCAAAGCCAACCGTCCCTTCATTTTCCGGCATCGACAGCGAGAGGGTATTTACTCTTCGCACAGTGGAGGATACACTTCGTATCCGAAATTTTGTAACAGAACATAACCCGCAAACGGCTGTCCTGGCAGGAGGCGGATTTATCAGTCTGGAAATGGCTGAAAATCTTGTGCGAATGGGCGTATCAGTTACCATTGTGGAAAAGGCTAAGCAGCTTCTGACAACGTTGGATGCTGATATGGCAAGTTTTGTTCATGCCAAAATGCGTGCTCACGGGATTGAACTTAGACTGGGGGAAGGCGTTGCAGGCTTCAGTCAAAGCGGAGATTCGGTACAGACCCTGTTAGATAATGGCGAATCGCTTCATTCTGATATGGTACTGCTGGCTATAGGCGTTACACCGGACACCCTTCTGGCAAAGGATGCAGGAATAAAACTTGGTGTGCGGGGGAGCATTGCCGTCAACGAACGGATGGAAACCTCAATCCCTGATATCTATGCAGTAGGTGATGCAGTAGAGGTAAGGCATTTCGTAACCGGACAGAAGGCCGTGATTTCACTGGCGGGACCGGCTAACAAACAGGGTCGCATTGCGGCTGATAATATCTGTGGAGGCAACAATCATTTTTCCGGTTCACAAGGCTCGTCAGTTTTGAAGCTTTTTGACATGACGGCGGCTTCCACCGGCATCAACGAAAGAACTGCTCAGACAGCAGGAATCGATTATGATAAAGTAGTGCTTTTCCCATCATCTCATGCTACATATTATCCTGGCGCAGAATCCATGGTCATGAAGGTGCTGTATGAAAAAGAGAGCAGGAGGCTGCTGGGGGCTCAGATCATTGGAAACGATGGTGTGGACAAGCGTATTGATGTGTTAGCGACAGCCATCCGGGCTGGAATGACTGCTACGGAGCTGACAGAGCTTGATCTTGCATACGCACCGCCGTATTCCTCTGCAAAAGATCCTGTCAATATGGCAGGTTTTATGATTGAGAACCTGGACAGTGGAAAAGTGCAGCAGTTCCATTGGGATGAAGTGGATGACCTGCCGCATGACGGCAGCCTAGTTCTGCTCGATGTTCGGACACCAGGAGAATATCAAAGAGGGCATCTGGATGGATTCCAAAACATTCCATTGGATAATCTGCGGGAACATTTGGAGGAATTGGATCAAAATAAGCCAGTTTATGTAAATTGCCAGGTTGGACTTCGCGGCTACCTTGCGTGCCGCATTCTGATGCAGCATGGCTTTACCTGCTTTAATCTTTCCGGCGGATATAAGTTTTATCAGTCTGTGAAACAGGAGCATGAGGTCGGACAAAGCGCTTATCCCTGCGGTATAGAGAAAGTATAGAGAGATATAGGATGTCTGTATCCAAGATATTATCGGGTGGGGGAAAGTATAGATGTGCTTTAGAAAGTAGCTTACTATGGTTATAAAATTTGTAAAAAAGAACGAACAAGGAACATAAACAACACAAAAAAGGAACACAGCCCTTTTATACTTGAAGATGCTATATGCCCATATTTGGGAGAAAAAGCGAACTGTACTATTTGACAAAAGGGGAATCACACATGAATGACAGCGAAAAAAATAAGTATAATATAAGAAAGAAAAAGTCCTCACTGAGCAGCAATTGCTTAGTGGGGGCGTTCTATATATGGAAATGTGTTCTGCTTGGCATACAGGAGGGGGAAATTTGAGAACATATAGGAAATTCAGCCGGGGGCTGGATAGAATCACAAAAGAAGAATGTGATGGCTGGATGAATGATACGTATGGACATGCTTTTCGTAAGGAGGGAAGAGAGATGCTGGATATCGGTTACAGCATCTCTTTTAATTTCTGAAGTACACCGTTTTCCCAATAGGGAGCACAGGTCTGGCTGGCAGCAACGCGAACTTCCTCTCTGGCATTTGCAACGGCATAGCTGGTTTTTGCACTTTGCAGCATTTCGATATCATTGAGGTTGTCACCGAAAGTACAGATCTCATCCGGAGCAATTCCAAAATGATTCTGAAGAAATTCAATGGCGGTACCCTTGGATACACCCAGGGGATTGCAGTCTACCCATTCTTTACCGGCAGCAGCAAGCTGGGCTTTGTCTTTCCAGGAAGGAATGAAGAGAGGAGTGCACATTTCTTCACAGGCGTTTTTGTGATAAACAGTGAATTTGATGATATCAGTTTCTGATATATTTAACAGATGCTGTGCCTCACGGATATCATATCCATAGGAGTCCTTAAGCCAGCGGAACATTCTGCTGTTGGCGTCTTCAGCGAGACAGTAATCAGGTGTGGCAACGAAACAGTCGCAGTGCGGCATCTCATCATGGACCATTTTGCACATGCCTTTCCATACCTCTTCCGGCATGGTGTGGACTTTCAGAATTTCCTTTGGTGTACGGACTACAGTTCCGCCATCCGTTACATAGAGCAGTTCATCCTTAATTGGAGCGAATAATTTGCGCTCACTGATAAACTGTCTGCCGGAGCAGACAACAAAATGGATTCCTTTTTGTATGAGCTGATGGATCACGGTCATATATTCGGGATCAATGTGCATGGTGCCGTCTTTGACCAGTGTTCCATCAATGTCTGTAGCAATTAACTTTATCATATAAATCCTCATTTCTGAGCGCCCCTTGCGCACTGATATTTATATTTTTTATCATACACTAATTTTTATACATTTATTTCTTTCAGATGTCAAATGTGATAGACTATGTTACAAAGGATTTGAGGGGGATAACAATATGAGAGAGTGGATTAAAGTACTGTGCTTCCTTGTAATAGGAAGTTTTTTTATTTATATCATTGGAAGCAGGGTACAGAGTTGGGGAGAAAAAACAGGAGAAAATGGTGCATCACTGGTAATTTATACACAGCATCCCACAGAGTTCATGACACCGATCGTAAGAGAATACGAGGCAAGAACCGGTGTGGAAGTAGAGGTGGTACGTGGAGGTTCCGGCGAACTGCTTGAACGGATAAGGAATGAGAAGGAGGCACCAACAGCAGATGTTTTATGGGGCGGTTCTCTTTATACGGTAAAGCCTTATGCAGAATTGTTCGAGGACTATCAGACAGAGAATGAACCTTATGTGCAGGCTCAGTTTAGAAATGTAGAGGGCAATCTGACCAGATTTACAGATGTGCCGAGTGTTATTATGGTAAATACAGATTTATTGGGGGACAGGACGATAGAAGGATATGAGGATCTTCTGAATCCCGATACTTTGTCAGCAGCAATATATGAGGAAATCTACAGGGTAAATCAGCAGAATCGCTGCAGCAGTCAGTTATATCTTATTGATTCAAATGGGGAGCTGCTTTGAAGCGTATCTGATGGCGATATGGATTTTCTTTTACAGCCGGAGTACTGGCAATGGGGAATCCTGAGGCAGATACAGCAGAACCTGGAGAGTGTATCAACTTACTTTCAGAATGGATATTGGTGTATGGGACGTGCAGTTCTGAATAAAAGCGGCAGGTTTCTGGGATATATGGTGGTTGGATTATCCCAACAGGAATGTGTCGGTATGCTGACAGGAATTAACAGGCAGTATGCCATCACGGATGATATGGGCTGGATCTATATGAGCAGCAATCAGGAACTTTTAAGTGATGACCTTGGCAGGTTTGTGCAACTCCGTGAGAAAAAGGAAGGCACTTTTACCTTACACAAAGTAATATGTCAAATGGGAAAATCCATGTTTATACCATGACGGATACGGAGAATATGCAAAGTTACTTTAATATCCTTCAGATCCGATATAATAAGAGATTTGCCTATGAAATTGATATAGAAGATGAAATCCAGAATTGTATGATCCCCAAGCTCATTATGCAGCCGCTGATTGAAAACGCTGTGAAATATGGATTTGAGGATCAGGAAAAATTAACAGTAAAGATCAGAGGTTATGAGAAACAGGATAAACTTATCTTCAGTTGTGAGGACAATGGAGCAGGCATGAGTAGTGAACAACTCGAGGATATCAGGCTCAGATTGCAGCAAAAGGAGAACAAAGAAGGGCATTTGGGACTATATAATATTCACCGGAGAATACAGCTTATGTATGGTAAGGAATATGGTATTTATATTGAGAGCGAGAATGGAAGATAATAATATTTTCATTCAAAATGTACGATATACATACTGTATGGATACATGGAATGAGCTAAGGGCAGCGATTCTGTAATGGAATGCTTTCCTTTTGTATTAAAATTTAACAGTAGAAAGAGGTAGAGAGAATGGAAATGCCAATGGTTCAAAACATGTCTAAAACAGAAATGATGTCATGTATTACTGCAAAGAAAAATGAAATTGCAGATAAACTGCAAAGGGGAGAAACACAGGAGAGCTTTGCAATTGGAGGAAATTCCTTTACTAACAGCGAGTGGGATAAACTGATCGGTAAAGTAGATGAACAGATAGATGAGATCAAGGAAGAACAGGAAGCAAGGAAGGACAAAGCAGAAGAACAGCAGCAGGCATATGAAGCAGCACTCTCCAGGGCAAATCCAATGTATCAGAAATTGAATGGAGGGTATCAGCAGTCCTGTCCATATGAATACCTTGCAAAGGATGGCGTCATTGAATATAATGGGGTAGTGTTCGCGTGCGATACAAAGCATAATGCCATATCTCTTGGCGATGTATCGGATAAGAGTAAGGTCATCACTGTAAGACTCAGTGGAGGTGGTACTTTGTACGTGAACCGTGAGAACATAGGAGATTTATCGCAGGCTATGGGAATGTTCTCACCAGAAGATGTGAACTGCATTCTGAGAGCCCTGGCAGATGATGCCAAGGTACAAAAGACTGAGGAAGAGATAGAAGAAGCAGGTATGCATGTCGGAGAGGAAACCCAGGAATAGTCTGCCACACAGGGAGCGAGAAGCAGATGAAAAAGAAAGTTGTAACACTGGTATTGGCAGTAAGTATGGTATTTACAGGTTGTGGCAGGGTGGAAACTGCGGCAACGGAAACGGAGGTATTTCAGAATGGGGAGATACAGACACAGGACACTGCCCAGAGTGAGACTCTGATGCAGGAGAAAGAAACGCAGGAGGCAGAACCACAAATCAAGGTGGAGATTACTTCAGAGCATCATGAGGGTGCCAGCGATGAGAGCCGTAAGGATGTGAAGTATACCTATGAATATGAACAGCCTATTGTGTCCATATCAGGAAATGAAGAAGCTCAGAATGCGATCCAGAGTGACTTGGATTCTTATATTGATGACTTCCTGAACAGTCTGGAACAGGGAGATTTTGGAATCGTATATGAAGATGGCATAGAGACAAGCTATCAGGATGTAGCAATGCAGGTGCTTCGTGCAGATGAACAGGTCATCAGTATTATGATGACAAATGAGGGCTATGATGGTGGAGCACATGGCTGGTTTACGATAGCATATTTTAATTATTTTACCACGACAGGAGAGAAGATTACCTTCAATAAGCTGGGAGAAGGATTCAGAGAACGTGCAGAACAGTTAGTTAGGGTTAAGGCTAGACAGATGCAGCAGGAAGAACAGTGCTTCTTTGAAGACTATCAGGAGAGCATTCCTTTGGTTGTACTGGATGGAACAGAGAATCGCAATGAGGTATATGCATCCATTTATGAAGATACGTGGAGTGATGTGGCAAGCGAGCCGATGATTCCCACCTTTTATGTTACGGGCACCGGATTTGGTTTCACGTCAGGACAATATGTATTGCAGCCTTATGCGGGAGGAATCATAGATTTTACTTTTACAGCGGCGGATTTTGGTAATACCTGTACTGCAGATATTTTCACAGATAAGGGCGCTCTGGAGAGGACCATAGAGGAAGAACAGCTCACTGCAACAGAAAATGAAGTAACGCAGGAGATTACTGCACAGGAGTATGACACCTTTACCAAAACTGCAGATGCTGTGGATGCCAGTGGATTTGATGACTTTGACCAGACTATGAATCAGGATTTTACAGGAACCTGGTATGATCCTGAAATGAAAGAGGCATTTCGTCTGACCAGTCAGGGAGCGTATGTATATATACCTTATCTTGACCTGTATGGGGATGAACTGTATGAATGGGAATTGATAGATCGTTCGGCAAAAGGTCTGTGTCCGGAACTTGCGATTTATATCAATGGCAGAGATTCCGGGCCTCTTGCCTATTATGTGGCAGGGTACAGAGATGGATATTTCTGGTGCAATGCACAGTCTCAGATTTTCTATAAGCAATAGAAATATAAAAAAAGTATAAAATGCGAATACAGCTATTGACCTTTGCTAAATGGAGTGCTATAACACATGTAGAACAAAGGAAAGGGACAAGAATGAAAAATCCTAAGCCCCCAACGCTCCGGGTTCTCTATTTGTAGAATTGGAGGAAAAGACAAATGACTACTTTAAAGGTACAAAAAAGAGACATGGAAACAAAGGCAAAGAAACTGAGAAGAGAAGGGTTTATTACCGGTAATCTTTTCGGTAAGGAGATTGAAGGTTCCATACCACTTAAGATTGAACGCTTAGAGGCTGAGAGAACTTTACGTGGATGCATGAAAGGTACACAGATCATGCTGGATGTAGAAGGTAAGATGTATGATGTGCTGATTAAGGAGATCGACTTTGATGCAACCAAGAACCAGACATTGGAGATTGATTTCCAGGCATTGGTAAGCAATGAAAAAGTTCACTCCGTTGCAGAGATTGTTCTTCACAACACAGAGAAAGTTGTAGAAGGTGTTCTTGAACAGATACTGAAGGAAGTTTCTTACAAAGCATATCCAAGTGCACTGGTCGATAAGATCGATGTAGATTGCGGTGCTCTTCACTTAGGTGACTGTATCAGAGTCAAGGATTTGGAGATTGCGAAGAACAAGGATGTCAGCATCATGACAAATCCGGAATCCATTATCGTAAATGTGATTGCAGTACACAATAATACAGATGATGACGCAACAGGAGAAGATGCACAAGAGACGGCAACGAAATAGATAAAATGAGCAGGGCAGATCGAAAAGACCTGCCCTGAAATTTTTTTTTAAAAATTTAAAAAAGTACTTGCATTTTTTAGAAGACTATTATATACTATCCATTGTGCTGATGAGTTACCCAGTCACTTAATAAAATATAGCGCTATCGCCAAACGGTAAGGCAACGGACTCTGACTCCGTCATTTTCAAGGTTCGAATCCTTGTAGCGCTGCTACAGAAAGCTCTCGAAAGTATCGGGAGCTTTTTCATATAATAGAAATGTGTAAGAACAAATAAGTAACATGGAGTGCGTGATGGTGCGCATGGAATGAAAGTGCAGCTCTGTCTGGAACAGAAATAGCTGCATAGAGTTTTAAAGGAGGACGGTATGTTTCAATTAGGAAGAAAACAGAAATTGATCGTGGTAAAAACAGTGGAGTTCGGTGTATATCTGGGAGAAGATCAGAATGCATCCATGGATGAGAGGGTACTTCTGCCCAAGAAGCAGGTACCGGAGAACTGCAATATTGGAGATACGATAGAAGTATTTTTGTATAAGGATTCCAAAGACAGACTGATCGCTACCACCAATATGCCTAAGCTGATGGTAGGTGAAGTAGGATTTCTGACAGTATCACAGGTAACTAAGATCGGAGCTTTTCTGGACTGGGGACTGGAGAAAGATATTCTGCTTCCTTATAAAGAACAGACAAGAAAGGTAAAAGAAGGCGAAGAGATTCTGGTTGCGCTCTATATTGACAAGAGCAGCAGACTGGCAGCTACAATGAATGTTTATGAGTATCTTCGCAAAGACAGTAATTACCAGAAGGATGATATGGTAACTGGCATGATCTATCAGACCAGTGATAACTTCGGGGTGTTCGTGGCAGTAGATAATATCTATTCCGCACTGATTCCCAGGAAAGAAGTTGTCGGGGAGCTTCGTATTGGAGATACCGTACATGCCCGCGTAACAGGTGTGAAACCGGATGGCAAGCTGGACCTGAGTGTCCGTGAAAAGGCATATCTGCAGATTGAGAAGGATGCAGCCAGAATTCTGCAGATCATGGATAGCTTTGATGGTGTACTGCCTTTTACGGACAGAGCAAATCCTGAAGTTATTAAGCGCGAGACACAGATGAGCAAGAATGAGTTCAAACGTGCAGTCGGTAATCTGCTGAAAAATGGCAGAATTGAGATCAAGGAGAACTGCATCAGACTTCGTTCCTGAATTCACTGGGTGTCTTGCCCGTATATTTCTTAAAAGTCTTTAAAAAATAAAAGTAATCATTAAATCCAGCCTGTATCGACACATCATTAATGGAGCTATTTGTTGTAGTCAGTAATTTCTTGGCAGTGTCGATACGCAGGTTGGTCAGATAGTGTGAGAAGGTCGTACCGGTGGTCTTTTTAAATACCTGGCTGATATAGTTGGGATTGAGATTGACCACATTGGCGACATCCTTGAGCGTAATATTTTCCGTATAACAGGAATTGATATATTTCATGATCTTGAGGAAGTAGGAATTACTCAGATCAGGCTGACCGGGATTCTGCTCACACGAAGCTTCTACAATCTGTGTCAAACTCTTTATCATATCCTGAAAAGAATCATATTCATGTACCAACTGCTTATAATTATAAATATAATAATCCTGTGAGTTCTCTACGATCTTATGGTTGGAAATAATTGTGTTATAAAGCTGTTGTGCCGCGTGGATCGAGAAATTTCCCCTGCTGTCTTCTTTCATAAGAGCATATAAAAGGTCACAAATACGTGGTTTATCGCCAAAATCCAGGGCATTTTGAAGTCGTGACATAAAAGGCAGGCTGGCAAAGTCATGGTAGTGGCAGCATAAACGGCAATCTTCATCAATAAAGAACTGATATGCCATGGCAAGACAGCGGTACAATGCTGCGCGCAGCTGTGCAGGGGTGATCGGAGTCTCCTGATAACCGATACCGTGAATACTTTCCTGTGCAGACAGGGTGTGAAGCATGGAAGAATCCACGGGGCTGGCTGCCAGATAGCCGTATTGCGAAGGACCAATACGGAAGATAAGCGTGTCAGGGATACTTAATGGATGTTCGCTGATCGATGCCAATGGATAATAAACATCATATTCATACTGCTGCTTTTTTAAAAAGGCAGTGATCTTGTCAACATCATCATTCTCTATGGCTTCCAGAAAATCGTCAGAAGAATTTACATGTGTCTGTTTTTGCAGATTTCTGACTGCTTTTAGCAACAAGGAAGTAATCTCGTCATATTCTACCGGTTTGAGACAATATCCAAGAACACCATATTGAATTGCTTTTTGCGCATAAGAGAACTCCGCATATCCGCTGACAATAATGACCTGTGTTTTCAGTTTATTCTGAGATATGATACGGCTCAGTTCCAGACCACTGTAACCGGGCATGCGGATATCAAGAATCGCAATATCCGGCGTGTTAGTCGTAAGAATGTCATAAGCCTGTTTTCCCGTAAGCGCAGTGTAGGCAACCTGTGTGCCGTACTGCTCCCAGTCAATGTGTTCTTTCATCGATTCCAGAACCGATGGTTCGTCATCTGCAAGTAATACCTGATACATTTTATTCCTCATTTCTGCGCACGCTCTTTGCGCATGCCGAGTTTGTGCCAGTGCGCACAGACACAAACCTCGTGTGTAAAAATCTTCTGCATATGTTTTTTTACACTAATCTGCCTGTGGATGCGGCAGCGGCATATGTATGGTAACGACAGTGCCGTCATTTTCTTTGCTGTCTATGGTAATACCATAAGCATCACCATATTGCAGTTTAAGTCTGGCGTTTGTATTGGTAATGCCGACATAATTCGTGGCATCATAGCTTCTGGTCTGTAACAGCTTCTGCATATGTGCGAGACGTTCAGGACTCATTCCTACGCCATCATCCCGTATTTCTATCATAAATTCCTCATCCGTAAGTGTGACTCCGATATAGAGCATGCATTTTTCAAGGGATGGCTCGATGCCATGTTGAATCGCGTTCTCAACCAGAGGCTGCAGAATGATCTTAATGACCGGGATGGTAAGTGCCTCCTGTGGAATATTATAGATAATGTCAAATTTATCCTGAAACCTGAATTTTTGAATCTCTACATAGGCTCTGGTCACTTCAAGCTCTTCCTGAAAGGGAACGATGGGTGCACCTTTGGTATTATAGCGGTACATTTTACCCATGGCAATGGCAATGGCAGCGATTTCCGGGACATCATGAGCCAATGCCTGTGAGCGGATCAGGGAAAGTACATTATACAGGAAATGTGGATTGATCTGGCTTCGGAAATAAGAAATTTCGGTTGCCTGTCCACGTATTTTCTCCTCATAGAGCTTGGAAGAGGTTTCAAAGATCTGTACATTGAGGTTATCAATGGCAGAGAACATCTCAAAGAAGGCAAGGGACAGATCTCTGACTTCAGCACAGCCGTCAATATCCAGAGGTTTGGCAAGGTGGCGGGTCTTTTGCTTGTCCATTTCCCTGATCATATGATTAAAGCTGTTGAGCGGTGTGATCAGATTACGGTAAAGTATGATCAGTAACGTTATAAAGAATACTATGATCAGCAGAATGATCAGGAACATCTGCTCCTTCATGCCATGAAGCATTTTGCTGATGGCGGGAATATATACTGCACTGATGATGTAACACTGTGCGGTATCAGAATAGTCCATCTGGATAGAAAAATGTCGGTTCAGTATCAGAGAATGTTCTGCATCAGAGGACTCTTTGGCAGCCTCTTGCAAAGCATCCTGACAGGAAGCAAGAATGGTATCAGAGTATTCACTGCCGGCACTGATCGGGTAGAGATTACCCACAGTATCCATAAGAAAATAGGAAGCAGGGGAATCCTGAGAGAAGCCTTCCATATTTAATTTGTTGATATCCAGTGAGATAAAAGCACAGCCTATGGAGCGGCCATTGGAATAGATATGGCTGCAATATACATAGTAGGTTTCGTCAGCCAGAGGCAGAAAACTGCTCTTTTTGAGTCCGAGGCTATGATTTTGGGAAGAACCGTCCATAAGAGATTCTTCATACAATGTATGAAGGTCGGATTCTGAGAACAGAGCTGACCAGTGCACCAGATCATTTGCAAAAGCGATATCTACGATATCAGGGTAGAGAGACTTTAAATAAGAAACATTCTGGGAGATCTCACTAATGGTATAAGGTGCCAGAGAATGATAATCAGGTGTAGATAACAGTTCCTGATACAGGGAATCTGACTGGATATGACTGGCGATCACATCTAATTGCAGGCAGAGGACATCCAGTTCATTGGTGAATTTGTTCGATGCCATATCTACATAATTCGTCGCGTTATTGATCAGTATTTTCTGTGTAGAATGGATCAAAAGCAGTGCGGATATAATGACGGTGCACAAAAATAACCCACTAATGGACATAAACTGTATTTGAATAGGAAGTTGTCGAAAAGGTGTTTGTCTGTGACGCAAAATTCTTCCTCCCTTTAATAATAACATGGTTCTTTTTCTTAATATTACTGTATTTGATCTCTTTTATCTATGTACAAATCTTATAGAAATCTAAAAATATGACATAACAAATCTTCTAAATATGCAAATTTCACAGAGTAACGAACATATTTACATAAAACAGGATTTTTCTCAGGGGATCAACTGTGTAAAAGAGAGAGATTTGCTTCATACAAAAGCAGATATTTTTTACATACAATAAAACTACAGGTGGTGAACATATTGAGAAAGGACAGATGGATTGGATTGTTGCTTGGCATATCAGTCATTCTGTGTGGTTGTGGTCAGAGTGTCTCGGATCAGGAAAGAGAAGGACTACAGCATGAGGAATGGGAACAGCAGTTGCAGGAGACAGATCATGTGCTGTATGAAGTCAACTGCGGTGCAGGAGATATGGCGGGGGGCGCAGGTTTATATCAGTCTGTAGTGGATCAGGAATATGGACTGGATGAACAGACAGGTAAAAGCTGGGGATATCAGCCACAGGAATATATGACAGCAGTAAAGGATGAATCCGGTGAAGACCTGACAGCATATCGATGGGAAGTTAAGGAAGGAACAGAGTACGACAATGAATCAACAGGATTTTATTATTTATTTGAAGTGCCTCAGGGCGAGTATGAAATAACAGCAGGCTTCTATAATCCATTCAGCGCAAGAACTGTCAGCGTGGAAGCAGAGGATGAGACCCTGATAGAAGATCTGAAGATATTGAAATATCAGAAAACAGAGGAAGTATGTTATCAGGAAGTGACAGATGGCTGCCTGAATATCAAGGTATATAACCCCAAAAGAAATAAGGATGCCATGAAAAATCCTATTCTGAGCTATCTGATCGTCAGAGCAGTTCCGGGGGACAGCAGAGAGATGCTGGTGCAATATATGGAATTACTGGAACCTGTCAATCAACAGGAAAAGAACTATAAACAGGAGAGCTTTTTAAGATATCTGGAACAATACAACAAAGCGGAAGAACTTCTGGTAAAAGAGGAACAGAAAAATACAGCATATAGAGAAGCATATCGCAATTTGCGTCAGGCATATGAGAGTTTGGAGGAGATTATGAGATATCAGACATTTAATAATGAAAGATCATGGACAGATGATGAAGGAAATGTAATTCAGGCACACGGAGGACAGGTGCAGAGGTTAACCTATACAGATAAAGAAACCAATAAAAAAGTAACAAAATGGTGGTGGGTCGGCGAAGATAAGACCCAGGGTGCCCATGGAGGTATCTGTGCTTACAGCTCAGATGATCTGTATAACTGGCATAACGAAGGCATCGTGATGCGAAATGTGTCCGGCAGAGAACAGTTGGATGAGGTGGATTATTATAAGAAGCTGTATGGGGACTGTACAGAACAGGAGAAGGATCATATCTATGAATGTCTCAGTGCACAGACAGCAATTATTGAACGTCCCAAATTAATCTATAATGAGAAAACTGACACATATGTCATGTGGTTCCATGCAGACGGACCGACCAAAGACAGCCAGTCCTCTTATGCGGCAGCATCAGCCGGTGTGGCAGTCAGCAAGACCCCGTATGGACCGTTTCGATTCATTGAAAGATATCGACTTGATACCTGTCCTGAAGATCAGGAAGATATGTATCCACAGAGTAAGGGCATGGCAAGAGACATGAATCTGTTTACAGATGATGATGGAACAGCCTATATCATTTATTCCAGTGAAGAAAACCTGACCTTGTATATTTCCAAATTAAATGACAGTTATACCTATCTGGCAACAGATCCTGAGGATGCGGTATATGGAGTTGATTACATACGATTATTCCCGGGAGCACAGAGAGAAGCACCTGCATTGTTCAAAAGAGAGGGCGTGTATTATCTGATGACTTCCGGCTGTACCGGGTGGGCTCCGAATCAGGCTAGATACTATCGTGCAGATTCTGTATTGGGAGAATGGGAAAACTGCGGAGATCCCTGTATAGAAGATACGAAACAGACAACCTTTGATTCCCAGAGCACATGCATCTTTGCGGCAGATGACAATACATGGATCTATATGGGAGACCGTTGGTACAGCGATGATCTGGCTAACTCCGGTTATATCTGGCTTCCTGTGGATTTTAACGAGGAAGGCAGCATGAACATCGCTTATCAGAAGGAATGGTCATTACAGAAATAGGGGTATCGAAATGAGAGAAAAGAAGCGTAGAGTCATAAGCGGCGTGTTGGCAGTGCTTATGGCAGCAGCCTTATGTATGGATGCGAATACTGTACAGGCGAAAGAAGAACTTCCGCAGGATGATCTGTTGGACGTGATACATGACACTATATCCTACGATGAATATCTGGAAAAATATGCAAAAGCAGCGCACCCTGACAGGTCTATTACGGTAAAGGGCGTTGATTACAGCGAAGCATCCTCTGACTTTTATAAGGAAGCGGATGGATTGTGCACGCTGGAAGAAGGCAGTGTGACCTATGAAATAGAAGTAGAACAGGCAGGGCTGTATCAGATCCAATTATCCTATTATCCTCTGGAGGGTAAGAACGGAACGATAGAAAGAGAATTATACATAAACGGAGAAATCCCATTTGAAAATGCACAGTATTTGGAATTCTCAAGAGTCTGGGTCAATGCAGAAGAGATCAGAAGGGATTCCAGGGATAATGATGTCCGTCCCAAGCAGCAGGAAGCAAGGCAGTGGATGGATACGTTTCTCACAGATAGTGATGGATATTATCAGGATGCTTTTTCCTTTTATTTTAAAGAAGGTACAAACAAACTGACACTTGTGTCAACAAGGGAGCCGATGAAGATAGGTGCGATTACTCTGACACAGGAGAAGCCTCTGCAAACTTATGAAGAATACTGTAAGAGCAATGAGGCGGCAGGGTATACAGCGGTAGCAGATGTGAGTGTAACGGTACAGGCTGAGGATGCTGTCTATAAATCAGATTCTACATTATATCCGATCACAGACAGAAGTTCACCTGCCACGCAGCCGTATCATCCGAGTAAAACGAGACTCAACGTCATCGGAGGCTCGAACTGGAATCAGGTAGGACAGTGGCTTACCTGGGAAGTGGATGTACCTGCGGATGGTATTTATGAATTTTCTCTTCGCTTCAGACAGAATATCAATACTGGTGTGACCGTGACCAGAAAACTCAAGATTGACGGAGAAGTTCCCTTCATGGAAGCCAGAGAGTGTAAGTTCTGCTATGAGAATAACTGGCAGATGGCATCTCTCGGAAATGAACAGGAGCCATATGGCTTTTACCTGAGCAAGGGAAAACATCAGATCACAATGGAAGTCATACTGGGTGAGGAGATGGCAGAGATCATCCGCAGAACGGATACCTGTATCTCTGAACTTAACAGGGCATATCGCCAGTTACTTATGGTAATCGGCAGTTCCCCGGATACCCTGAGAGATTATCAGTTAGAAACCAAAACTCCGGAAGCTCTGGAGATTCTGGCACAGCAGTATGAGAACATGAAGCAGATCAAGAGCATGAGTGATGCATTTGCCAATGGTTCATCCGGCAGCCAGTCAGCAGCCATTGATAATCTGGTGAACCAGTTGGAGAAGATGGTGTCCAAGCCAAAGACCATAGCCAAACAGTGGTCAGCTTTTAAAGATAATATTGTATCCCTCGGTTCCTGGGAGTTGTCCATGAAGGAGCAGCCATTGGAAATCGACTATATCCTAGTGCAGACTCCGGGTACGAAGCTGCCCAAGGCAGAAGCCGGTGTGTTTGCCAGAATCAAACATGAGGCAAAGCAGTTTGCTGCAAGCTTCGTGGAAGATTATGACAGCATTGGTGAGGTCTATGAAGGCGAAGCACTGGATGTATGGATTCTGGCAGATGGAAGTAATATCACCAGTATGACGGGCAGTGGCCGTGATCAGGCAACAGTCATCAAGGAACTGGTAGATAACTACTTTGTGCCACAGACCAATATTCCGGTCAATGTGAAGCTGGTCAATAAGGATGTGCTTTTGTCAGCGACTCTGGCTGGGGAAGGTCCCGATGTGGCGTTGAATGTAGCGGGAAAAGAACCTGTAAACTATGCGCTGCGTCATGCGGTAGCTGACTTGACACAATTTGAAGATTTCGATGAGGTAAAAGACTGGTTCCATGAAGAAGCACTGACACAGTTCAGTTTTCAGGATGGAGTATATGCCCTGCCGCAGACGATGTCTTTCCATGTTATGTTCTACCGGGCAGATATTTTAAAAGAACTGGGACTTGGTATTCCAAACACCTGGGATGATTTCTATGAGGCACTGGCGGTCATCCAGAAAAATAATATGAATGTAGGTATTTTCCCAGACTATACGACTTATGCAATGTTTTTGTATCAGCATGGTGGTGCTTACTATACAGAGGATGGCAAAGCCAGCGGGCTGGATTCAGAAGAGGCAATCGAAGCATTTAAACAGTGGTCCGGTAATTATGTCAACTACAGAATGCCTGTAACCTTTGACTTTGCGAACCGTTTCCGTACAGGTGAGATGCCGCTGGCGATCGGTGATTATACCAACTATAACTATTTGTCTGTTTTTGCACCGGAGATCAGAGGTTTGTGGGGATACACAGTAGTTCCGGGCTATGAAGATGAGAATGGAGCGATAGACAGAAGTGTATCGGCATGGGAGACTGCCTCTATCATCATGGAAACCAGCGACCAGAAGGAAAATGCATGGAAGTTCCTGAAATGGTGGATGTCAGCAGATACACAGTCAGATTATGGTAATGAGATTGAAAATGTATTGGGCGTATCAGGAAGAGTAGCAACTGCCAATATGGAGGCATTGGAGAATCTGCCATGGTCCAATCAGGATTACAAGCAGCTTACGGCACAGATCAAATGGGTAAAGGCAATCCCTGAAATCCCCGGAAGCTACTATACAGAACGTAATATCAAGAATGCTTTTTATACAGTATATAACAATAATGAAGATCCGAGAGAAACCCTGCAGGATATTGTCAAGACCATCGATACGGAGATTGACAGTAAACGTAAGGAATTCGGACTTCCTATAGATTAGGGAGAGGTGGATATGGAACAGAAAGAAAGTTTAATTCTCCTGATGAAGCAATACATGGGGAAACAGAGGAAGCAGCTTTGGAAAAGCATGAAGAAAAATAAGCTGTCCTACCTTTTCATAGCACCGTATTGTCTGCTGTTTCTGGTATTTTACCTGATTCCGGTATGTACCTCTATGGGACTGAGCTTCACTTATTTTAATGTGTTGGAACCGCCTAAATTTATTGGCTGGAAGAACTATATTGACTTGTTCTTTGCAGATGAAGTCTTTCTGAAAGCAGTGAAGAATACCTTCCTGTTTGCAGTGATCACAGGACCGATCGGATATTTCCTGGCGTTGTTGATCGCATGGATGATCAATGATATCAAGAACTCCAAGATCAGAGCACTGATGACACTTATCTTCTATGCACCTACCATATCTGGTCAGGCATATATCGTATGGAAGTATATTTTCTCCAGTGATACCTATGGTATGGCAAATGGATGGCTGATGAAACTTGGCATTACATTTGAGCCTATTCTGTGGTTTGAGGATGAGAAATACATTATGCCGATACTGATCATCGTCGTGCTGTGGATGAGTATGGGTACTGGTTTCCTTTCCTTTATTGCAGGTCTGCAGAATGTAGACAGGTCATTATATGAGGCTGGCTATATGGATGGCATTAAGAATCGTTTTCAGGAGTTATGGTACATTACTTTGCCGGCAATGAAGGAACAGCTTATGTTCGGTGCGGTCATGACGATCACCAGTTCCTTTGCCATTCACGATCAGCTTGCAGCACTTGCAGGCTTCCCGAGTGTGAATTATGCAGCGCATACGGTAGTATCACATCTGATCGACTATGGTACGGTACGATTCGAAATGGGATATGCATCAGCTATTGCTACCTTGCTATTCCTGGTAATGGTATTGTGCAATAAGCTGGTACAGACACTGCTTCGTCATGTAGGCAGGTAAGGAGGATTTGAATGGCACTGTTTAAAATAAAACACAAAAAAAGAGTAAAGCCTAATCATTCAAAAGCCGGAGATTTCTGTAGTATCTTTTTGCTGCTTTTCATGGGACTTTTCATGGCATTGCCGCTGGTACTGGCAATCAGTAATTCGCTCAAACCATTGGAGGAATTATTCATATTCCCACCCCGTTTTTTTGTACGCAACCCGACATGGAACAACTTCCATGATGTATTCGTGCTGATGAGCCAGTCGTGGGTACCTTTTACAAGATACATATTCAACACAGTATTTATTACGCTGGTCGGAACACTGGGACATCTTCTGGTCGCAAGCCTATGTGCCTATGCACTGGCAAAGCATCATTTCCCCGGACAGAAGCTGATCTTCTGGATCATTGTAACTGCACTGATGTTCTCTACGCAGGTAACAGCGATTCCAAATTATCTGATCATGTCCAAGATAGGCTGGTTGGATTCCTATTCTGCACTGATCGCTCCCGCAATTGCCAAACCGCTTGGTCTTTTCCTGATGAAACAGTTCATGGAACAGATTCCGGCATCTCTGTTAGAGGCGGCAAGAATCGATGGAGCAAGTGAGTTTACGGTATTTATCAAAATTGCAATGCCGCAGGTGAAACCGGCGTGGCTGACACTGATCATTTTCTGTTTCCAGGATCTGTGGAATTTACAGGGTGCTAATTATATCTACAGCGAGCAGTTAAAGACACTGCCTTATGCACTCAGTCAGATCTCGGCAGCGGGTATCTCCAGAGCAGGTGCAACAGCCGCTGTAGCAGTTATTATGATGATCGTGCCGATCGCAATATTCGTTGTAAGCCAGAGCAATATCATAGAGACGATGGCATCTTCCGGTATTAAGGAATAGGAGGGATTGGATATGAAGAAAAGAATAGCAGCATTCCTCTGCAGCCTGGTATTGGGAGCAACAATGCTTACGGGAGATATCATGACGGTATGTGCGGAGGAACCATATGACTCCTACAGCTTTAACTACTGGGGGGATGAGGTATTGCAGCCCCATGCATATCTCTATGGAGAAACATTATCCTGGCAGCAGTTTGGAACAAAGTTAAGCTACCCCGCAGATATGTGCAGATATGAGGATGCATTATATGTAGCAGATACCGGTAATTCCCGTATTCTCAAGCTAAGTCTGGAGGGGCAGGTAATACAGGAGATCAAGGCAGCAAACGGAGCAGGGGATGCTCTAAAGAATCCACAGGGTATCTTTCTTACAGAAGAAGGTCATCTGTATGTGGCAGACAGCGGGAATGCCCGTGTGGTGGAATATGATGAAAACGGCTCATACCTGCGAAGCATTGGCCGTCCTGTTACGAATCTGATCAGTGATTCACAGGAATATAAACCAACCAAAGTCGTTGTAGATCATGCAGGAAGAATCTATGTCATTGCCTACGGTATTAACATGGGTCTGGTGGAATTTGATAAGAATGGTGTGTTTCAGGGATTTATGGGAGCTGCCGAGGTCAGTGTCAGCAGACTTACCTATATCTGGAAGAATTACTTCTCCACACAGGAGCAGCAGGCACGTATGGAAACCATTGTGCCGACAGAATACAGCAATATTTATGTAGATGATGAGAATTTTATCTATGCTACGATCAACAACCTGACTTTGGATGATGTGATGAACAATGCCGATGCCATCCGGAGACTGAATCCTACCGGAACTGACGTTCTTAGACGTCTGGCTAATTATTCCATCGTAGGTGATATCAATATTCCTTACGCAGAGAATGTATCTTCTTTCTGTGATGTGGCAGCAACAGATTATGGTTGTTATTTCGTTCTGGATAACAATGGCGGCAAAGTATTTGCTTATGATTATGACGGCAATTCCCTGTTTGCTTTTGGCAAAAAAGGCATGAAAGAAGGAAATGTGAGAAAGCCTTCCGCAATCGCACTGGGAGAGAATGAAAAGAAAATATACATTCTGGATGAAACACTTGGAAGTATTCTGGTGTATGACCTGACACAGTATGGTCAGGATCTTCTGGAAGCGATCAGACTGAATGATACAGGAGACGCACAGGGAGCCAATGCCTGCTGGCAGAAGGTGTTAAGAGCCAATTCCAATAATGAGCTTGCCTATATCGGATTGGGCAAGACGTATCTCTCTGAGGGGGATTATCGTAAGGCAATGGAGTATTTCAGGCTGGGTAACAGTCGTAAATACTATACAAAGGCATTCTATTATTACCGCAAGGAAGTGATGGAAGCCAACTTTGGTAAGGCAATGGCTGCCATCGGTATCCTGGTTGTGGTTATCGTGGCAGTACAGGGCACACGCAGATTCAAGAGATGGGTAGGTGAGGTAAGATGCAGTATTTCAGAACAGTAAAATATGTTTTTCATGTAATTTGTCACCCTTTTGATGGTTTCTGGGATTTACGATACGAGAAGAGAGGCAGCCTTGGGGCAGCCCTGAGTTTCGTAGCATTGCTTATTTTTACCTTTTCTCTTGAGAAGCAGGATACAGCATTTTTGTATAACTTTAACAGACTTTCCCGGTTGAATGCCCTGGTGGATGTCATTACCGTATTGTTAGTCTATGTATTATGGTGTGTGGCAAACTGGTGTACGACATCACTTATGGATGGAAAAGGCAGGATGATCGATATCCTTACAGCAATGGGATATGCATTGTTTCCCTTAGTGCTGATCAGACTGCCTCTGGTGGGGATCAGCCATCTGATCACGGCAAACGAAGGAAGTTTCTATTATGTATTTGGTGTGATCAGTTACATCTGGGCAGGATTTCTGGTATTTATCGGAACCATGATCATTCATCAGTATTCCGTGAAAAAGACGATAGCTACCTGTCTTATTACAGTACTTGGTATGGGTATACTTCTCTTTATCGGGTTGCTGTTCTTTAACGTGATCCAGCAGATGTTGACCTTTGTGCTTACTATTTATAAGGAAATCCGTTATCGGTAGCGTTAGGAGGAAGATATGAGAAATCTAAGAAAGCTGGGAATATTAGGGCTTGCAGCCCTGGAGCTTGGAATGGCAGTACCTTTGCCAGTACTGGCACAGCCCGCATCCGCAGAAGAAATTCCACAGGATATGGTGCAGATAGCTGACAATGAATATCTTACTCTCTATCTGGACGAGGAGGAAACGGATGTCGCAGTTCTGGATAAGGCATCGGGACACATCTGGTACAGCAATCCGCAGAATCCTGAAGAAGATACCAATGCTTCGGCCTATTATCAAAAAGTGTTAAAGAGCCAGTTACAGATTCAGTATTATAACGATAATGTACAGTCCAATGTCATGGATAACTACAATGACAGTATCAGTCATGGACAGTTTGAGATAGAGCATCTGGAGGATGGTGTGACCATTACTTATACGTTTGGCGAACCGGTGGGTAATCTGATCCTTCCAGAAGTGATCTCCAGTGAAAGACTGGAACAATTCATGACACATATGTCAGAAAAAGCACAAAAAAAGGTCAAAAGGAATTATTCCGAAGAAAATGGAACCTATGTGCTGCGAGGTGGAGTCAAGGATTACATCAAGGAAGAGCTTGCAGGATATTTTGAAGAGGCAGGCTATACGCAACAGGATTATGAGATGGATTCCAGTCAGGATGGTGGGGAAGAAAGTGATAAACCGTGGTTTTCAATTCCCTTGACTTACAGACTTGATGGAGAGAATCTGGTGGTTTGCGTAGATCCTGAGGCTGTAACTTACAATGAGAATGGATATTATCTGGTAGATATTGATATTTTGCCATATTTTGGGGCAGCAGGAGCCAAAGAAGAGGGATATCTGTTCGTGCCGGATGGAAGTGGTGCGCTGATCTATCTTAATAATGGCAAAACAGATGCTTCTTCCTATTCCGCATGTGTGTATGGACAGGACAGATCGAAGCAGATGCTTGCCACTTCCAAATCGGAAATTGATGAAAGACTTACTGTGAAGCTTCCGGTATATGGAATCAAGGCAGGAGACAACGCCATGTTTGCAATTGTGGAGGATGGCGCAGGCTATGCGGATATTTCGGCAGATATTGCAGGCAGAACTACTTCCTATAACAATGTTTATGCAGGCTTTGCGTTCTTACAGTATGGTCCGGCAGCATTGAGCGATATGGTAGGCTCTAACAGTTATCAGTTATATGCAGACAGGAATTTCACCGGCAAATATCAGATACGTTACAGCTTTTTATCAGGAGATGAGGCAGATTACTCAGGTATGGCAGCACAGTATCGTACTTATTTGGCAGAAGCAGGCGTATTAAACAGAATGCAGGAAGAGGAAGTGCCTTTTTATACAGAATACATCGGGGCGATCGATAAGGATAAGACAGTCCTTGGTGTGAAGTACAGGTCAGTAGAGCCGGTAACAACCTATGCACAGGCAGATACGATCATAGAACAGTTAAAAGCCGCCGGGATAGAGAACCAGAAGGTCATCTACAGCGGCTGGGCAAATGGCGGTCTGCATGGTAAGGCAGTTACCAGGGTAAAGCAGGTAGGAGCGCTCAGACAGAATGGATTTGGAATCAAGGATTTCACACAGAAAATGGAGTCTCAGGGCATCGATACTTTTATGACCTTCGATACGCAGTATGTATATCAGGATAAGCTCTTAGACGGCTATTCTAAGATGCAGTATGCAGCAGGATATTTTGACCATTCCAACATTGAAGTCGGCAACTACTCTGTATCCAATGGTATGAAAAATGGTAAAAAAGCCGATCTTATCAGCCCTGCATATGCCTTGCAAATGGCAGCATGTGTACAGAAGGGCGTGAACAAATATCACTTAACCGGCATTAATCTGGGCACGATGTCATGGGAATTGTATTCAGATTATCTGGAGAACCGTTATACAGACAGACAAAAGGCGATCAGCCTTTATCAGGAGAGTCTGGAACAGTTTAAAAATAATAACACGCAGATGCTTGGAGACAATGCCAATGCTTACATTCTGGGCTATGTTAAAGATGTCATTAATGTACCGTTAAGTTCTAATGGATATCAGATCCTGGATGAGGATGTACCTTTTTATGAAATGGTATTACATGGATATGCGTCCTATGCGGGTGAAGCACTGAATATGGCAGATGACTATAAAACAACGCTGTTAAAAAGTGCAGAGAGTGGAGCCGGGTTGTATTATCAGTGGATCTATGAAGATAACGCAGTACTCAAGGAGACAGAGTATGATGACCTTTACTCCGTAAATTATGCGAACTGGATCGATCAGGCAACACAGGATTATGAAAGATTACAGCAGGCAATGAGCGGGCTGGAGAATCAGCATATCATTGGTCATGAGAGAAAAGGTGATGTAACATGCACTGTTTATGAGGATGGAAGTCAGGTCTATGTCAATTATGGAGAGAAACAGGTTCAGATAGATGGAGTTGTGATACCTGCAAAGGATTATGTTGTGAGAAAGGAGGGGGTATAAATGGAATTCTTAAAAAAAAGAGGCGGAAAATGGAGACTGACACTGATCGGGAAAGAAGCCGTAGCAGGGATTCTGTTCATTATGCCTTTCCTGATCGGATTCTTTGGGATATTCCTTCCAATGATCATAGAATCCATTCATTTCAGTTTCAGCAATATGGAGATATCCAAGACCGGCTATGTACTGACCAAGGCAGCCAATAACGGCTGGGAGCATTATAAAAGGGCACTTACCATAGACCCGGATTTCAATCCTATGCTGCTGCAGAGTATCGGCAGTATGCTGGTACAGGTTCCTCTGGTCATTATATTCAGTTTCTTTGCAGCCAATCTGCTCAACCAGAAGTTTCATGGCAGAGCGATTGCAAGAAGTATTTTCTTTTTCCCGGTTATCTTAACTTCCGGTGTCATTCTGGGACTGGAGAATTCGGACCTTCTGGTACAGACCAGAAGTGCTTCGGGAATGACAGGGGATGAAATGGCATCCTTTCTCAATGTGGCAGACTTTCTGGTGAAATATACAGATCTCCCACAGAGTATCATTATGTTCCTGTCCAATGCGGTAAATGGTATCTATGATATCGTGATCGCATCGGGTGTACAGATCCTGATATTCCTGGCAGGGTTACAGTCTATCTCACCATCCCTGTATGAGGCTTCCAGTATGGAAGGGGCGACCGCATGGGAGAACTTCTGGAAAGTTACGTTTCCCATGATCAGTCCGATCATTCTGGTAAACAGTGTATACACGATCATCGATCTGTTCACAAATGAAACCAATGAGATGATGCAGGAGATCAAAACAACGATATTTTCTGAGATCAAGTATGGTTATGGTTCGGCAATGGCGTGGATCTACTTTATCTGTATTGCTGTAATTCTGGCAATTGCAGGAGGACTGATATCAAGAAAGGTGTTCTATTATGATGAAAGATAAAACATTACATAAAAGAAAACATAAAATCACGCCGTACAGGATAGGACGCATGCTGGGAGCATTTGTCAGGGCAGTTATCATTATTGGTATTTGTTTTAC
>CAYRAW010000014.1:0-24274 GCA_964422225.1 uncultured Roseburia sp.
CTCCTCTCAGGTGTTTCTATTATCATCAAACTGTGCCACTCTCACTCCATATTCATCAGGTTTGGCATGCTTGGCTTCTATATCCATGGCTACCTTGCACAAATACAGATTGGTGCCGATACCTGCTGCCGCTGTGATCCCTGTCGCAGCATACACATCCTGGATCATCCGCGATGCAAATGCCTTGGGCGTCAGCTTATATGTTTCCAGATACGGTGCAGCATCGATAAAAACCTCATCTATGGAATATACATGAATATCCTCCGGTGCAACGTATTGCAGATATATATTATAGATTCTCGTACTGTATTCCATATACAATGCCATTCTGGGTGGCGCGGTCACATACCCCACTCCCAGTTTGGGCGAATTGGCAATCTCATTCGCATCACTGGAAAAGCCATGCAAAGTCCTTCCCGGTGCATGCTGCCTTCTCTGTGCATTGACCTCTCTGACTCTTTGCACAACTTCAAAAAGTCTGGCTCTGCCTGATATCCCATATGCTTTCAGCGAAGGAGATACTGCCAGACATATGGTTTTCTCTGTTCTGCTTGGATCTGCCACCACCAGATTCGTGGTAAGCGGATCCAGCCCCCGTTCCTTACACTCCACGGAGGCATAGAAAGATTTCAGATCGATCGCAATATAAATATGTTCCTTTATCATCAAAGTACGCCTCCTCTTTTCTATAGACTGGCATCCGGCACTTGCGAAACACAATATTATAAATACACAATTCGTGCCATTCTCTATCTCAGTTTCGCAATTACCTATAGCATAGCATACCCTGAACAAATTTTCTATATCCATCCGAACAAAAGTTTTGTTTTTAGGGTATTAAAATGGGAAGCCTTCTGGCTTCCCATTCCTCACACATTTACCGTGTAGTCAACAACACCCTGTACTTCATAAGCCGGTACTTCTGAAATCTCCGTGGATAATGCACCTGCCTGTGCTTTTGCCCAGAACAGCATGATCAGCAAAAGCAATATCAATACCAGCGCCTCCAGTTTTCTGTAGATAGATTCACTCATCCCCATCACCATACCTTTCCATAATCAGTGAACTTTGAATTCCTTTTCCAAAGTCTGCCCCTCAACAACAGATGCCCGCAACTATGTAAATTTCTGAATAGTTATCGAGTCGGTATAGTAATTGTACCATAACTTTTGTGTTTTGTGTTTGTTTTCTGATATTTTATATTTAAATTTTATAGTAGTTTTTTTGGTTATTCTGCCCAATAAACTTTACTGCCCTTTTCATCCTTCGTAACAACAAGCTTACGGTCTATCTGTTCCTTTAATTCCGTGACATGAGAGATAATACCTACCAATCGTCTGTCTCCTGCCAATTCATTAAGAATCTTAATGGCCTCTTCTCTGGATTCGTCATCCAGTGAGCCAAATCCCTCATCCACGAACATGGTATCCATCCTTACTTTACCTGCCGTATTCTGTATCACGTCTGCCATTCCAAGTGCCATGGACAAAGCTGCCATAAAGGACTCACCGCCCGAGAGCGTCTTTACATCTCTGGTCTTATCATTAACGAGGCTGTATACATCCAGATCAAGTCCTACTGCTCCCTGACTCCCCAGTTTATCCAGACTTCTGCATTGCAGGATAAACTGATTACCCGACATTTTGACCAGACGTTTATTGGCTTCACGAACAATAGTTTCAAAATATTTACGCTGGATATAGGTCTGAAAATCCAATTTGGCGCTGCCTGACAGGTTACCATTTGCAGTTTTATCCAGATTGCTGTACAATTCATACTCCTGCTTAAGAATCTGTCTCCTCTGGAATAGATTCTGCAGTTTCTCATAGGCTTCCTGATTGCGGTGATTGATGCCATACAATTCCTGTTTTCTCGCCTCCAACTGCTTTCCTGTATCTTCCAGTTCTGACTGCAGTCTGTACAATGTTTCCATATCTACAGGCTCTTTGTCCTCTACCTGGCTTTCATATTGGAGAAGCGCTTCTTTATTTCTGACACATATGTCATGATATTCTGTAATCTCGTCCTCCAGCCGTTGTATCTGTTCTGTTGAAAGTCTGACTTGCCTGTACTCTTCTACCGATTGGAACTGTTGCTCCTCTACCGCCTGTTCAAAGGCATTCTGTGCTTCCCTACAGGTCTGCAGCAACCGCTGATTCTGCTCTTCTTCCGTCTGTCTGGCAGATGTGATCTGTGTCAGTGCATCCCTTGCCTGCTGCCACTTCTGCTGCACTTTGGCAAGCTTATCCTGCAATACCTTCTGCTGTTCTTCCAATTGACGTATCTGGTCTTTTGCCTCAGATTCATTCTGTAGTTCCAGTTGTCCTCTCAACAGTTCATACTGTGCTTTGGCAGCCTCATAACTGTTCTGTTCCTTATGAAGTGCTTCCTGCTTCTCCAGAAGTCCTTCCTTCTCTACAGCAAGTTCTTCATTGATCTTCGTTTCTTCCTTCTCTGTCTTTTCCCAGCTCTGCTTTGCCTTTTTCACCATATCCTGTGTCACCGGTGAATCAGATATCGGTGCTTTATGAGGATGTGAAGTGGAACCGCACACAGGACAGGGGCTTCCTTCTTCCAACTGTGCTGCCATAATTCCTGCCTGCTGCGCAATAAAGCTGTCATTGGTCTGCTCATACAGATGTAATGCCTGCTGCACCTTTTCATGGATCTGCAACAGTTG
The DNA here is from genome assembly GCA_964422225.1 of uncultured Roseburia sp. GTDB lineage: Bacteria > Bacillota > Clostridia > Lachnospirales > Lachnospiraceae > COE1. The sequence goes on from CAYRAW010000014.1 coordinate 2,681, forward strand.
TTTCTGCAATTCTTCTACCTTTTTCTGCTGCCAGTCAAGCTGTTTTTGAACCTGTCCTATCTTTTGTTCCTGCTGCACCATAGTTTTTCGATGATTTTCTGCCTGCTCATACTTGGGCAAGGCTTCCTTCAATGCTGCGATCTGCGCCTGTAACTTCGGTTCCTGTTCCTGCTGTACCTTTTTCCCAAGCTCCTGCTGTTCTTCCCACTGAGTCAATGCCTGCCTTGCTTTTGGGAGTGTAGTCTCATACTGTGTCAGGCGCCCGTTGCTCTCCTCCAGCATCTTCCTGCAACTATTCGCCCTACTCTCTTCCGGATATACCAGTGCAGCCCTTTTCCCCAGCTTCAATTGAGTACTCTTCTGCTCATAGAGAGCACTGTCAGCCTCCAGCTTCTTCTGTGTTTCTTTTACCTGTTCCAAATGGCGGAACAGTTCATTAATATGTTCTCCCCGTACTCTCTCTTCCTTGATCTGCTCTCTGTGCTTCGCATTCTCCTCCAGTTGCTGCCTCGTCAGTTGCTCTTCTTCCTGTCCAGCCTGTCTGAGCTGTTCCAGTTCTTCCATAAGCGGCTGCACATCATATTCCTGAAATTGCAGGGACAGTTCATCTTCCTTATGGATCGCCCTCACACCGGACAATTGCATCTCGCAGAATTTACGGTTGTCCTGCAATTCCCCATAACACTTTTTGGTGCGTTCATGTAATGCATCCTGTATCTGCCAATAGATTCTGGTATTGAATATCCTGCCAAATATCTCTTTCCTTTTATTCGATGGGGCCTGCAAAAGACGCATAAATTCGCCCTGTGCGATCATTGCTATCTGTGTGAACTGCTCTGCATCCAGACCTATGATCTCCACTATTTTTTCATTCGTTTCACGCAATTTACCTACAAATGTGCTGCCATCCGGCAAAATCAACTCCACTCCAGGCTGTTCTGTCGTTTCCCTGTAATTACCATCCTTATCCTTACGCTTACTGGTTCTGGTATACTTCGGATTACGATGGATCTTATAAATCTGCTCTCCATAGGAAAAGGTAAATTCAACGAAAGTCGCCACATCCGGACTTGCATACTGACTGCGCATATCACTGCCTTCTCTGGCACCTCCACTGGTTCTGTCATAAAGGGCGTAGCATATAGCGTCAAAGATCGTGGTCTTACCTGCACCGGTATCACCGGTGATCAGGAAAATACCATGCGCATCTGCTCCAAAATCCACTGTTACTTCTTCTGCATAAGATCCAAAGGCAGACATCACTAATCTGATCGGTTTCATTCAGTCTCACCCCCTATTCTCTCCAGTATCTCCTGCATGATGCCTTCCTCTTCTTCTGAAAGGGGCTGTTGCTGCATGATCTGATAGAATTCCCTGAAAGCCTCCATGGGACTTGGCAATTTTTCTATATTCCCATCCTGTTCTGATAATAGCGCCCTGGTTCTCGTATTATCCACGGTAATCTCCAGAATATGGTCATACACCTCTTCCAAAGTATCCTTGGGGCGATAGGGTTCTTTCTCATCTGTCAACGTAATACTCACATAATCATGACAGTTCTGCTCATTTCCTGCTGCAAGCAATTCTGCCAGTGTCCCTTTCATTTTTCTGACATCTCTGTCACAAATGAGGGGAATCATCTCTATGATGGGTTCACTGCCCTTTTCCCCTAATGTTACCATTGTAATAGATTTATTATGATGTTCCTCGCTGACCGAGTATTTGAGCGGCGTTCCGCAGTATCTGATCCTGCCGTTTCCCATAGTCTGCGGTCCATGGATATGCCCTAATGCCACATAGTCAAAATCAGATATGACACTGGTGTCAATTGCATCCAGTCCACCTACTACAACTCCGGTTGTCTCGGAATCACATAACTGCGGTTGTTTTCCATTTGAAGTGAAGAACTGATGTGCCACAAGCACATTTCGTCTGTTCCAGTCTATCTCTTCCCGCGCCAATACGCCTGCAAATGCCTTTTCATAGTTCAGTTCTGTCCCCTCTGGAAATAGCTGACGCACATATCCGGGCTTTGTAAAGGGAAATAAATAGAAGTCTACTTCTCCCTCTTCATCCTGTAATGTAACTCTGCGAAGATGTTCTTCCTCATTTCGCGGTGGCATGGTCGAGATATAGATATGATGCTTCTCCAGAAAAGAAGCCGCATACTGCAACCTCTCCGGACTGTCATGATTCCCTGCTATGATCAACACCGGAATGGATGGCATTATCTCAGATAGCTGCACCAGAAAATCATCAAAAATACGATATGCCTCTCCCGATGGCACCGATTTATCATAAATATCGCCCGCAATTACGATCGCATCCGGCTGGTATTCCTTCGCTCTTTCCACAATCTGATCCAGAATCGCCCGCTGTTCCCGCGCCAGATTGTAAAAATGCAAATGCTTCCCGATATGCAGGTCTGAAATATGAAATATTTTCATCTTATTCTCCTATTCCCTTTGTGATTCCAAATTGTGCTGCTATCGCAACACAATTCCACTCACTAATTACGTTTCGTTTCTTTCTTGCGATGATATGCCCCGGCACTGATGGCTGCAACAAAGGGCACTGTCAGCACGATACCTATTAATTTCTTCTTATTCATACCAAGCCTCATTTCCTATAAAAGCACCATCCGGCAAACTTACAAAGACGGCGTGGCATATCGTATACCACGCCGTCTTCTTTATTTTAATGTATTTCTGTTTATTGCGCAATCAGAACAATCATATCTGTAAGTTCATTGGTCTGAATTGCCACATTGCCAATGTCGTTGACTGTTGTAACACTTACCAGTGCATAATCACCTGTAACTCCTTATCTCCCTGATAAGCATCTACATAACCAACAACACGGATCTTAGTACCCTTCTTAACACCTGCTGTTGCAAACGGGAATACCGTAATACCACCAGTTGCATCCTGTACATAAATGGTAGCAATATCTGTTGCCTCGATCTCTACTTTCTTTGCATCCAGAATATTGTTGATGATCGTATAGTTTGCATAAGGAAGAGAATCATTATTATCCAGCTCTGCTTTTACTTCGAAGTTGGACATGAACACAGAACCACCAACGAAGATTTCTCCGCCGAACTTTGTCTTCTTTATTAGACTTCGCTGCCTTTTCTCATAAAATATTTCAAGGCATTTTTTATTTGCAATAGAACTCGTAATACCATTTAGCAAACTTATTAAGTCCATCTTTTAAGCTAATTGATGGTTTAAATCCAAAATCCTGTTCCAACCGGGTCACATCGGCGTAGGTCACTTCTACATCACCCGGCTGCATTCCTACTAATTTCTTATGTGCTTCAAAATCATAATTCCCGGGCAGAACATTTGCTTTTTTCAGTTCATCCTGAAGAATCTCTACAAAATCCAGCAGATTCTCCGGCTGGTGATTACCGATATTATAAATCTTATACCGTACACCATCTTCATTCTCAAGCGGTGCTGTCTCCATGACCTTTGTAATTCCTGTCACAATGTCATCAATATAAGTAAAATCACGTTTGCAGTTACCATAATTGAATATCTGTATTGTCTGATTGTTTACCAGCTTATTGGTAAATCCAAAATATGCCATATCCGGTCTGCCGGCAGGTCCATATACAGTAAAAAATCTAAGCCCTGTAGAAGGAATACCATAGAGTTTGGAATACGCATGTGCCAAAAGCTCATTCGATTTCTTGGTCGCTGCATATAAAGACACCGGATTATCAACCTTATCCTCTGTTGAATACGGTATCTTCTTATTGCTGCCATAAACAGAAGATGAGCTTGCATATACAAAATGCAACACTCCCTCTGCCCCATTATCATAACTATGTCTGCATGCTTCTATCATATTGTAAAAACCGATCAGATTGGATTCTATATACGCATCCGGATTCTCAATACTATAACGCACTCCTGCCTGTGCAGCAAGATTGACTACAACTTCTGGCTGATATTGTGCAAAGCACTGATTTACCAGTTCTCTGTCTGCAATACTGCCTTTTATTAAAGTAAACTGTCCTGTTACCTCTGCTTCTATCTGTTCTATCTGCTGCAGGCGGTATTCTTTAAGCGCTACATCATAGTAGTCGTTCATGTTGTCGATACCAATAATACGCACATTCTCCACTGCACGCAGCAATTCCATCACAAGATTCGCCCCAATGAAGCCTGCCGCACCCGTCACCAGAATACATTTACCAGTCAGATCTATATTTTTTGCTAACATGTATGTTCTCCTTTATATATCACTGTTCCCATTATAGCGAATCTTTGTGGAAATTGCAATTTTATAATATTTGGTTTATAACAGTTCCTTTAATATCTGATTGACAAGCGCCGGATCTGCCTTGCCCTTCATGGCCTTCATCGTCTGTCCTACCAGGAAGCCGATCGCACGATCTTTACCATTGTGATAATCTTCTACTGACTGTGGGTTTGCAGCGATCACCTCTTCAATGGTCTTGCGCAGTGCGCCTTCATCATTGACTGTCTTTAAGCCCTTTTCCTCTACATAATGCTCCGGATCAACATCCTGCTCGAACATGACTTCAAATACCTCTTTTGCAACAGAAGAATTGATTGCCTTGGCATCTACCAGACCGATCAGCTTTGCCAGATTCTCCGGAGAGAACCTGATATCCTCAGGGTCCATGCTCTTTTCCTTGAGAAGTCTGAGTGTCTCGCCCATAAGCCAGTTGGACACCTTCTTGGGCTGCTTGCAGATAGCTACTGTCTCTTCGAACAAATCAGCCATATGCTTGGAGTCCGTGATAATGCCGATATCATATTCCGGTATATCGAACTCTTCCTTATAACGTGCCATCTTCGCTTCCCTGAATTCCGGCTGTTTGTCACGAATTGCAGCCAGCCATTCATCACTGATATAAACAGGCACAAGGTCGGGGTCAGGGAAGTAACGGTAATCCTGTGCATCCTCCTTGGAACGCATTGCATAGGAATATTCCTTTGCATCATCCCAACGTCTTGTTTCCTGAACTACTTCTTTCCCTGCTTCCAATAATTCGATCTGTCTTTCACGCTCTCCTTCGATGGCATGTGTGATCGCCTTGAAAGAGTTCAGATTTTTCATCTCTGTTCTGGTTCCAAATTCCTTCGCTCCTACTTCCCTGACAGAAAGGTTCACATCTGCTCTCATGGAGCCTTCGTTGAGCTTACAGTCAGAAGCGCCCAGGTACTGCACTGTCATTCTCAGCTTCTCCAGATAGGCAATAACCTCTTCTGCGCTGCGCATGTCGGGTTCTGATACGATTTCGATCAAAGGTACACCGGAACGGTTATAATCTACCAGTGAACAATCTTCCCATTCATCATGGATCAGTTTACCTGCATCCTCTTCCATATGGATCTCATGGATACCGATTGCCTTCGTTCCCTGCTCTGTCTCAATATCTACATGACCATTGCGGCAGATGGGCAGATATAACTGACTGATCTGATAATTCTGTGGATTATCCGGATAAAAATAATTCTTTCTGTCAAATTTGCAATATTGTGTGATCTGGCAGTTCGTAGCCAGACCTACTGCTACTGCATATTCGACTACCTGCTTATTCAATACCGGAAGAGAACCTGGCATGCCTGTGCAGACAGGGCAGGTATGGGTATTGGGTGCTCCTCCAAAGGCAGTAGAGCAGCCACAGAATATCTTTGTCTTCGTTGCAAGCTCTACATGCACTTCCAGACCAATAACTGTTTCATATTGCTTTGCCATAACTATCTGCCCTCCTTTACTTTCATATTGAATGTGCCACGAATCTTCTCATAGGTATAGGCTGCCTGAATGAGCTTCTTTTCCTCGAAGCTGTCCGCCAGAAGCTGCATACCAATCGGCAATCCCCTGCTGTCAACACCACAGGGCACTGAGATTCCAGGAAGTCCTGCCAAGTTCACTGATATGGTATAGATATCTCCCAGATACATCTTTAATGGATCGGATAGACTCTCTCCTAATTTCGGTGCTGTTGTAGGTGCTACTGGCCCAAGGATCAGGTCATACTTTGCAAAAGCATCATCAAAGGCCTTGCGGATCATAGCCTTGACACGAAGTGCCTTTAAATAATACGCATCATAATAACCGGAACTTAATACGAAGGAGCCTAACATGATCCTGCGCTTTACTTCTGGTCCAAAACCTTCTGAACGTGTCTTCTTATACATGTTATGCAATCCTTCATATTCAGGCGTACGATAACCATATTTGATACCGTCGAAACGCTCCAGATTGGAGCTTGCCTCTGCTGCCGCGATCGTATAATAAGTAGGGATCGCATATTCTACAAGGCTCAGGTCAAATTCTTCTACGATTGCTCCCTTAGCCTCCAGAGCCCTGGCTGCTGCCAGAACAGCTTCTTTTACCTCGCTGTCCAGTCCGTCCCCGAAATAATCTCTGGGAATACCGATCTTCATGCCCTTTACATCTTCTACCAGAGCCGCGGTAAAGTCTGTGTCTTTTCCAATGGATGCCCTGTCAATAGAAGTTGAATCCTTTGTATCATGGGAGGCGATCACTTCCATAACTGTCGCACAGTCCGTTACATCCTTCGCCAGCGGTCCGATCTGATCCAGAGAGGAGCCATATGCGATCAGACCATAACGGGATACGGTTCCATAAGTAGGTTTCAGCCCAACTACACCGCAGAAAGATGCCGGCTGTCTGATAGAACCACCCGTATCAGAGCCAAGTGCAAAGAAGCATTCATCTGCTGCTACAGCCGCTGCGGAACCGCCGGAAGATCCTCCCGGTACATGTTCTGTATTCCATGGATTTCTCGTCACACCATAAGCAGATGTCTCTGTCGTAGAACCCATGGCGAACTCATCCATATTCGTCTTACCTATGATGACTGCCCCTGCCTTTTCCAGATTCTCTACAGCCTGCGCCGTATAGGTAGGAATAAAATTACCCAGAATCCTGGAAGAACAGGTAGTCAGCATGCCTTCTGTACACATATTATCCTTGATCGCGACAGGAACACCTGCAAGTGGTCCTGTCAGTTCTCCAGCTTCGATCTGTTTCTGAACTGCGGCAGCCTTTGCAAGAGCGGCTTCTTTATCAACGGTCACATAGGCATGGATTGTCTCGTCCATGTTACCGATTCTGTCAAGCACTGCCTGCATTGCCTCAACTGCAGTAGTCTCACCGGCTTTGATCGCTCTGGCAAGTTCCACCGCGCTATATGCTAAAATATCCATTGCTTATTTACCATACCTTTCCATACTAATCGAATGTTCTTGGCACCATGAACATGTTGTCTTTTTCCCCTGGTGCATTCTTCAGCGTCTTCTCACTCTCATCCCCATTGGTCACGACATCTTCACGGAATACATTCTGCACCGGGAAAACATGAGACATCGGTTCGATGCCTGTGGTATCCAGCTCATTTAATTTATCTATATAGTCAAGCATACTGCCCATATCCTTCTTAGCCTGCTCCTTCTCTTCATCAGAAAGCTCCAGCTTAGACAGAATACCCACATATTCTATTGTTTCATCACTGATCATATTTGCCATAACGATTACTCCTGCCTTTCACATTAATCCCTGACCTTGATGTGAACCTCTCTGAGCTGCTGCTCCGTCACATCATTCGGTGCTCCACACATCAGATCCTGCGCTGAACCGCTCATCGGGAATGCGATCACTTCACGAATATTCTCTTCATTACGAAGCAGCATGATCATTCTGTCGATTCCAGGTGCCATACCAGCGTGTGGTGGTGCTCCGAACTGGAATGCCTGATAGAGTGCTCCGAACTTGCTCTTTAAGGTTTCTTCGTCATAACCTGCGATTTCAAAGGCTTTGACCATGATCTGCATGTCATGGTTTCTGACTGCGCCCGAGGAAAGTTCCACGCCATTGCACACAATATCATACTGATAAGCCAATACATCCAGCGGATCTTTCGTTTCCAGTGCCTCCAAGCCACCCTGCGGCATGGAGAACGGGTTATGGGTAAAGCCAAGCTGTTTCGTTTCAGGATCTACTTCATACATTGGGAAATCATTTACATAACAGAAACGATATGCATTCTTCTCACACAGATCCAGCTTGTTGCCCAACTCGTTACGAAGCTGACCTGCATAATAGTTTGCTCTTTCTTCCTTATCAGCAATAAAGAAAATGGTATCTCCTGTTTCCAGGGAAGCTATTTTTGCAAGTTCCCCTTTCAGTTCATCAGGAATAAACTTATCAATCGGTCCCTTGTAGGTCATATCTTCAGCAACTTCCAGATAACCTAAACCACCCATACCCATATCTGTTGCAAATTTCAATAATTTCTCATGGAAGCCCTTGGACATTTCGGCATGTACCTTGATCGCTCTGACAGTTCTGCCCACAAAAGGCTTAAAGGTACATTTCTGGAAGAAATCTGTCACATCTATAATACGAAGCGGGTTTCGAAGATCCGGCTTATCACAGCCAAACTCCAGCATAGCCTGTTTATAACTGATGATCGGATAAGGAGCCTGTGTTACTGCATATCCCTCGGGTGCAAATTTCTCAAAAGTTGCAGACAATACTTCCTCTCCTACCTTGAAAACATCCTCCTGCGTTGCAAAGCTCATCTCAAAATCAAGCTGATAGAACTCTCCCGGTGAACGGTCTGCTCTGGCATCTTCATCACGGAAACAAGGTGCTACCTGGAAATATTTATCAAAACCGGACACCATCAGTAACTGCTTATACTGCTGTGGAGCCTGTGGAAGAGCATAGAATTTACCCTTATACTTTCTGGATGGTACGATATAATCTCTGGCTCCCTCTGGGGAAGATGCACACAGAATCGGAGTCTGGATCTCAAGGAATCCCATCTCTGTCATTTTCTGGCGCAGGAAACTGATAACCTGTGAACGGAAGATGATGTTATCCTTTACCTTGGCATTTCTCAAGTCAAGATAACGGTATTTCAGGCGAATGTCCTCTCTGGTTTCCTTAGATGTCATGATTTCAAAAGGAAGCTGGCTGTATACCTTGCCAAGTACTGTGATCTGCTGTGCTTCCAGTTCGATGGTTCCTGTGGGAATCTTGGGATTGTAGGTATCCTCATCCCTTTTCTCAACAGGTCCTTCAATAGAAAGGCACATTTCTTTCACGATGCCCTTCAATAATTCAGTCTTGCGGATAACAACCTGCAGAACACCATACATATCTCTCAGATCGATAAAAGATACGCCGCCATGATCACGGATGTTCTCTACCCAGCCTGCTACTTGCAGTGTCTGCCCAATGTGCTGCTCACCAATTTCCTTCATAGTGATGTTTCTGTACATGTGTATACCTCCTTGAATTAGGACATTCCATAGACACTCGTAACCTTTGGTTACTCGTTTACGCGGCATCGTCAGATGGAAATGTGACCATTAACGCAAAAAAAGTCCCGGAATGCCACTTTATTAGCATTCCGGGACGGATAATCTGATTCTGTATCCGCGGTACCACCCGCATTGCCAGACCGCCACCTCCATCAAGGTGTCTTACCGCTCTGACCTCTCTTCTCATTTAACGCATGATCACGTATTACCCTAATAAATGATATATCGTTCAGGTAATCTGCTCCGGAGTGTTCCCTATGTCAGCTTCCACGTACAGCGCTCTCAGTCGGTGACGCCGTCTTCCTGTCGTTTTCCTTAACAAGAGTCTCCTTCATAGCATTTCAGTTGCATAAATATTCAAAACTTTGCAATTATAATAGCATAGCTCTTTATCAATTTCAAGTGGTAAATTCAATTTTTTAAAAGAACCGCTATTGCAAACCATTTTGTCTGCAATAGCGGTATCCATTAATGTTTATATAATAAATTGACGTTTTGGAAAGTCTCCATATATCTCTCTACACTTTCCCAGATAACAACATCTGCGTCATATTCATCCAGCATACTCATTGAGAAATCCTTCGTATAGATCCAATGCACTTCCTTGTAATAGCCTTTTGCAATGGTAGAAAGAAAACCTGAGAAAGAATCACCTACTACCAGTGCCACTTCATCCTGATACTGAGACTTGTCTGCTGTATCGGCATCAAATACATAAGTTGTATCAATGTTGTACTTATCTGCCACCCCACCGATCACAGCCAGATCACCTGCCAGATCATTGGAAGTAATATCAAAAGATACAGAATTCAAGTCTTTTGCTTCCACTCCGTATGCAGCGTGCAGCAACTCCTGCATTCCTACAAATGCACCCTTCTGATTCCAGTGGGTATCCGTTTTATAATAAATCTGACCTTCCTCCTTGGCATCCAGAAGTGCCTGTTTCGGATATACATACACAAGGTCTGTATTATCCCAGATATAATCGGCAAGCTGCTCTGCTCTGGATACTTCATTTACTCTTGCTACTGTGTCCGGCATATATTCCTCATAAATAATCTCTTTGTTCGGAAGTGCCGTCACATAGAAATCTACGCCCAGTTCCTTAAAACCATCTCTCATATTTACAAGATTGGCTGCAATTGCCGCCAGTTCTTCCTCTGTAAAGTGATTGATCCCCATATAATCCCACAGAGGATGTCCATCCATCTCTGTTTTGTAGAAAAGCCAGTTATCTTTGCCAAGCAATACCTGTGTAGACTCCATATATGTACCGCCGGTAAGTAATGAAGTCAGTTCAGTGTTAAAGCTGATCAGCCTATTTCTGCCAAACAATCTCTCGGTAAAACTGTTGAGACTGTTCTGCAATGCTGTAAACCATGGTGTCTTAACCGGTTCACCACTCTGCTTATCCGCATCAGCGGTTGGCTGTTCAGAAGATGTGTCATCTCCCTTGCTGCCATCCTGCATTGTACCATTATTATTCAGCAGCTTCTGCTGTTCCTCGGTCAGGGTGTCTTCCTGTGACTGCGGCAGGAATCCCTTGACTACCGTTACGATCGGCAAAGTAAAAATAAATAACATAAAGATAACTGCTATCCATTTATCACGTTTCTTCATAGCCAGTGTCCATACCCTTTCCTAAAAATTAAAATAAATGAACGGATTGTAAGCATTATTGCTGATAAAGGAAACAGACACCACCAAAATGACTACAATACCAACCGCATATACAATATTCCATGCCTTGTACTTACCAAGCTTCTCATCGATCTTAGGCATAAGCGGAACGCATCCGATCAATGCAAATACAAAGTATATCCAGTTCTGTGCAATATATGCCCCTACAGCCTTGTCCATGAAGCCCTTTGCACCGATACCAAACATTGCCTTGATATAAAGGATAGCAGTTCCCATACCGGTAGAACGGAAAATGACCCAGCCAATGATAACAAATACCATGGTATAGATATGTCCCCACCAGTAATTTTTCTTACTCAGCCCTGACAATTTTTCAAAAGTCAGCAGTACAAAGTAAAGCAGTCCCCATGCAAGGAATGTCCAGTTCGCACCATGCCAGATACCGGTCAATGCCCAGACTACAAACAGATTAAGCACCAGCCGTGGTTTGGACACTCTGCTGCCTCCCAATGGAAAATACACATAGTCCCTGAACCATGTCTGCAAGGAAATATGCCACCTCCTCCAGAACTCTGATACGGTTCCGGAAATATATGGATACTTGAAGTTCTCTTCAAAATGGAATCCAAACATCTGACCTAAGCCAATTGCCATGTCAGAATATCCACTGAAATCAAAGAATATCTGCAGGGTATATGCGATCGCACCCAGCCATGCCATACCTACAGAAGCCTGAAATTCATTATTGATGATCAGATCAAAAGCATGATCTGCGATCAGTGCCATATTATTGGCGATCAGTACCTTCTTACCAAGCCCGATACAGAAGCGGGTCACTCCGGAGTTAAAATCCGCCAAAGTCTCTACCCTGTTCTCCATCTGATCTGCAATCGTCTCATATCTGACAATAGGACCTGCGATCAACTGTGGGAAAAGTGAAATATAGAGTCCAACCTGTAATGGATTCTTCTGCACCTTACCATGTCCTCTGTATACATCAATTACATAGGACATTGCCTGGAAGGTAAAGAACGAAATACCAATAGGCAATGCTACGTCAGGCACCGTAAACTCTGTATGCAGGAAACGGTTCACCTGTAACATAACAAATTCACTGTATTTATACCAGCCAAGGATTCCTATATTGGTCAATACCATGATCGTCATCAGTATTCTGACCGGAATTTTCCTGTCTCTGACCTTATCGATCAGAACGCCGAAGAACCAGTTGAACAGGATCACCCCAACCATCAGCCATACATGCTCCGGCTCACCCCATGCATAGAAGAAAAGGCTGGCAATCAGCAAAAATACATTCTTCAGGTGCTTCGTTTTGCGAAGCAACAGGTAGTATACTCCCAACACAACCGGAAGAAATACAAACAAAAATACCTCACTCGGAAAAAGCATAACATCCTCCAAACTCATAAAAAAAGAGCCTTATTTATAAGACTCTTTCCAAATTTAAATCTCGATCTCGCCATTGAAAACGGAAACAGCCGGACCTGTCATATAAACAAGATCCTCCTCTGTGTCCCATTCACATAACAATTCGCCACCTAATAGTTTAACAGCAACTTTGTGTTTCGTCAAACCATTTATCACGCAGGCTACTGTAGTTGCACAACAGCCGGTTCCACATGCCAGTGTCTCTCCGGTTCCACGCTCCCAGACACGCATTTCCACATGTTCCTTATCTATGATATGCACAAATTCCGTATTCGTCCTCTCCGGAAATCTTTCATGATTTTCAAAATACGGACCGATCTTCTCAATATCCAGATGTGCCACATCATCCATAAAAACAACTGCATGCGGATTTCCCATAGACACACAGGTCATCCGGTATGTCTTGCCATTTACCTCAATTTCTTCGTTCACAACCTGTTCCTGTTCAGAAAGGACAGGCACATCATGGGCTTTTAGAATTGGTGCTCCCATGTTGACTTTTACCATGGATACTTTTCCATCTTCCCCTAAGGTCAGGCTGATATATTTGATCTTGCCAAAGCTCTCTATCGTAAGCTGTGTCTTATCAGTCAAATGATTATCATACACATATTTTGCCACGCATCTGATACCGTTTCCGCACATCTGTGCTCTGGTGCCATCGGCATTATACATCTCCATTTCAAAATCTGCGACAGGTGATGCATTGATAAAGATCACCCCATCGCCGCCGATTCCAAAATGTCTGTCGCTTAATCTACGCACTAACTGAGGCTTCTGTTCTTTGTCCACCTTTTCTTCCATGCCGTTAATATATACATAGTCATTTCCACAACCCTGCATCTTCGTAAATTTCACATTATCATTCCTTTCCAGTATTTGCAGATAAATATATCATAATCATTATCTGTAGAGTTGAAAAGTCCAAAACTGTGCTATACTATACAAAAAATGCTCTGGTTTACAATGTATTATCGATCAATTCCTGATAGAACATGGCATAATCGGTTCTGTTTTCCTTGATAAAGTTAATAGCAGAAGATGGATGACTGTTCAGGGTTCCTGTAAGCAGATAAGGAATATCATATCCCCATATGGCTCCTTCTTCCTTTAATTTCAACATATGCTTCTCTACAAAGCTCATAACTGCCAGCTTATTGTATTTCGGATTTCTAAGGAAGCTAAGCAGTAGTTCCATATAACAATTGCCTGCGCCTCTGCCCATGCCGCTGACTGTAGCATCCAGATAGCTGACGCCCATTGACAATGCTTCTATCGTATTGGCAAAAGCCAACTGCTGATTATTATGTGCATGAATGCCCACCTTCTTATTATACTTTGCTGCAATGTTAAGGTATTTATCACTCAGTCTCTCGATCTGCTCAGGATAAAAAGCCCCAAAACTGTCTACCAGATAAATGACATCCACACTACTCTGTGCAAGAAGTTCCAGTCCCGTCTCCAGATCTTCCTCTCCGACCTTGGATACTGCCATGATATTAACTGTTGTTTCATACCCCTTCTTCTTTGCATCCTCCAGCATCTCAATTGCAGCCGGAATCGTGTTGATGTAAGTTGCAACACGTACCAGATCGATCACACTGTCCTTTTTGTTGAGAATATCCTTCTTATAATCCGTTCTGCCAACGTCTGCCATAACGGATATCTTCATATCTGTTTTATTATCTCCGACAATATTGCGGATATCTTTCTCATTACAGAATTTCCATTTGCCAAATTTATCAGGGTCGAAGATCTCCTTGGATGCCTTATAGCCGAACTCCATATAATCTACTCCTGCCTTGATATTTGCAAGATACAGATCTCTTACAAATTCATCAGAAAAAGCAAAATTATTGACCAAGCCTCCGTCTCTTAATGTACAATCCAATACCTTGATATCCGGACGATAAGATACCAATGTTCCCTGTCTGTCACGACCCATTATTATTTCCTCCTGTCCATTCTTTTGTGATTCAACGCTTTAAACCACTAAATTAACTATGAACAGGATAACGCATTTTGATATATTTGTCAAGTTTGAAATAGTGCATTTTTTTAGTGGCATTCTCTCTGATTTTTGTATAATTTATTTTTGCTTGTAAATTAAAAAAGGTTCTGATACAATGCAATTAGAATTTGTAGTGTGTTGCAAAAGAGGTGCGTTATGAATCATACGAAACAGCGCAAGAGCTTATGCTTTATCCTAATTCTATCCATGCTGTTTCTTGGAATGTGCTTTGAGAATCTTGAAGTAGATTCCTTTTTGTCATACCTGCTTACCACACAGACAGATTCTACGTTGCGTTCTTCCCAGAATACATCTCTATCCCAACAGGTCTATATGGAAGAAACCCTTGGAAAACCTGTCGGTAATGTAATCCGGCTGAGCGAACGTCGTAACAATTCACGAACAGGCAGGGAAACAGACCTGAACCTGTCGTCTGCAGAACTTCTTTTGCAGATATTTCCTATTATTTTTATTTTACTGTCACACTTTTACGGCTCAGAGGCTCACAGCAACTCCGTAATCGTTGACTATATTCACCAAAAAGACGGTAAAAAAGCAACTGCATAACAAACATATTCAAACTGTTTTCAGGGTACTCTACACAAGGCGTATGCCTTCTTTGAGCCTGCCCTTTGTGTTTTTGTACCCTTTTATCAAAAAATTTATTGAGAAAGGATACTTTACTTATTATGTTTGAAAATATTGCATTTATCATAATGGCAATCATTGCAGCGGCTGCCGGCATCTGGGTTTGGTGGCTTGAAAATCATGGTCAGGATTCTGACAAGAAAAGTAACTAAGGAGATTATTAAAAATGAATATTGGATTATTACTGTTAATTATTATTGGTGGAGCAACAGGCGCATTATCCTCTCTGTATATTGTGGTATCTTTAATCGGAACAATTGCTTATAAAATTTATCGCAGTGCAAAATATCACGTATCTTTATACAGTTAAATAATGGTCATTGTATGGAAACAGGCGCTGTAAGCACATTGTGTGAGTTTATCACTGCTAACCCCTTCCTTGCAGTCTGCCTCCACTTTTTTGGAAACCATCCGACCTTGACAGTCAACATAACCATATATGCGTAACCCCTACAATTTATGCATGCAAATGCTTCCCAAAGCACTGGACTGTTTCGGATTTTCCACTTACACGTTAACTGTTTTCCAATGATATAAAAAAGCACGATCATGCCTCCGAAGCCTCTGATCGTGCTTTTTATATATTATGAAATTCCTTCTATTACGACACCATGTGCAATTCCCGGAACATTTTGTCCTTCATTAAAAGATGTCTTATTCAGCAATGCGCCCGTTGGGACAAATAAGATCCGGTTCCATTCTCCCGCTTCTATCTTCCGCAGAAGATATGCCGACAGTACGGTTGCTGAACAGCCGCAACCGCTTCCTCCTGCATGTACATCCTGCTTATCCTGATCATACATCAGCATACCACAGTCATAATATCGGTCACTGATATCAATTTTCTGCTCCTCTAACAGCTTAAACAATGCTTCTTTGCCAATATTGCCAAGATCACCTGTTATAATCGCATCATAATCCTTCACTGCTCTGCCAAAATCCATGAGATTGCCTGCAATGGTATCACAGGCAGCAGGTGCCATGGCACACCCCATATTAAAGGAATCACGTATTCCATAATCCATGATCCTGCCAGGCGTAATTCCTGTTATGCCGATTTTTCTCGAATAACCGGACACAGCCTCCTTCTCTCCTGCCTGCAGATTATCCGGCTGTAGGATAAAAGCAGCGCTTCCTGTCACAGTCCATGTTGCATACAACGGCCGCTGTCCCCCATATTCCAGAGGATAACGGAACTCCTTCTGCGCACTGGCATAATGACTGGAGGTCAGACACATGACAGTCCCGGCATATCCTGCCGCAACCGCCATACTGCCAAGGCACAAGGATTCCCCACAGGTAGAGCATGCCCCATACAACCCAAAAAGCGGAATATCAAAATCCATAACGCCAAAGGAACTCGCAATATTCTGTCCCAACAGATCTCCTGCAAATAAATAGCGGATATCTTCTGCTTTTAATTCTGCCTTTTGTAAGGTAATATCGATTGCCTGCTTCTGAAGCGCACTTTCTGCCTTTTCCCAGGTATCTGCTCCAAACAGATCATCCTTATCCTGACCTTTTATATCAAAATAGCTGCCAAGCGGTCCCTGTGCCTCCATCTGTCCTACTACGGAACCACTCGTTCTGATTATGACCGGACTGCCAAATGCCAGACTCGATCTGCCAACTGCCTGATTCTGTGCCATACGTCCTCCTCCTATTTCTTTTTGGAAATAGTGTGCCCGTACAGCAGTAATCTTATTCTGCCTTTTTCTGATATACTTCTGATTCCGTATCTGTCATCTGTGCTACCTGAGCAACAGGCTTGCCATTCTTATCAATCGGGCCGCAGGTATAGGTAAGCGGCATCTTATAAGTATCCTCATAGATCTGCTTCCATACATCATAATTCTCGCGGCGCATTGCTTCCACATTCTCCGGATGACTCCCGGCCGCATCCGGATAGATCGGTGCTCCGATATGAATCGTATATTCCTGTATCGGAAATCCATCATTATCGATCAGGTCACTGTCCTCCATTGTAATAAAGCAGGGAAGAACCGGCACCTGATTATTGACTGCGAAGGTGTAAGCCCCTTTCTTTAATGGCTTGGGCTTACGATAATTCCACCACATACTCTGTTCAGGATAGAAAAGGACGAAATTACCTTCCTGCAATATTTCGTCCACTGCCTTAACGAATTTCTTCATGGTTGCAAAGTTGGAACTAAGTGGAAGTGTATTGCAATTACGCATCAGGAATCCATAAAAGCCCGGGAAACTGGTATAATTTCCTTCCTTGATAACGCGATAAAACTTACGTTCTTTGTGCTCAGACTTATCATATGCGATCTGGATCGCAAAACTGTCAAAGGCATTGAAATGGTTGCAGGTAATGACTGCACCACTTTCCAGATTTCGGAAATTTTCAATTCCTATAACATCCTTGATGATCATCTGCTTTCTGCGTATGAGCATATTTAAGAACCATCGTCCAACCTTATGTGCATAACGGTTACGCAGCTTCCCACCAAGGGATTTATGAAGGTATTCGATTTCTTCCGGCATCAGCGTTCTGGAAGGTGGATCATTTTCCACATCTATATCAAATTTACCTTCCCTCTCCAGCTCTGCTATTTTATCCAATATGTCCAGACGTTCTTTTGACTTAGTTGTGTTTTTCTTTATCATATTGAAATAATTATTTTCGTTCTGAATCTCACGAAGTGCCAGCTCCAGCAGATGTTCTCCGGAATGTCTGTCGTTTGCCCGGTCCTCTTCTGTGTATTCAGCCAACTCCTTTCTGATCTGCTGATAGAAGCAGGTCATCTCGGCATATTTCCAGAAATATTCAGACATTCTGAAACCTTCATAGTGCCATGGCTTAGATGCCATATTATAATGCAGGATCTGAATGTCCTCTTCCTTACATGGAAGTTCACCGAATACTTCTGTATTCCATATGGCATCCAGCCAGAGTACCTTATTCTGGCAGATAATATTCAGGTAATCCTGATCCTGTGCTACAACAAAAGTATAAGTATTTAGCAGCTGTACAAATTTCTGCAGGATGTTCTCATCACGGAACACGCGGGTATTCATTAACAGCATACCTGCGTTAAAATATGCATATCTGTCCATTCCCAACACTTTCTCAACATATTCTCCAAAAGTCTCATCCTGGATAACGACCTGATCACGTACCCCGGCAACATATTTATCCGTGATATCCTGCTCAAATAATCTGGAAATATCTCCCAATGTTATCGTATCGCTGTCGATATAGATTGCCTTGTCATACTGTGGATACATATCTGCAATAAATAAACGATAATATGTGGTATGGGAATAATAGTCCCTCACCGGCAGTTCCCCATCCAGTTTTTTTAATTTTTCAGTCACATCATCAAAATAGACCTTAACCCGATTAGTCTCAAGCTCTCTTACTTTATCCTGCATGGCTGCACTGACATCCGTGTGCAGAATATGCATATGATATATATAATCTGTAGAAGCATTTTCAATAATAGATTTCATTGCTACCATGGTATATTTCACGTACTTATTGTCGCATGCAAAGAAAATCGGTATGATTCTGTTCGTATTCATTGGTAACCTCCTTGACTTTCTCTTTCAAACTTCTTTTTTAAATAGATATATTCATATAAAACATCGTCAAATTGTTCATAATGGAATATGGTGTGCACTTTGGTCACGTTCCATTGTTTAATATTATCCGTATGCGGATAAGGCAGATAAAACAGTCTTCTCGAAAAATGTCTTACTACTGTATGTCTGTGCAGGAATTTCTGATCATTAAAACGCTGCGGCAGCATTTTCTTTCTGGTCGTACTGCGGAAAATCGCACTCTGGTCCGCAAAAGGCAGCTTCTTCGTTTTGATCAGTTCTCTGGCTTTAGCAAACAGACCGCTCTTTCGTATCTCTTTCATGTTCAGCAGCAATACACCTGCATTGATATAATTAAAATAAACCAGATACTTGCCATAATGATCTCTGGCTGCTGCATATTCGTATCCTTCTATATCAATATCATATAAAAGCCTGATATCTCTATTAAACAGAATATCCACATCAAGATATAATAATTTATCCGGTATCTGTGGCATTTTATCTGCAAAAAGCCGAAGCAATGTATAAGGTGAACAGTAGCACTGTTCATTTGGACAATTGGCAAATTCCTGTTCATAAAGCTGCGATACATCACATAGACTGACCTGGTTCTGCGGATTATATTCTCTGGCTGCCCCTTCCAGAAACCCCCTCTGTCTATCTGTCACTGCTGTATATTCCGGTTTGATATGTGATACATCCATTGTCAGAATATAAATATGAAAAGGTTCTTTTGTCTGCGTTCTTTTAAAAACTGACAGCAGACAAGTCAGTATTCCATCAAATACCTTCTCATTCCCTGAAAATAAGATATTAATCATTTGTTTCCCCTAACTTCATATACTTTATACGTTCCACGCTATTATTTTTACTTCGTTTGAGCATTGTATGATAAACCTTATCCCGCAGTTGCTTCTTCTGCTCTCTGGCAGTCAGTGATGGATCGGGATAAAAAGGCCCATCTACATAAGTTACAATCTGTGGTCTTGTGGTAAACCGCCGTTTCTGATATGTGTCCGTAAAGCAGTAGACCGGCTTACCACACTGGATCGGATAACGAAATGATGTATCCACAAAGGGTCTGATTCCCGTATAATATGGCCAGATATGAGCCTCCGGATAGATTGCAACACAACATCCTCTCTGCACCCGATTCTTTACCGCCCTAACAAAATTCTTCGCAGCATCTATATCATCAGGCAGTGGCAATGCACCCAGACTGGGCGTTATACGTCCAAGCACCGGCATGGATACGTTAGCAGGATGCACAATTACATAGGCATCCCTGGGATAACTTACCATGGAGGGCATAAACGCATCGGCAACCGGGTGTGTATGATTTCCATACAGAAAAAAACCTGCCCCGCCAGTCTCTTTCAATACCTTTTTATTCACTATTTTGTGATGATAGACCAGTTTCAGATAAACCCATGCCAATGGGCGCGCTAATATTCTATACCACCCAACATGCCCTATTTTCCTGATTGCTGTATCCTCATCATAACAGTAATTTCCATCTATTTTTTTAACTTTTATCTGCGCCGTCGAGAACTCATCTGTCAGCTCATTCTGATAGTATACCACCTTCTGTGTCGGCTTCACCCTTACTTCTCTCCCCATATTACTTTTGTATCCGCATGGTTATTGTAAACCACTTAATATGCACTATGTAGTATAATATATCCACCAATTTATTTCAATACCCACCATTCCTGTATAAAAAAACACAGACCGCATATTTATTATGTCAGCCTGTGTTTTATTAATTACGTATATATCATTATTTAGAGTATTTCTCACTCTGCTCTCTGATCAGATCCATATCTTCAAAATAATTGATCTTCATGGCGCTCTTAACCTCTGAAAGAGTCTGTGCGGCTACTTCTCTTGCTGCATCGCTGCCTTTCTTGAGAATGTTATAAATTTCAGGAATATCCTTGGCGAATTCTGCTCTTCTGTTGCGGATCGGCTCTAATTCTTCCTGCAAAACATTATTAAGGAATTTCTTTACCTTAACATCACCAAGACCACCTCTCTGATAATGTGCCTTTAATTCATCAAGGTTCGCATAATCAGGCAGATATCTCTCGAAATGCTCTGGTTTGCTGAATGCATCCAGATAAGTAAATACCGTGTTACCTTCGATATGTCCGGGGTCGCTTACCTGTAAATGTTCAGGGTCTGTATACATGCTCATGACCTTGGTTCTTACTTCATCTGCTGTGTCAGCCAGATAGATGCAGTTGCCAAGGGACTTGCTCATCTTAGCCTTTCCATCGATACCAGGCAGTCTCATACATGCCTTGTTATCCGGTAAAAGGACTTCCGGTTCTACAAGTACAGGTGCATATACGGAATTGAACTTATGCACGATTTCCTTGGTCTGCTCGATCATTGGAAGCTGATCTTCACCTACCGGCACTGTTGTTGCCTTGAATGCCGTGATATCTGCTGCCTGACTGATGGGATAGGTAAAGAATCCTACCGGAATGCTGGCTTCAAAGTTACGAAGCTGGATCTCTGATTTCACAGTCGGGTTAC
This sequence comes from uncultured Roseburia sp., assembly GCA_964422225.1. GTDB lineage: Bacteria > Bacillota > Clostridia > Lachnospirales > Lachnospiraceae > COE1. Next base: position 23,885 of record CAYRAW010000014.1, read on the forward strand.
GCTGTAATCTGGATACTGTTACCAGATCCATATAATAAAATGTCAGTTCACATAATTCTGAGATCTGTGACTGAATGAACAGTGTAGCTTTCGCCGGATCTAATCCGCAGGCAAGGTAATCAAGTGCTACTTCAATTACGTTCTGTCTGACTTTCTCAGGGTTATCGGCATTGTCTGTCAATGCCTGTGCATCTGCGATCATGATAAATGTCTTATCGTACTGTCCTGAATTCTGTAATTCTACTCTGCGCTTCAGGGATCCTACATAATGTCCTACGTGCAGTCTTCCTGTTGGTCTGTCACCTGTTAAAATGATCTTCCCCATTTTCAATATACCTTCCTATTCTGTCAAGCCCTAAATCATTGATTTTACTGGCTTTGACGATTTTT
>CAYRAW010000015.1:0-23595 GCA_964422225.1 uncultured Roseburia sp.
CAGAAAGAAGGCTGGTGCATTGCACAACATGGTTGCACGCATATCTACAGCACATATAAAAAGGGCTGTTTCCCATTGAATTCTCTCTCTGAATATGCAGGGCTCTGCTATGAAGATCAATATGATTCTTTAAGAAAAGGACAGCAGATATTAAAAGAACATCATATTGATACAGATATATTTATGGCACCGGCTCATTCTTACGATCATAATACTCTGAAGGCTTTAAAAGAGCTGGGTTTTCATAAAGTAACGGATGGCTTTGGCAGCCAGCCATATCAGTGGCAGAACTTGACTTTTTATCCTATTTCTTTTAAGCAGAGCAGCAGCCTGAAGCAGAAAGTGGGGTATACAACTTTTGTCATTCATGCCAATACAATGAATGATAAAGATTTTGCAAGATATGAGCAGATGTTTGAACAGCATAAGGACAAGCTGATTTCCTATACAGAGTATTTACAGGCTGATACAGTCGTGCGGGGAGTGATCGGTCATTGGGTGGAACACCTGAAGGCATTAAGTAAATATATGTTGGTTCAGATAAAAAGCAGACTTTAGAATTTCTGAAGACAGATAAAAGGAGGTGTGAGTATATGGCTGAACAAAAAGCAGATGAGAAAACAGTCAGGGTTTTGCATGTGCTTGGAACTACAAATCTGGGTGGTGCAGAAAGCAGGATTATGGAACTCTACCGTTGTATTGACAGAAACAGGGTTCAATTTGACTTTCTGGTCCATACTAGGGAGGATGGACATTATAGTGAGGAGATCCGTTCACTGGGTGGTCATATATACAGCCTTCCAAGGTTCAAATTTTTCAATATAGTTCAATATCGCAAGGCAATACACACTTTCTTTAGAGAACATACGGAATTTACGGTCGTACAGGGGCATATGACCAGTACGGCATCTATTTATCTTCCGATTGCCAAAAAGGAATATGTCAAACAGTCGTTACCGTTAATAACAGCAGCCCATGCCAGAAGTGCAGGCGTGGACAAGGGACTAAAAGGCATTGCAACCAGAATATTGCGTTTCCCTCTAAAGAACAGAGCGGATTATCTGTTTACATGTTCTAAAGAGGCAGGAATCGCAGTATATGGGAAAAAAGCTGTCAGCGAGGGAAGGGTATGGACAATTCCCAATGCCATAGATACGCAGCGTTTCCGGTTCAGACAGGATGTGCGTGATGAGATACGCAGTGAACTTGGAATTCAGAACAAATTTGTGATAGGACATGTAGGACGTTTTGGATTTATGAAAAATCACACATATCTGGTGGATATTTTTGCAAAAGTATGTGAAAAACGGGAAGATGCGGTTCTTGTTATGATCGGCAAAGGAGAACAGGAAGAGGTTATACGGGAAAAGATCAAAGGGCTTGGATTGGAGGACAGGGCATATTTCCTTGGAAACAGATATGATGTCGAGAAATATTATCAGGCATTTGACTATTTTGTATTTCCTTCTACGTTTGAAGGTCTGCCCGGAAGTGTAGCAGAAGCGCAGGCAGCAGGGCTTCATTGCCTGGTATCTGATAAGATAACGAAAGAGGTTGCGCTTACTGGTCTTGTATCATACCGAAGCATAGAGGAACCTCCACAATTGTGGGCAGATGAGATACTTAAGAATGTGCAGGAAGCATTGATCCGTGAAGATACAGGAGAAGCAATTGTACAGAAAGGATTCGATGTGAGAAGACAGGCTGTACAAATGGCAGAATTCTATCGGATAGGGAAAAATCCGGCGGGACATATCACAGAATAGAGAAAGCAGGTTGACATAATGATAGATGTTATATATCAGAAGAAATTTTTAAAAGTAAATCAGATATGGTATCCGGGTAAACGAACAGTAGGATCACTTCTTAAGGAAAAGAGAAAGGCGGATATTCTGTTTGTTCATGGAGCACCGATAGAGGAGACAAAAGGCAGTTTCCGGGGCTGGCAGGAATATCATACCTGCAGAAATGATCTGACGATTTCTGAGGAAGATATGTTGACAAATATAAATAAAGCTGTGAAGTACCAGTTCCGCCGTAGTGAAAAAGACAATATTGAAATTGCCTTTTATACCAGAGAGGATATAGAGAAGCACCCGGAATTACTGAATACTTTTCAGGATATATATGCAAGAATGTATCGTTCCAAGGGTTCGGATACGAAGCTGAATGTAACTGCAATTGAAAGATATCTGGCAGCAGATGGTATTATTTTCTCAGCAGCAATACATGAAGGAGAAGTTCTGGTATTTCATTCCTATATTTGTGATAACGAAGAAGCGAGACTTCTTCATTCGGCATCCTGCTTTAGAGAAGAGAGTGCAGATCAGTCAATGATAGGCAGAGCAAATAAGAGATTGCATTGGGAAGACATTAAGTACTTCAAACAAAAAGGTCTGTTGCGATATGACTGGGGCGGAATTTCTGATTTTGAAAATCCTAATGGAATTGATGAATTTAAGCTAAAATTTGGCGGAGAAAAGATAACGTATTACAATATCTTTGCGGGAAATACTGTGTTAGGTAAAGCGGCAGTTCTGGCGATGAAAGCAATGAAAAAGGTAAACTGATATATGGAAACATCCACAAAAATCAAAGTCATGCTGATCGTTCCAATGCTTGATCAGGGCGGATTGGAGCGTGTGTGTGCGTTAACGGCACAGTTATTGAAAACTAAATATGAAGTGCATCTGGTCGTATTTAATACGGAAGGTATGATTTATGATGTGAGTGGAGTACATTTGATCGATTTGCATCTGGGTGCTGTATCCGGCAGACTGGGTAAAGCAGTTAATGTATATAAACGGGTCAGACAGGTAAAAAAGCTGAAGAAGGAATTAGGAATCCAGATCAGTTACAGCTTTGGACAGACTGCGAATATGGTAAATGTATTATCTAAATGTCATGATAAGACCTGGGCAGGAATCAGGGGATATGGTGCACTGGAGGATCACAGGCAGATGCAGTTCGTATGTAAGCGTGCAGACAGAATGGTAAGCTGTACCAAAATCATGGAACAGGAAATAGAAATGTCCTATCCTGTAAAAAGTTCGGCAACCTTGTATAATCCCTGTAATTTAGAAGAAATCAGTGCCTTATCTCAGAAAAATATTGATGAAAAGGCAGCAGAATTTCTGGGAAGGTCAGGTCCGACCATAGTTTCTATGGGACGGGCGCACGATGTAAAAGGGTTCTGGCACTTGATCAAGAGTATCAAGCTTGTACAGAAACAGGTACCGGATGTGAAACTTATGATAATTGGAGACGGTGATTACAGTGAATACCGGAAGCTGGCAAGGGAACTGGATATAGAAGAACAGGTTCTGTTCACCGGGGTGCAGAAGAATCCCTTTGCATTGTTAGCACGGGCAGATGTATACGCATTGACTTCGGACAGCGAAGGCTTTCCAAATGCATTGATCGAAGCAATGGCAGTAGGATTGCCCTGTGTCAGTGTCAATTGTAAAACAGGACCTGCTGAGATCCTGCAGGATGATTACATGCAATGTAGTGTACAGGATAAGGTATACCATGCAGATTATGGGATACTTACACCGATCTTTTATGGGGGCAAGAATCTCGATGCCGGCATGATTTCACAGGAAGAGGAAATATTTGCCGGGGAATTGGCGGAATTATTATTGGATCAGGAACTTATGACTTCATACCGGAGTAAGGCATTGTACCGCGCAAGTCAATTTGGCATGGATGCATATGTCAGGGAAATTGATAGATTAATTGCACAGGAATTAGTATGACCGGAGGTAGAAAATGACAGACAGCAGAAAAAAAAGAATGATTTTATATAGTGTTCTATTTGCGGTCAGTGCAGTATTTTATCTGTTCTGGTACTGGCATGACGGAATTGTTATTACACCGGATGCACAGTCATATATTGATATGGTCAGTGACAGAGAACCTATATATCCATTATTTCTCTGGTTCTGCAGAGGTCTGGCGGGTCAGGCAGGATATCAGGATCTTGCAGTTATCCTACAGTGTATTTTAGCTGCGGTTGCAGCAGTAATGATCACAATGAAACTTCAGGAACGATTTTCCCTGGGATTGATCGGAACAGGGGGAATCCTGCTGATCCAATATGGAATTACTTTCCTTAATCGATTTGTTGCACAACGCAAATACAGCTATTATAACAGCATTGAAACAGAGGCCATTACCTATTCATTATGGATTTTGTTCATATTAAGTCTTTTGGAAATGGTTTATGATAAGAGTAAGAAAAGCATATTATGGAGCATTATCCTGGCAGTTATCCTGATGGCAACAAGAAAGCAGATGCTTATTGCATTTGGACTTTTGTTCCTGTGCATTCTGGCAACATGGTATAAGGATAAAGGATGGAAAAAGGCATTTACAGGTGCCATACTTCTGGTGATAATAGGATTGGCATCAACAAGACTGATAGATTGTGCATATAATTATGTATCGAGGGGAGAGTTTGCTCCCCATACAGGAGATTCCAGTTTTATATTAGGCACGGAGCTTTATGTAGCCAATCCGGATATGGCTCAGTACATTCAGGATGATGACAGGCGTGCTGTTTTTAATGAGATCATGGAAAGAGCAGATGAAAACGAATATAATGCGCAATATGCAGGAAGTGGCTGGCAGAATATAGAAGATCACTACAGTGCATCTTATGATCGCATTAAGTTTGATATTGTTATGGTAGTCATACGTGAATATCAGGATAAACATAATGTACCACAGGAATACAGAGATTCCAATTATAATGAGATCACAGATGCAATGATGAAAGAATTGCTGATGCCGTGTATCCCGGGTATTATAAGAATCTTTGGCAGTAATGTTGTACACGGAATGGTAACTACGGTTTTGAAAGTTCATAGAATTCTGAACTGGATAGCTGTAATTTTATATATTGCTTATGTGAGCGTTTTTATAAGGCTGATCCAGATCCGGGGATTAAAGAATTGCAGTAACAGTTCAGTACCATTTGCGTTGCTGGTTATACTGGCGATTGTTTTTAATGTCGTATTAACATCTGCTACAATATATCCTCAAATGCGATATATGCTATACAATACAGCACTGTTTTACCAGGCCGGACTTATTATGCTGCTGGAATTGTTTCATGAGGAAAAGAAACGGAGAAACAGATGAAGAAGATAGTATTTCACATACATTGTCTTGAACGGGGAGGAGCTGAAAGAGTAGTATCGAACCTCGCAGGGCAATTTGTTAATCATGGATACGAAGTATATATTGCAACTGAAGAGCAGGGAGAGAACGAATATGAGATAGACAGTAAGATCCATAGAGTTCATGTAGGTTTGACCAAAAAGCAGGAACAGAACGGAAGAATTTTGAAGTTTGTGGACAGAATCATTAATTTACGCAGATTTCTTCTGGATGTAAAACCGGACATTGTGATCGCATTTGCAAGAAAAGCTAATTATCGGGCGTTGACGGCAACTATCGGTATCAGGATCCCTGTAGTTATTTCAATCAGAATTTCACCTGTGGGATGGTATGATTTCCCTTCTGATAAGATACAGATCCCGCTTCTGTTCAGAAGAGCTGCCGGTTGTGTATTTCAGACTCAGGAGCAGAAAGAATTCTTCCCTAAGTATGTACAGGAGAGATCCAGAATTATCCTCAATGCCATCAATCCTGTTTTTATAGGAAATCCAATACCTGAGAAAAGAGAAAAGGTAGTAGTACATTCCGGCAGGATTGTAGATTTTAAAAATCAGCAAATGCTGATCAGAGCATTTGAAAAAGTGCATCAAAAACATCCGGATTATATTTTGAAAATATTTGGACAGGATACCCACGATGGAACATGGCAGAAACTGGAAGCACTTATTGAGCAGAATCAGGCGTGGGATTATGTGAAATTAATGGGAGGAAGTAATCAGCTTCAAAAGGATATGATAAATGGAGCAGTTGCAGCATTCTCATCGGATATGGAAGGAATGCCCAATGCTATGCTGGAAGCGATGGCATTGGGATTACCGGTGGTTGCCACTGATTGCCCTCCAGGTGGACCTCGTATGGTGATCACACCGGAAGAGAACGGTATTTTAGTTCCTGTAGGGGACGAAGATGCACTGGCAAAAGCAATTAACAGGCTGATAGAGAACCCTGCATTGGCTGATAAAATGGGTAGAAATGCTGCCAAAATAGGAGAAAAAGCAAGAGCAGATGTAATTTTTAAAGAATGGGAGGATTATCTTCTGGAGATTTGTAATAAAAGATAGAGAAAGGTGAAGGGAGGCCTGGACTATGTGTGGAATATGTGGCTTTATATCAAAAAAGAGGATTACTTTAGAACAATTGAAACATATGAATGATACAATGTACCACAGAGGACCTAATGATAGTGGAGAAGAAATCTTTCAGGCATCTGCAGATTACAATGTAGGACTGGCACAAAGGAGGCTTTCCATATTAGATCTGTCTATGTTGGGACATCAGCCGATGCATTCAGCAAATGAGAGACTTGTTATTACCTATAATGGAGAAATATACAATTTTCTTGAGTTGCGGGAGGAATTAAAGGATTATCCATTTAAATCTCATTGCGATACAGAAGTAATTCTCGCAGCATATTTGAAATGGGGCATTTCCTGTGTGGACAAATTTCAGGGAATGTTTGCGATCGCTCTGTATGACAGAGAAACAAATGAATTATTTCTGGTACGTGACAGAATAGGTAAAAAACCACTTTATTATTGGATAGATGGTGAAAATCTGGTTTTTGCATCAGAATTAAAACCTATTATGGAGTATCCGGGTTTTCCCAGACGGATTCGTACAGATGTGATCAAACGATATATGTTCCAACAATGTGTGAATGAGCCGGATTCTATTTTTGAGAATGTTTATAAGGTACAGCCGGGCGGTATTGTGAAATTCTGTGAAGGCAAGATGAGCAGTTGGAAATACTGGGATATAGCCAAAGTTTATCATCGTAAGAAACAGGAAACAGTAGGTTCTTATGAAGAAGCAAAGGAAGAATTAAAGGACATCTTAAAAGATTGTGTAAGGAAAAGAATGATAGCGGATGTACCTCTTGGAACATTTCTGAGTGGAGGATATGATTCTTCATTAGTTACTGCCCTTGCGCAGGAAGCAAGCAATGAACCGGTAAAAACCTATTCGATAGGGTTTAATGAAGAACGTTATAATGAAGCAAAGTATGCAAAGGAAGTAGCAAAGCATTTAGGAACACACCATACGGAATTGTATATAGATGAGCAGGCAATGTTTGATATGGTGGAAAGCATTCCGCAATATTACGATGAACCATTTGCGGACAGCTCCCAGATTCCATCTATGCTGGTTGCCAAGCTTGCATCTGAGGATGTAACAGTTGTGTTATCAGGAGATGGTGGAGATGAATTCTTCTGCGGTTATAATATCTATGATAATGTAGCGCAGGCACAGAAACTGGATGTTTTAGGACAGCTTACCTATGGGGTCTGCCAATTTCCTCCGTTCAGAAAGGCTGCACTTCTGGAAAAGTTACCTTTTAAGGTACAAGTGGTAGCAGGCAATCACGATAAAGAAACAAAGACCCAGATAGGTGGAAGTTCCTATATCCGTGCTATTGACCGGATGATATCAGGTGAAGGTGTTCCGTATAAATTCCCAATTGAGAGTAAATATAACGAGCCAAACTGGCAGGAACGCAGGATGCTTTTGGATGAGGATACGTATTTGCCAGGTGACATATTGTGCAAGGTAGACAGGGCTACCATGAAATATTCTATTGAGGCCAGATGTCCTATTTTGGATGTAAGAGTAATGGAATATTCATACCGATTACCGCATTCCTATAAATATGCGAATGGAGTAAAGAAACGTATCTTAAAGGATATTGCATATGACTATATTCCCAGGGAATTACTGGATCGTCCTAAAGTTGGCTTTGGAGTTCCGCTCGATAAGTGGATGAGAGGTCCGCTAAAAGAGCAATTGATGGATATGTGTAGTGTTGAATATCTTAGAAAGCAGGGAATTTTTGATGCTGATTATGTAAATCATTTCATCATGGAATACCTGAGGACTGGAGATAAAGGACCGGCTACAGGTGCTAATTTCTCTAAAACAGCGTGGTCTTTCTTCGCATTTCAACAGTGGTATGAAACATATATGAGGTAATTCATGAAGCGTATAGCATTATTTATCAGTTCTCTGCAAAAGGGCGGTTCTGAGCGTGTTATGGTGAACCTTGCCGAATTTTTTCACAGGAATCATTATGAGGTTATTCTTGTGACGCAGTATAAAAATGATGTAGAGTATGAAATTTTACCGGAGATTCGCAGGGTATATTCAGAACCGGATAAAGAACTGTTGAATGAAAGCAGGATCCATAATTTTAAGGTTCGTTTTGCTACTCTGAGAAACATATGGAAAAATTATAAACCCGATGTGATATTGGCTTTCCTTGGAAAGAATAATCTAATGGCAATTGCAACATCAGCTTTTTTACCGGTCAGAACAGTGGTATCTGTGCGTGGAGAACCCACAATGGAATATGAGGGGAAACTGATGCAGTTTCTTGCAAAATTTATGTTCCGTTTTGCAGATGGAGTTGTACTTCAGACGAAACGGGCACTTGGCTTTTTCCCCAAAAGGGTGCAAAAGAAAGCAAAGGTATTGCCTAATCCCTTGAATCCGGATTTTTTGAAACACAGACCTGCAGTAGAAAAAGAAGATCTGATAGTTGCAGCCGGGAGACTGGATGAAAATAAGAATCATGCAATGCTGATCCATGCTTTTGCCAAAATAGCAGCAGAGTATCCGAATATGAAGCTGATCATTTATGGAGAAGGCGACAGCAGAGAACAATTGGAAAAACTGATAAAAGAAAAAGAGCTGACAGACAGGATTTCTTTACCGGGCAGCGTAACAGATGTGGCGGACAGAATCAGTAAGGCACGAATTTTTACTCTGACATCCAACACGGAAGGCATGCCTAATTCCATTATGGAAGCGATGGCACTGGGAATACCGGTAATTTCTACGGATTGTCCATGTGGTGGACCTGCGGCATTGATCAAAGATGGAGAGAATGGACTGCTGGTTCCTGTAGGAGATGCCTATGCTTTGTCGGATGCATTTCGTAAAATTCTCTCGAATCCGGAACTTGAACAGAAATTAGGAGAGAATGCCAGACAGATCACAGTGGAATTGAATCCTGATAAAGTAAACAATGAATGGAAAAAATATTTGACACATATTGCTAAGAAATGACAGAAAGGACATTGCCTATGTGCGGAATCGCAGGATTTTGTAACCATCCAGCAAATTGGAGAGAAAATATACACAAGATGAATGAAAGGATGCTGCATCGCGGTCCTGATGCAGGCGGATTCTGGGCAAATGAGGATGCCAGTGTAGTATTTGGACATCGCAGATTATCTATTGTGGACTTATCAGAGAATGGTGCGCAGCCGATGCAGTCGGCATCCGGCAGATATATGTGCGTATATAACGGAGAAATCTATAATTATAAAGTGATCCGTGACAAACTTCTTGCAGAGCATAAGGTGACGGCTTTTCGTGGTTCTTCTGATACAGAAGTTCTTCTGGAAGCTTTTGAAGCATATGGTATCAGAGAAACGATTGCCATGTGCAAGGGAATGTTTGCCATCGCTTTGCTGGACAGACAGACTAAGAAACTTACACTGATCCGTGACCGAATTGGAGAGAAGCCGCTTTATTATGGATTTGTGAATGGCCATTTTGTATTTGCTTCCGATCTGGGGAGTATTACACAGTTAGATGATTTTCACAACGCAATTGATACTAAGGTGCTGCAGATTTACTTTGTGCATGGTTATATTCCTGCACCTTATTCTATTTATGAGAATATTTATAAACTGGATGCAGGCTGTATGCTGGAAATGGACGCACCTTATACAGATCCTAAGATCAGTGCATACTGGTCAGTCAGAGAAGCAGCCAAGTATGGTGAGGCACATCCGTTTAAAGGAACCAGAGAAGAAGCGGCAGATGAGCTGGAGAGACTGCTCAAGGCTTCTATCAAAGATCAGATGGTAGCAGATGTACCAGTAGGGGCATTTTTGTCAGCAGGAATTGACAGTAGTACAGTAGTGGCTCTTATGCAGGCACAATCAAATAGAAAGGTCAGAAGTTTCACAATAGGAATGGATGATCCAAAATACAATGAAGCAACCTATGCAAAAGAGATTGCACAGCATCTGGGAACAGAACATACAGAACTTTACATCACAGAAGAAGATGCTAAGGCAGTGATCCCCAAATTACCTTGGATGTTTGGAGAACCTTTTGCAGATTCTTCACAGATTCCAACCTACTTAGTCAGCAAGATGACGAGAGAACATGTAACCGTATCTCTGAGTGGAGATGCAGGAGACGAGTTATTCTGTGGATATGGCTCCTATTCATCAATTAACAGGATCTGGGGTAAAATGAAAGCATACCCATATGGACTGCGCAAAATATGCAGTGAATTGGTATTACATGCTCCATTTGGTAAAAATAATCAGTTATTGCAGACAAAGGCATATTTACTTGGTGCCAAAGGACCGGAAAATCTGTATGAGATATCGAATGCGCAGGAATTGCTCAGTACTAGGATTCCTTTAGAGAAAAATGTATATTCATATAAACAAAGTCAGGCATCACAGAATTTTTTGAAAGACACTCAGAATTGTATTATGCTCATGGACATGGAAATGTACCATCCGGATGATATTCTGGTAAAGGTAGACAGAACAGCAATGGCAGTATCTCTGGAAACCAGAGTTCCTATGTTGGACAAGGATGTTGTGGAGTTTGCATGGACGATTCCGATGGAATATAAGAAGCAGGGTAATGAGGGCAAGTTAGTATTAAAAGATGTTCTTTACAGATATGTACCTAAGGAAATGATGGACAGACCTAAGAAAGGTTTCTCGATTCCTATTATGAAGTGGCTTAAAGAGCCACAGCTTCGTGAATGGGCAGAAAATCTCATAGACAGAAAAATGCTGGAGCAGCAGGGAATCCTGAATCCTGATGTGGTATGGCATATCTGGAATGACTATGTAGAACATGATAACTGGCGAGATCAGATCTGGTATATACTGATGTTCCAGAGCTGGCTGGTAAGTGAGAGGGTAGCATAATGCTTACAGTTCTGCTTAATTGGCTCTATATTTCCTTAACAGCAATCTGTCTGGGCATAGGATTTGCAGCTTTTACAAATAACAGGCTGCATTATCAGATCAGGACAGCAGACAGTATTCTGGCTATTGGATTAGTCATAGCTACTGTTTATGCACAGATATGGAGTCTGTTTTATAAAGTTGGAATAGCAGCGAATGTGATCCTGCTGATGTTATGCATGATATTTCTCTACTATGGCAGAAAAGAAGCACAATATCTGTTGCAGATACAGAGAAAGAGTTGTTCTGTCATAAGAGGGATTGGAGTTATAATGCTCATTCTGGTGTGGGCATATTGTACATCCAGAGGTTACATGCATTATGATTCTGATCTGTATCATGCGCAAAGTATACGTTGGATCGAAGAATATGGTATTGTGAAGGGACTGGGCAATATTCATGTAAGATTTGCCTATAACAGTTCCTTTTTTGCGTTGTCGGCACTTTACAGTATGCCATATATATTTGGTCAGTCCATGCACAGTGTAAACGGTCTGATGGCGCTGATCCTCAGCATAGAAGCATTTCGTATTGTGGATGCGTGGAAGCGCAGAAAACTGCTTTTGTCTGATTTTGCAAGAGCAGCAGCCTTGTTCTATCTGACCCTGATCTACGGTGAGATCATGGCACCTGCTTCCGATTATGCAATTATGTGTACAGTATTCTATATCATTATAAAATGGCTGGCTCGATCAGAAAGGAAGCAGGAAGCGGATATTGTCACCCCATATGCACTGCTTTGTGTGGCGGGTGTTTATGCAGTATCCCTTAAACTTACAGCAGGGCTTATTTTACTGCTGACCATAAAGCCGGCGATCATGCTGATACGGCAGAAAAGGTGGAAAGAAATCATACTTTATTTATGTATGGGCGTTGGAGTCATAACACCATGGCTTATAAGAACTGTATGGATATCAGGATATCTTCTGTATCCGTTTCCGGCATTGGATCTATTCTCTGTGGACTGGAAGATCCCTGCCCAGGCAGCCGCATTGGATGCAGCAGAGATCAAGACCTGGGGGCGTGGACTGAATAATGCTGCACTGGTAAATTTACCAATGACAGAATGGTTTCCAAAATGGTTTGGTGAGACACTGCCCATGCTTGGTAAATTATTTATTGCGGCAGATATCTTATGTCTGGTGATCGGAGTGGTCATCATTATTGTGACAGCATACAGGAAGAACAAAGAACAGTGGGACAGTATTCTTGTGTGGCTGACTGTGGCGGCTTCTTATATTTTCTGGCAAGTATCAGCACCACTTCTCAGATATGGATATGCTTATGTATTGCTGGTGATAGCACTTACCGGCGGTATGCTGTGGGCTAGCTGCCTTCAGACGAAGCAGGCAGGGAACAGATCTGGAATGATGGACAGGGGGCTGTGCATATTGCTTCTGATGTTGGGCTTGGTAAAGGTATATTCTTTAGGAAGCTATATGATAGGGCAAAGCACATTGCCATATTATGTGAACCAACAGGATTATGGAAGCTATGAGCTGGATTCTTATCAGGTAAATGGCGTGACCTTTTATTATCCGGTAAGCGGTGACAGAGTGGGGTATGATCCATTTCCCGCACTTCCAAGATTAACAGAATTTGAGTTCAGAGGCGATACATTAAGGCAGGGGTTTAGAAATATCCGGTAAGTGGTGGAATTTAAAAGCAGTTTACCGATTGATGATCTTGTGCTATGATTTGTGTTAGTGTGAAATATGAAAGGAATGGAAGCGTGAAAACACTGAGAAAATTCAAAATACCTGAATGGATGACAGCAGGAATCGCATTGATATATTATTGGATCATGGCGTTGTATAAACTGACCAATGCACCTATCTGGCAGGATGAATCAATGGAATATTATTGTTCCATACCTGTTAAGGGGGCAATCCGGGGAGTAACACAGTACACAACAATGTATGAACGTATGGCGTATATTCAACAACAGCCACCTTTATATAACTGGTTGATGTGTATCTGGTTACAGATACATGACAGCGAATGGTGGTATCGTTTCTCAAGTGTTGTAATGGGATTTATAGCAGTAATAGGTCTGTATCTGGTCATAAAGAAACTGTGTGGCAGATTTACGGCTACCTTGTCTGTCTTTGTATTTTCCAGTATTTATATTCTGATGTATTATGTGAAAGAAGCATCAGAATATATCCTTCTGATCATGCTGCTGATCTGGACAGTGTACCTGTATCTCTTTATTTTAGAGAAGATTACGGTAAAAAGGGCGATCCTGTTTACAATCCTTTGTGTGGTAGATGTTTATACACATTATGGTGCGGTATTCGTCATTGTACCAATGGCACTGCAACTGTTGGTTTATTATTGGAGATCAGGTGAAAAAAAGACATTTTGGACGGCCATGGTATCGTATATCATCGCCGGTATCGGAGCGGGCATACCACTGATTTATTTCTTTATGTTACCTCAGTCTACCAACCCGATCAGTACATTTGGGGCTGACAAGCCGATCGAATTAACGGGTAATAACATCATACTGGATTTCTTTGACAGTCTGATGTGGGTGCTTCGCTGGTGTATGCTGGATTATGACAGGGACGCAGAGAAGATTACATGGACAATATGGATCATTCTCTTTGTGTTGCTGGGACTTGGCATATTTGTATACAGAAAGACACATAGGAAAGAAGTTCGCTTCTTTATTCGATGTAATATAGGGGTATTTTTTATTTACTATGTGATCACAACGTTGAATATTTACGCATATGGATGGTTTGGTAATCGTTATAACCTGTTTATATTCCCACTATGGTTCATTTTAATTGCGGTTATTTTATACGAAACCGTCATGATCTTCAAAGAGAGTGATAAACAGTGGATGCGTAAGATTACGCCGTTTATAAGTGCAGGGATTGTGATCGCCATGATTCTGTACTGCACATATGGGGATTATCGAATCAGTAATCACTGGGCGAAAAGTGATCTGAGGACTGTAGTTCGTACATGGCGCGCGGATGATGGAGAAGAGATTCCGACTTTTGTTAATTTCCATCAGAGATATGCATTTGTATATTATCTGACACATAGTGAAGAGTATCAGGAATCCGACTGGGATCAGGTTTATTGTAATGAAACATTGGAGAGTCTGGACTACAGCAATGAGCAATGGATTGATTTTCTGGATGAAATGGTTTATCCGGATGGTCTGCCCAAACAGATCTATGTGGTATCGGGTCAGCATGACACAGTGGTAAATGCGCTGGAATCTATAGGATACCAGACTACAGCGGTGGTAGATAGTACAGCAAAGTTGTTTTTATTAGAGAAATAACAGAAAACGGAGAAACTATGATCTTGATTCATGTTATGGGCGGTCTGGGTAATCAGTTATATCAGTATGCCCTTTATGAAAAAATGAAGAGTCTTGGAAAACAGGTAAAACTGGACACTTATGCATATCGTGATGAAGCAGGGGAAGATAAGGAATGGAGAAGTCTGGAACTTGATCGATTCCCTTCTATACAATATGACAAGGCTACAATAGAGGACAGAACGAGGCTTCTGGATAATTCAGGTCTGCTTACTGCTAAGATTCGCAGGAAACTTCTGGGACGTAAAGATAAAACAGTAAGAGAAAGTAAAGAGTATATGCCTGAGATTTTTCATATGGATGACGTATATCTCTATGGATTCTGGAATTGTGAGCGATATTATGAAGATATCATCCCGGTACTTCAGGAGAAAATACAATTTCCAATAAGCAGTAATCCCAGAAATCAGAAATGTATGGAACAGATGCAGAAGGAGAATGCAGTCAGTATCCACATTCGTAGAACAGACTATCTGACTGTAGCGGATGGAAACAGATATATGGGAATCTGCACAGAAGAATATTATCGTGGAGCAATGGCATATATAGAGGCAAGGGTCAGTAATCCCGTATATTATATCTTCTCTGATGATATAGAATATGCAAGACAACATTATCATCAGGATAATATGCATGTAGTAGATTGGAATGGTGACGCAGGCGGAATCCATGATATGCAGCTTATGAGCCGGTGTAGGTATAATATCTGTGCGAATAGTACATTCAGCATGTGGGCAGCCAGATTGAATCAGAACAGGGAGAAAATCATGATACGCCCATTACATCATGATAATTATGAGACAACAACTGTTGCGGAAGTAAAGCAAAATTGGAAGAATTGGATTCTATTGGATCAGAATGGACAAGTGTGTGAATAGAAGTGACTTAATATCTGTGATCGTTCCTGTATACAATATGGAACAATATCTGGAGAGATGTGTTAATTCCATAATCAATCAGACCTATCCTAATCTGGAGATTATTCTGGTAGATGATGGATCTACAGATCATTCGCCTGCAATGTGTGATGAGTATGCATTACGTGATGGGCGGATCAAAGTGGTACACAAACCCAATGGTGGATTATCAGATGCCAGAAATGCAGGTCTGGCAGCTGCCGGTGGAAATTATATCGGCTATGTTGACAGTGATGACTGGATAGAACCTCAGATGTATCAGAAGATGTATGATGCATGTATGGAAAATGGTGCACAGGTAGCAGTGTGCCGGTATGCAAAGGTTTATCAGGACAGGATAGAGAGAGGTGGCAATGGCAGGATTACGGCTTTTGACAGAGAAGGAATCCTGAAGGTATATTTATCAGATATGGATGAGTATGTCGTCTATAACTCTGTATGGAGTAAACTGTTTGCAAGAGAGGTTGTGGAGGGAGTGCTGTTTCCGGTCGGAAAGAATTCTGAAGATATCATGTATACGACCAAGGCATTCTGTAAACTGGATAAGGCAATATATATAGATGAATGTCTGTATGATTATGTACTTGACCGCAAAGGCAGTATTATGAATGTAAATCGTACAGAGAGGATGTTTGGGGACGAAATCCCTTTCTGGAGAGAGCATATTGCATATATCAGGCATCATGTTTCGGAAACAATGGGAGATATGGCAGCTTATTATTTTTATCGCAGAATGCTGTCATATTATATAGATCTGTCAGGACAGGCGGAAACGGCTGCTGCTGCAAAAAGGATCGCAGCGATGATGAAGGCTGAGAAGCAGGAGATTTTGAGAGTTTATCAAAAAGACTGTGAAGGCAGAGGAGACAGGGTGCGAATGCGCACCTTCCTGACAATGCCTGCAGGTTATATGATATTAAATAAGGTATATGAAAAAGTTATCATACCGCTCAGAAATAAGTAAGGACGAAAACATATGTTATTTAATTCCTATATTTTTATTTTCCTGTTCTTGCCACTGGCTTTGGCAGGATATTACGGATTAAATTATTTAAAACAATATAAACTTGGCATGGCATGGCTGGTTGGCATGTCTATGTGGTTCTATGGTTATAATAGTGTACAATACCTGTTCATTCTGGTAGTGAGTATTTTACTGAATTATTTACTGGTAGAGGTCATGTCCAAAGTGAGCCTCCGTAAGAGCAGGCGGTTACTTATGATAGTCGGCGTACTGCTGAATCTTGGAATCTTATTCTATTATAAATATTATGATTTCTTTATAGAAAATGTAAATGCAGTTTTAAAAACAGACATACATTTGCTGCAGATAGCCCTGCCATTGGGGATCAGCTTCTATACATTTCAGCAATTGTCCTATGTGATAGACTATTACAGACAGGATTGTGAAAAATACAGTCTTTTGGAGTATGCAGCGTATGTATCCTTTTTCCCACAACTGATCGCAGGACCAATTGTATATCATGACGAGCTGATCCCGCAATTTCGGGATGAAAGCAGAAAAAAGATAAATACAGACAGCTTCAGTAAGGGAATCTATGCGTTTGTTTTGGGACTTGCCAAGAAAGTACTGATCGCAGATACTTTCTCTAAAATTGTTACAATAGGATATCAGTCGGTCGGAGGATTGAATACTCCAACGATCCTGTTAGTCATGGTCTGTTATGCTATGCAGATATATTTTGATTTCAGCGGTTACTGTGATATGGCATATGGTATAGGGTATATGTTCAATGTGGAACTGCCGGTGAACTTCAATTCCCCGTATAAAGCTGTGTCAATTGTGGATTTCTGGGATAGATGGCATATGACATTGACCAGATTCTTTACCAGATATATTTATATCCCGCTTGGAGGCAGCAGAAGAGGAAAAATCAGGACATATGTTAATGTTATGATCGTATTCTTCGTGAGTGGTGTCTGGCATGGAGCAAACTGGACATTCATCTTATGGGGTGTCATAAATGGAATTGCAAATGTAGTGCATAAAATATTTGGAAAATGGATAGAGAGAATACCTGAAGCAATACGCAGAGGGATCACTTTTGCATTCTGCACTTTCTCATGGAGTCTGTTCAGAGCTGATTCTGTCAGTCAGGCACAAAAGTTATGGAATAGAATGCTGCATACAGGCTGGGGGCAGATTGATACATCTATTACAGACAAGTTTAACAATATGGTAGAGATGGAAGCTCTGTACAGGCTGGGACTGGGAAATCTCATTACAGCACAGCCCTGGATTTTTGTTACATTATTTACGGTTATTGTAACTATCGCAAGTTTTACTATGCGAAATACTCAGGAAAAGACATCAGATATGAAATATACGAATGGCAGGATAGTAACCATTACAGTGCTGTTCATCTGGAGTGTTATGTCCTTATCTGAGGTCAGTGAATTTTTATATTTTAATTTTTAGGAGTAAGAATGGATTCAAAGAAGTGGTTAGCAAAATGTATAGGTTCAATTTTAGGGGCTGTAGTACTGATGTTTGCACTATGTTTTGTTTTTGACCCTTATTTTCATTTTCATAAACCTTTTTCATTTGTCAGATATCGTTTGTATGATGAGCGTTATACCAATGACGGGATTTCCAGACATTTTGATTATGATGCGATTGTAACAGGGACTTCCATGGCGCAGAACTTTAAGACCAGTGAAATGGATCAGTTATTGGGAACAAGGGCGGTAAAGGAAACCTTCTCAGGCGCCGGTTATCAGGAATTATCACAGAATCTGGAAAGAGCCTTGAGCCGTAATCAGAGTCTTCAAACCGTTATCTGGACAATCGATTATAATGGATTGATCAGAGAAAAGGACTGGGATCAGTATGAGGGCTATCCAACCTACCTGTATGATGATGACCCATGGAATGATACCCAATATGTCTTTAACAAGTCTATTTTTTACCATGGTACTCTGCCTAATATAATGAAAACAATATTAAGACAGCCAAGCACGTCTATGGATGAATATTCTTCTTGGGATAAACCTACGGGGCTGCAGTATATTATGCAGAGTTATGAGAGGTGGGAAGAGAAAGCACCTATGGAATCCGGACTTTCACAGGAAGAAAGAGAAATGGTCATTGCTAATATCCGGGAAAATATTGTGGAATTGGTAGATCAATATCCGGATACCACATTTTACCTGTTTTATACCCCATACAGTATCTGTTTCTGGGATTTCCAGAATCAGGAAGGGCTTATGATGCGGCAATTTGAAGCAGAGCAGATCGCAACAGAGATGCTGTTGGAGTGTCCAAATGTGAAACTGTATAATTTCTATGATAAATATGATATAATATGTAATCTTGATAATTACAGAGACAGGGAACATTATTCACCTGAAATCAACAGTAAAATATTACAGTGGATACAGGCAGGTGACGGATTAGTCACCCAGGATAATTATATGTCTAAACTTACACAGGAAAAGGAATTTTATCTTAACTATGATTATGACAGCATTTATCTGAACAGTACCGGACAACAGGTAGGAAATGAGGAATAAAATGGACATCTTTAAGAAACTGAACTATATTTTGGATAAGAGACAGAAAATCAACATTGTTGTTTTGGCTGTTATGATATTTATTGGAGGTATACTGGAAACATTGAGTATTTCAGCTATGCTTCCTGTCGTATGGGTCATAATTGATGCAGAATCTGTACAACAGAATAAATATTGCCAATGGGCAATGGATTTCCTGCATCTGCATGATATGCATGAATTTATTATTACACTGTTAGCATTGCTGATGATCATGTATCTGTTAAAAAATGCATATCTTTTGTGGCTGACCAGTGAGCAGAACCGCTTTATTTCAGGAAACAGAAATAAAATAATCAGTCAGGTATTACGGGAATTTCTGAACAGACCATATGAATTTTATCTGGATGCAGATATTCCTACGGTCTTTCGACTGACAGACAGTGATATCCCCAATGTATTCAGTATATTGATGGCGTTGATCTCTCTTGCATCAGAAACAGTAGTTTTCGTATTTATCTGTGGAGTTCTGGTTGCAACTGACTGGAGACTGGTACTGTTCCTTGTAATTATTTCAGGAATTGTAACAATTGTCATGTTTAAGGTATTGAAGCCCAGATTGAATAAGCTGGGAACTACCAATCAGGCAATACAGTCCAGAATCGCCAAATGGAGAATCCAGGCAATCTATGGAATCAAGGATGTAAAAGTATTACATAGAGAGTCTTTTTTTGCTGATAATTATGAAAGCAATGGTAAGATCGGAGCCAGACTGAATCAAAAATATGCAGTGATCAATGCCATGCCCAGATTGTTGATAGAGTCTATTTTTATGGTATCTATATTGGGATATCTGATTGTATGTGTTGCCGCAGGGGATGATATGAAGCAGATGATTCCCACGTTGACAGCATTTGGATTAGCGGCAGTCAGACTGATGCCATGTGTTAACAGAATCAACACCTACCTTACTGATATTTCATATTTCAGACCATGCCTGGATTACGTTTATGAGAATATGAACATAAACGAAATCAGTAAAAAAACCAATCAGACTCTGCTGCCTGTAGATGAAACGAAGACCATGCAGTTAAAGAATAGGATAGAATTGAAGAACATTGTGTACGCATATCCCAATACAGATACATTGATATTTGATCATGCAGATATGACAGTACCTTTTGGTAAATCTGTTGGAATTATGGGACCCTCCGGTGCGGGTAAATCAACTATTGTAGATATTCTGCTTGGACTATTGAAAGTCCATGAAGGCCAGATTCTCTGTGATGGAGATAATGTATTTGACAATTATCCGGCATGGCTGTCACAGATTGGTTATATTCCTCAGTCTATTTACCTGGTAGATGAACCTATCCGTAATAATATAGCATTTGGTATTGCTGATGATGAGATTGACGATAACAGAATCTGGCAGGTATTAGAGGAAGCACAGTTAAAAGAATTTATTCAGACTCTTCCCGAGGGGCTGGATACCGCAATCGGTGACAGAGGTGTCAGATTGTCCGGCGGACAGAGGCAGCGCCTTGGTATCGCCAGAGCATTGTATCATAATCCGGAGATCCTGGTATTTGATGAGGCGACTTCAGCACTGGATAATGAAACAGAAGCTGCAGTAATGGAAGCAATCAACAGTTTCCATGGTAAGAAAACAATGGTCATCATTGCTCATAGACTTAATACGATCGAGAAGTGCGATATTATTTATAAAGTTGAAGGTGGTAAGATTACACAGACTACTTTGTAGGAGATAGATTTTAAGGAAAGGACAGGTGATTGTTATGTCAGACAGGCAGGTTATTGCAACAGAATTATTAAAGGGTCAGGGACTTGGCAATCAGTTGTTCTGTTATGTTACGACCAGATGTCTTGCAATGCAGAATCATTGCGGATTTGCCATTTTGAATAAAGAAATTCTGGCAAATAATATTCACAGCAACAAAGGCATGTACTTCATGGATATTGACTGTGGACTGGATAGAAAGAAAGAAGACTTTGCAGAAGTTTATCAGGAGAAGGAAGACAGAATATACATTGGTAATTCAATACATGATATTGAGCATGGCTGTTATATCTCGGGAGCGGATGAGAGGCTCCTGAACCTGAGGCGTTCAACTCTTGTATACGGAAATATGCAGGATGAAGTATATTTTGGACAATATAAAGAAGAAATCAAACAGTGGCTTCAGGTAAAACCTGAATATGATAACTATGAGTATTCCAGAGATAACCTGTGCATTATCAATATCCGGGGTGGTGAATATACCAGTAATCCGGAGTTGTTCCTCAGGAGAAAGTATTGGCTGGATGCCATGAAGGTTATGAGACAGAAACGTTCTGATATGGAATTCATGGTAGTTACGGATGATCTGTCGGCAGCCGGAAGAATACTTCCGGAAGTGCCGGCTTATCACTTTGATCTGGCAGGGGATTACACTACGATCAAAAATGCAAAATATCTGATATTATCGAACTCTACATTTGCTTTTTTCCCTGCTTATACCAGTGAAACTGTTCAGTATATTATCGCACCCAAATACTGGGCAAGACATAATGTATCGGATGGTTATTGGGCATCGGAGCAGAATATCTATGATGAATTTATGTACATGGATAGAAAAGGAAAATTGTTTACAGCAGCAGAATGCAGAGAAGAATTAGCTGTGTATAAACAGACTTCCAAGAAATATCAGAGGATCGGAATAAAATTAACCGGTATCAGATTATTCACAGCAAAATGCCACGCAAAATATATGATTTATAAGGATTTATTCATAAGGGCATTGCGCTCCATGAAAAGAAGAGTAGTTTCTAATTAATGAATGAGGTAAATTCTATGCAAAGACACCATAATATGACTTTTGATGAGATTGTGAAAGAGGTTGTAAGAGTTTGTAAAAATAATAAAGTAGAACATCTTTCTTTATTTGGCTCTTATGCCAGAGGAACCCAGACAGAGAGAAGCGATATTGATTTTATTGCATATGGTGTAAAAGACATTGAGGCTTTGCGCGAAGAAATAGACGAGATTATGACATTAAAAAAAATAGATATATTTGATTATGATGAGGTATGTAATCAATATTTGAGAGAGGACATGGATGAATATGGAAGAAAAATCTATTAAGAGATATCTGAGTTTCTGCAAAAGTCTGGATACTCTGAAATTGTCATGTGGTGCTAATCCTAATGAGAATTTCGTACTCAGTGGTACTGCGCAAACCTTTAATCTTACCTTTGATCTGGCATGGAAAGTAATGAAGGATATTATTGTTTCCGAGTATGGTATTGTAGATTTTGCAACAGGCTCACCTAGAGATACTTTAAAAACAGCATATAGTGTCGGATTAATATCAGATGATCTGTGGCTTCAAATGTTGAAAGTCAGAAATACATTGATTCACGATTATGATGGAGATGTGGCTAAAAGGTATTTCAAAAATATTACAGAGGACTTTTTTGAATTGCTTCAACAGTTTAGAAGCAAAGCCGGGCAATGGTATCAATTGGACGACTCAGATGGCAGTAAACAGGAGAAATAGTAAAATGCAGGAAAAATTGCAGCTTCCACAGGTCACATTAGTGGCAATGACAAGTGTAAATATCAAAGAAACGATCCAGGCTATGGAATACAGTATGCGGGGAATCGACTTCGGAGATGCTGTTCTGATCACTCATAAGAAGCCATTCGGACTGCCAAAGAATATCAGATACAGCCATACCAGTGAACTGACAGATATTGATGCTTTTAATTATAAAATGGTATATGAGCTTGGGGATCATATTCATACAGATTATGCCATGATCGTACATGCCGATGGGTTTATCGTACATCCTGAAATGTGGCGTGATGAGTTCCTGAAATATGATTACATTGGTGCCCCATGGCCATTACCCAAAGAGGGAGATACAACGACTTATCGTGATAAGGACGGAAATATCTGCCGTGTGGGTAATAGTGTGGGAATCCGCAGTAAACGACTTATGGACTATCCGAAAAAGGCAGATATTCCATGGGAAGGTGAGTATGCATACGGTAAAATGTGGTATCATGAGGATGGATTTATTTGCTGTAAGATCAAACATATTCTGGAAGCAGAGGGCATGCAGATAGCGCCGCTTGAAGTAGCAAAATATTTTGGACATGAGCATATGATACCTGAGATAGAGGGTATTACACCATTTGCCTTTCATAAATGGGCAGGGACGAATGCGCAGTATCCGAATTTTTATAAAGAACCATTTGTAAAAAAATGCAAGAAACTGGCTGGAAAGTTCATCAAGAAGTAAAAGGAAGATAAGGAATCAGTATGGTATACGATTGTTTTCAATTTTTCAATGAATTGGATATTCTGAAAATCAGACTTAATGTCATGAATGATGTCGTGGACAAGTTTGTGATCAGTGAGGCAACAGAAACTTTTTCTGGATTAAAGAAGCCTCTTTACTATGAAGAAAATAAAGAGATGTTCAAAGAGTTCGAGGATAAGATCATTCATGTAGTGGTAGATGATACTCCCGAGGGATATACACATGACAGAGATACTTTCCAGAAAAATGCAGTAACCAGAGGACTGGCAAACTGTACGGATGATGATATCATTATATTCAGTGATCT
>CAYRAW010000016.1:0-13010 GCA_964422225.1 uncultured Roseburia sp.
TCACAAATGTGGCAATTTTATGCATGATCATATTGCCATGAATAATTCAGGTTTATTGAATATTATCCAGTGTATTTTTGTACTTTACACGATAGATTCTGTATAAAGATTCCTGAATCCGTTCTTCCGTAATTGTTCCTGATGAAACGGCATCCATAACACCCTGATACGCCTCTTTATAATCTGCCGGACACACCACAATATCTGCTCCCGCCTGAATTGCTGCTACTGCCGCCTGCGCACTGGAGTATTTACCTGTTATGGCACTTTCATTGAGCATATCTGTCATAACGATACCTGAAAATCCCAGCGTTCCCCGCAATACATCAGTAATCATAGTGCCAGAAAGAGAACATGGTGTATCATCTCCTGTCACATCCGGAGCTGCTGCATTAGATACCATAACGCAGTCCACACCGTTTTGAATTGCTGACTGGAATGTCAGGAAATCGCTGTTCTTCAACTCTTCCAAGGACTTGGATACTTTACCATCCTCTACTGCCCCTCCCCCCGGAAAAGTCATCAGTACCGCACTGACTTCCCTCTCCTGAAGAGCCTGCACTGCCGCATTGACCAGCGGAACTGCCGTAGCTCCGTCACTGCCAAAAGTCCTGCCCTGCAGCTGCGAGTTACCCTGCTCAGACACAATATCCGCTACAGGTGCCAGATCCATATTAATACCAAACGCCGCAAGCTTTGTTGCTATCGTTCCGTAGGCATTTCTTACGCTATCTGAATCGGTTAGTTCTGATGCTTTTGCTGTGGCTTCAATTCCAAAACTTGTAGATTCCCCACATTCCCTGCGTACTGCCAGAAACAGCGGATATTTGGAATAACTTCTGGTATTGGTCATCATCTCAAGAAACTGATTATCCGACTGATAATTCTGTTCGGAATAAATAAGTCCTCCCACCGGATTCTCCGCCAGTGCTGTACGGGTTCCTTCTCCTGCCCGTACTGCCTTGCCTACACCGGTAATTGATTCAGGAGTGACCATAAATATGCCTGCAACTTTCTCTTCCAGAGTCATATCCTGCAGCAGTGCATCTATCAGCTCATCCAGAGGATCTGATTCCTGCTGTGTATCCACCGCCTCTGTCTCCTGCGTTTCTGATTCCACAACGGCTGTTTCATGTTCAACATTTGTCTCTGCTTCCTGAAGAGCCTCTGCCACCTTATCATTATACTGATTCATATGCTTTATAACCTTTTTTATTCCTATGACCGCTCCTGTCGTTACAGCTCCGATCACGATCACTAATGTTACATATGCGGCAATCTGATTTCTGATACGACGTCTTCTTCTTTTTTCACGGTTCGACAATTCTTTCTTCTCCATATTTCTTCCTTTATTTCTTCCTGACCGTTTAAGTTTGTTACGTTACTTTTAGTATAACATATCCTGGCATAAAATTGTCGATATTTCATATATTTTTGTACCGATTCCATTATATACCTGATTCATTAAAATATATGAACACAAAAAAGGCTCCGTCAGACATATCAGTAATATATTAGACAGAGTCTTTTCTTATTTTCATTATATTATTTTTAATTCAAAGGATACTTATCTGTCAATGACTGTACGATAGCTCTTGCGGTCGGAATTCCTGTTTCCTGCTCCTTAATTACTGCAGCGATCGCTTCTGCGATCTTATCCATATCATCTTCCTTCATACCACGGCTGGTAACTGCAGGTGTACCCAGTCTGATACCCGATGTAACAAACGGAGATTTCGGATCATTTGGGATCGTATTCTTATTACAGGTAATATGGGCTTCATCCAGCATCTTCTCCACAGCTTTACCTGTCAGATCATATGTAGTCAGGTCAACTAACATCAAATGATTATCCGTACCACCTGATACGATCTTGATTCCTCTGTCCATTAAACCTTTACACAGAGCCTGTGCATTGTTGATGATCTGCTGCTGATATCCCTTAAAATCATCAGATAATGCTTCTTTGAAGCATACAGCTTTACCTGCGATCACATGCATAAGCGGGCCACCCTGTATTCCAGGGAAAATAGCCTTATTAAAGTTGTACTTTTCTGCTGCTTCCTTGTTTGCAAGGATCATACCGCCTCTTGGTCCTCTTAATGTCTTATGAGTTGTTGTTGTTACAACATCTGCATAAGGAATTGGACTTGGATGGAGTCCTGCTGCTACAAGACCTGCAATATGTGCCATATCTACCATCAGTACAGCGCCTACTTCATCTGCAACTTCTCTGAACTTCTTGAAATCTATTGTTCTGGCATAAGCACTTGCACCTGCAATGATCATCTTTGGTTTACATTCAAGAGCAAGTTCTCTCATTCTGTCATAATCGAGAAATCCATTATCATCAACACCATAAGGCACTACCTTAAAATATTTACCGGAAATATTAACCGGTGAACCGTGTGTAAGATGTCCACCATGATCCAGATTCATACCCATGATCGTATCGCCCGGCTGTAAAACAGCGAACTGAACTGCCAGATTAGCCTGTGCACCGGAATGTGGCTGCACATTGGCATAATCACATCCAAACAATTCTTTTGCTCTTTCGATCGCAAGATTCTCTACTGCGTCCACGCACTCGCAACCACCATAATATCTCTTGCCCGGATAACCTTCTGCATATTTATTTGTCAAAGGGCTTCCCATCGCTGCCATAACTGCCTTGCTGACCCAGTTCTCAGATGCGATCAACTCGATGTGACTGTTTTGTCTCTCCTGCTCTGCCACAATTGCAGAAGCAATTTCAGGATCTACCTTCTTAACTTCATCCAATGAATACATGCCATATCCTCCACTCTAATCATAATCTTACCATATACACTTATAGTGCTCATTATGTACGTTTTATAATTCATCACTTCATAGCTATACAGTATTAAACTTTTATTTTTGATTATAATCAGATTTTTCCTCTTTGACAAGTGTTTTTAATTAAAATGGAAAATACGCTGACAGATTTTATATCCATCAACGGATATTTTTCTGCCTCCCTTACCCGGCAGATTCATGGCATTTCCAAGCAGACCGTAACGAAGTCTTGCCCATAACCATTTGTCTTTTTCTTTAATATATGCCCACAATTCCTTCTTCTTCTCCAGATTCTCTTCCAATTCAGAACGGATCAGCAATACAGAAGATACCGTAGTTATGATATCCAGGTAATTGCGCATATATCGCTTTACTTTCACATTGGCATGAATACGCGGCATTTCCTCTACATAATAGTCCACCATAAGCTTGTTGACCTTGATCTGCTGGTCTATACGTCCGATCATGACCTGCTCATTGACAGACTGATCTGCTCTTCCAATATAATAACGATAGAAATTCACATCCAGATAATACATGGTCTTAACATATGGCAGCGGATTAAACACAAAGATGTTATCCACATAGAAAGTATGCTCCGGAAGTTCCAATCCACATTCTCTAAGCAGATTTGTCCTGTAAATGACAGAATGCATCAGAATATACTGACCTACATGGAAATGCTTCACATCTTTCCACGTAAAGATCTGGTTCTGGGGAAGTGCATGATGATATTTCATTACCTTTTTGCGTTCTTCTCCCTCTTTTTCATACACGAAATTACTGATCATCATATCCAGCGACTTACCATCACGTATGATTTCTTTCAAAACACCCAGTATCTGCATATAAGCGCTCTGGTTTACCCAGTCATCACTGTCAACAACCTTGTAAAAAAGTCCGGTAGCATTTTTGATTCCTGCGTTTACCGCGGAACCATGACCGCCATTTTTCTTATCAATTACTTTGATCATGCTTGGAAAACGTTCTCTATATTCCTCTGCAATATGCAGAGTATCATCCGTAGACCCATCATTTACGATCATGATCTCCACATCTTCACCACCGGGCAATAAAGAATCAATGCAGCGTCTCATATATGCTGCTGAATTATAACATGGAATTGCTATAGATAATAATTTCATACCGTTACTCTCCTAGTCCTTTTAATTTCTCACTGCCTTGCCTGATCTGCAGATATTTCGTATATGCTGCATATGCAGAAGGGATGGCATAACGTTCCTCTGCCTCTTCCTTATCTACAAAGATCAGATTATCTGCCGTATTGTTCTCCAGCTCATCCACCCTCACAGCATAACCTGTCATATGCCATTCCTTGTGAGTGAATATATGCCTGCTGTTCTCTAATTTCTGTATTCTGACTGCATGCAGTCCTATTCCTTTCAGATAGTTTAACACATAATCTTCGTTCTGTGTTCCTTCAAGCCATGGGAACTCATACATTCCCGCCAGAAGTCCTTTATCAGGTCTTTTCTGCAAAGCAGCCTTTTGTGCATCCTGTAATACCAGTACGGTCTTGTATTCTATTGTTCTGGCTTTCTTTGGTGTTTTCCCGGGATACTGACTCATACATTGATTCGCATGTGCCATGCAGAAGCTCTCCCATGGACATTCCTTGCATTTGGGCTCTCCATTCGGAATACAGACAATTGCCCCCAGTTCCATCAATGCCTGGTTGAAAGCTCCGCTTCGTCCCTGTGGCATGATGCGGCGCAGATCCTCTTCTACGCGCTTTCGTACTTTTGCCTGCATGATATCCCCATCATCCATGCGCACCCGGGATATGACACGCAATACATTACCATCAACAGCAGGAACAGGCTTCCCATAAGCAATTGATGCCACTGCCCCTGCAGTGTAGCTGCCAATTCCTGCCAGTTTACATAATTCGTCATATTCATCAGGAATGATTCCATTATACTGTTCCATTACCTGTCCTGCTGCCTTCCCCAGATTACGGACACGGTTATAATATCCCAATCCTTCCCACAGCTTCAGCAATGTCTCTTCATCTGCCCGTGCCAGTGCAGCAACATCCGGCAGCGCATTCATAAACCTCTCATAATATGGTTTGACAGCTTCCACTCTGGTCTGTTGGAGCATGATTTCTGATACCCATACCCGATAGGCAGTCGGTTCCTCTCTCCATGGCAATATCCTCGCATGGGAACCGAACCAGCCAAGAAGTGGTTCCACGATCTGTTCCAACTTAAATGAATCCATATTTTAATACCTTTCTATCTCAGACGGTTACATTCAAAACGCTCCATTGTCAGCAGACAGTTCAATATCTCACTGTAACGCTGCTCTATATCTCCGTCCTTTACTTCAATATCCAGACTGACTGCCATTGTATCGATCATGGAATTGGTGATCGTTGCATGCAGATTACTCAGTATCTCCAGCTTTTTCTCATAGGAATCCGCCTCCAGAAAAGCAAGCAGACCATCATCCAGTTTAAATTCCTCTTCCTGCTTATCAGCATACACCGACTGAGGTGTCGTACTTACGGGAGTAAATTCCTCTTGGCTGTATACACTGCTCGTTTGTGCTTTCTCTTTTGGCTGACCACTATATGCTTCTACTCCCTGTTTGAAACGCCTCAGGCCATCTTCGATCACAGAATGAGGACACGCAATATTTAATCTGACAAAACCTGTACCATTTCCTCTATACTGATATCCGCCTGTCAGGAAAAGTCCTGTATTCTTACGAATAGACTCTGCAAACTCCTCGGAATCAGAAGTAACTGCTGAACAGTCGAGCCATAACAGATATGTGGCATCTTCCGAAACTACCTGAATCTGTGGCAAATGCTCTGCCAGATAACTCTTTACCAGATCCTTGCCCTGCTTAATATATGCACGAAGCTCATCCAGCCATTCTCCACCTTCCGTGAAGGCTGCAATTGCTGCTGTTACAGCAAATACATTGGGTTCTGCCACTTCATCCGTGTTGATCCCCCTCCATACCTTATGGCGCAGGAAAGGATTCGACACCATAATGGCCGCTGTCTGAATGCCAGCCATGTTAAAGGTCTTGGTCGGAGCCAGACAAGTGACCGAATTGTTACGACATGTCTCGTTTACGGATGCAAATGGTATATACTCATACCCGGGCATTGTCAGATCACAATGAATCTCATCTGCAAGTACGATCACATGATATTTGGCACATAACTCACCAATATGAGCCAATGTCTGCCTGTCCCATATTTTTCCTACAGGATTATGAGGGTTGCACAGAATCATCATCGATGTCTGTGGATCTGCCAGCTTCTTCTCCAGGTCATTGTAATCAATGTGATATTTATGATTTTCATATACAAGCGGGCACTCCAGTACATTTCTTCCATTGTTAAGAATGGAATTATAAAATGTATTATAAACCGGAGTCATTACCAGTACATTCTCAGCCGGTGTCGTCAGTTTACGCACGCAACTGGAAATAGCGGGTATCACACCTGTACAGAACATCAGCCAGTCGGATTCTATTTCTATATGATGTCTGTCCCGCCACCAGTTAATATATGCATCATTCCACTCCTGTGGAACATAGGTGTAACCATAGACACCGTGTTCCAGTCTTTTGCCCATTGCCTCTATAATAGCAGGCGCTGTTTTAAAGTCCATGTCTGCGACCCACATTGGCAGCTCACCAGGCTCTACTTCCCATTTCATGGAATATGTGCCTTTTCTGTCTACAACGCTGTCAAAATCATACTTCATGCACATTTCCTCCTGTTATAAACTTCTGCGTTTCCTTACCGATTCCATTTTTACACTTGATCGTTGTCTTATCAGGATCTACTTTGTCCTTCTCCATGATCAGTTCTTCAATATAATCAGCCTGAATCGTTCCTGCTCCGGGATTAAATACACTGTTGATGGCTCCATCTATCTGCGCATCCACGCCGGAATATTCAAACGCCAGAGTAGTATTGATCAGTCTGCAGTTCTTCATTGTCAGATTGTTGATATAACACATTCCCTGTAAACTTTCGATCGTACAGTTGATCAGTGTCAGGTTCTTTGCATTCCACCCCAGATATTCCCCGGATATAAAGGAATCATACACCGTTACATGATCACTGTTCCAGAATGCATCCTTAGACAACATTCTGGCATTGTGTACTTCCACATTCTTTACACCGTCAAAGCTGTAATTTCCATCCAGTTCAAAATCACGTATCGTCATATTACTGCAGTTCATTGCAAAATAATCTCCTCTTGCAACAACTTCCTCCATTTTGACATTTTCGCAATTCCATAATGTCTCTGATGCATAGGGGAAAGATACCTTCTTCAATTCCACCCCATTACATCTTCTGAAATTTTTCGGTGCTTCCACAATCGTATTCTCCATGCGGATGTTATCTGTATACCAGATACCTGCACGTGCCATATCGAATAATGTACTGTCTTTTACTAAAATATTTTTGCTGTACCAGAGTGGATATTTCCATTTGAACAGACAACGATACAGTTCAATATCTGAACTTTCCTTTAATGGAGACTCTCCCTCTGCGAAAACAGCTTCGCTTATTTTCATATCTTTTGCGCCAAAAAGTGCACGCTCACCTACATAATATCCTCTTGTTACTTCCTGCATTTATTTCACCGATACCTTTCCTTCAATTCCTTTTACACAAGGATCTTTTGAACGTTCTCTTTTATTTTAGTGCTTAAATATGCATATTGTACAATTTCCTCTTCACTTAATCCTGCATACCTCGCCTGTTCATAGTCATTCTCTGCCATGGAAAGACTCCTGAGAATAGGATCTGCTGCCGGCAGCAGTGTTATCTCCAGTTTTCTTACTGTCTTTCTGCGTTTGGTCGTCTTTTTGGAGACATTTATATCTGCAGATTCTTCTGTCTGCACAGGGACACGCAATTCTTCTATTTTTACAATTCCTTTTGTGATAAGTTTCTGCAAAGATGCTGACAGTGTATTCTTGGTCATATTCGTATAATCCATCAGTTCCCTGCGACTGCTGATCTTGTGTGGCTGACTCAGATACATGACAAGCCTGATATCCTGTAATTGCAGATCATTCTTCAGTGCGATTGGTTCCAGATAACGATCCAGAAGCTTCCTGTTGCGGTACTCATCCATCAGAATACCTTCACCTTCTACATCAATGGTACATACGCTTGTCCTTTCATTTCCCAGCTTCTTGGTACTCCCAAGGACAGGGGGAACCATGCCGTCACTTGCTGCGTCCAGCAGGAAACGATACACTTGTAATCTGTTCTTCTCATAGTCCTCTTCTGTCAGTATAGACTTATAGAAATTATGATAGTACGCAAAGACCATCTTTTTCATGCTGATGGTTTTGGTCAGACTCATTCCCTGACTGGCCAGCGAGCCTTTGGTTTTTACATAATAATAAATCGGTACTCTCAGGGCATAAAAACTTTCTGCATGCCTGATATATTCCAGATTGAACATAAAATCCTCGCACCAGCTGATACTGCTGTCCATACGAAGATGGTATTTCTCGATCAAATCTCTTTTGAAAAATTTATTCCAAAGCACGCCATAATAAAAATCAGCGGGATTTTCCATCATATGTGAGGCAAAATCCTCTCTGGTCATGATCACATCATCATCAATATCTCCTTTATGAGATACCCTCTGTCCTACCACTCTGTAGAAATCCGAAATTACCATATCACAATGATGTTCCATAGCAGCCTTGTAAAACAGACTTGTTGCATCTGTTGTGATCCAGTCATCACTGTCCAGAAACTGAATATACTCGCCTTTTGCCAGCTCCAGAGCTGTATTGCGGCTGTCTGACACGCCTGAATTCTCTTTGTGGATCACCTTGATCCTGTGATCCTGTGCAGCATACTCATCACAAATACGCCCTGAATCATCCTGACTTCCATCATCGATCAGCCATAACTCAAAATCCTCAAACTCCTGATTGATAATGCTCCCTATACAACGGCTGACCGTCTTCTGGGCATTATATACAGGCACAATAATACTCACTGCGGGATTCATACCTGCTCCTCCTGTTAACTGTTACCCGGATTCATGTTCAAATTTCCATTTTCCCCATGCTTTCTGTTCATGGACATGATCATAAGTAACGCCATAAACACAACACGTACTTCCTATTTTTTCCAGTATTTATCAACCTTTACCACTGCCATTTCTGTATTCAGTCCAAATGTGCCACAACTTCAATATCCGGTTGTCCTGTTCTTTGCTGAAATAAATATTTTGTCTTATACAGATCAGCAAAATAAAAAAATCCTCTCAATGGCTGGTTAGGATTAAAACTTGACTGCTGCTCAAATAAATTCTGCCATTCATCAAGAATAAATGACACATCATTTTTCAAATGAATATAAATTACATACCTCCATATATTTATCCGGTCTTTGGACACGTAACCATAACAGTTATCATATAGCAATATTATATGGCATTTTTCTGCTTTTCACAATGGCATAATCATGAAAAAAGCATTAACAGCATAAATGGCATCCGTCCCAACAGACGAATGCCATTATGGCTAAAATTCCGGGCAATTACATGTAAAATGTAAAAACTCGTACTGAAATGTAATAAATTGAACAAAATGGTAGCACTAATTTAGCTTAAAGTATACGACACAACTGTCATCTTCCGACTCATACAATCTAAAAGTCCTTGGTTTCAACGTATAGACCGGATTTAACAGATCTCCACTCTGCTCATAGAAATCTGCCTCATACAGATACGGAAGTATTCTGTAGGTTCCCTGAACTTCATTTTCTGCGTGAATATTGTAAATGGTATATGTAGATAAATAGTCAACAGGCTTATTACCGGAAGACTGTGCCATATTCAATGCAAAATGATAGATTGATTCTATGTTATTATAATTACTGCCATCTGCGATCGTTACCCATGTGCCATTTGTTAGCTGCTGGATTTCTCCTCTGTAATGGGTCAGCATCTTCTGTACATTATAATATCTCGTCAGCAGATCAATATCTATCCTGTCACTATTGTGTCCATATTCTCCACCCTTAAGCGGGATTGGATTATCCTTGCCGTATGAACCAAAAGTCTCGCTGCCATCAGTTACCCCCCACTGAGTATTCTCTCCAAATGTAATGGTGCTGGCTCCGACATAATAATTTCTCTGATACTGTGACTGGTCGGTCACATCATCCCCGCTCCAGCCTTTTGTAAATCCGGCTTCGCTCCAGCCTTTTCCAGTCTCAAACAGGCTTTCATCCTGTGGCCAGTACACTTTCTTAGCAGTCGGATCATATACAACACAGATCACTTCGATCTCGTACTCTTTATTAGGGTCTAATAATAACGATTCTCTCTGATTCAGCACGGAAGTTCTCTCACTCTGGTCTATCATAATGTGATAACTGTTTTTCCACTCTGTACCAATCTCTCTGTAACGGAAGAACTGTCTCTGTATCATATTGCCCTGATTCAGTTCTGTATGTTGATGACAATTGAATTCAAAATCTATCAGTCTGGTTTCTGTTGCCCTTTGAATATCACTGTCGATCAGGTCAATATCTTTTATTGTATAGATTCCCTCTACTACTGCGTATGGCTTTCCACCACGGTTCTCACCTGCTGCATGAAGTGAAGTTGCCTTTATTTTGGAATTATTCGGCAGTTTCTCCTTCCAAGTCAGTTTGATACTCTTTTGGCGCTGTACAACCAGAGAATTCGCAGATGTGGAACTTTCCTTCTCAAGTTTGATCCCACTGCCTGTTACGGAACTGATATACCGGTTCATTTCTGTATCATTCGGGTCTATTACCAATTGATACTTTTCATCTTCAGTAAAGTCATGCCAGGTCGCACCTTCATCAAAAGAAATAGACCATTGCCATGCATACGGAGTCATATAACCGACAAATTGAGTATCTTCTGTATCTTTTTTATCCCACGGATAAAGTTCTGTTCCATCCTCACTCCTATGCGGGATAAAATAATTTGCCGCATTAACACCATTTGCAGATGCCTCAAAGGTCATCGTTGAACCGGCTTCATTGTTACCATTACGCTTCTTTACTTTTACATCCGTAACCCTTCGGATATGGATCGGTATCTCAATTGCTGCCAACGGATAATCCCCTGAATTATCCTTCACAGCCGTTGCTTTTACAGTCAGTATCAGGTTATTGCTCTCAAGCTCATCCTTATCAATTGCCAAATAAATATATCCTGTTCCGCCATCAGATGCACTTTGGGTTAAACTTGTGAGTACTTTTGTTCCTGCCATCTTATTCCCGGTCAGTTCCGGCAATAGTTTACCAATACGTGTTTCGACCTGTATGGGAATACGCATCATATGTGCCGTATCACCCTTCTCTGTATCCTGTCCCTGTGTCGGGTCTGCTACAACGTATCCCTGTGTAAATTCAATGACATTATTAAGTGAAACTGTTCTGGAAATATCCTCTGAATAGCAGTTTCCTGTTTTATTTGTCTTGATGGCACTGCCTCCATTAAAGGAATAACTTCCCTTGGTATGAAGAACTGTTGCCGTTACTTCAAATTCTGTTCCTGCCGGATAGTCTGTCAGCAGTTTCACGTTCAGACAAGGACCATTGCTGTTGAATCCCTGTAATAAAACTCTTAAATTATCACTTTCAAAAGATCCGCTTGCGAAATCCGCTTTCTTTCCCTTTTGATTCTTGGGCAGTTTCTCGCTGTTATGATCAGCAGACATCCAGTAGGTCGTTCCTATCATGGTCGGTTCTTTGCCCTTTTGTTTTACCTGCCATTTGAATTCGATACCAAATCGTTTACAATAATCAGCTACCTTTATTTTATCTGTAGTACTTGCATTCTCCTTATATTCTGTTTCGAACCACAAGGTTTCCAGATTCGTACCATCAATTCTTGTTCTGAACTGATACGTAGTGTCCTTTTTAAAAGGCTCCGTATTAGGATAACTCGTACCACTCATGATCTTATAATTCAGATCCAGTCCGGTAACACGTCTGACAAAGATATAAACTTTGGCAGTATCTGCCTTATCCTCCGGGTCATCATAGTCTTTATCTCCAGAATAAATAACTGCTTTGATAATACCGCTTCCATTTACCGAATTACCTTTTTCGTTTACATAATATTGTGTGGAACCAGTCTCATCCTCACCAAGTTTCACTGTCACCTGCCCATCTACATACGTAACCGTAGTTGCCGAATCCGTTGCACCCACCAGCTCACATTTGAGATTATCCGTAGCTGCTCCAAGCATTGAAATGACCGGTTTCACCGAACCTGACTGCGTAGGTTCTAGTACCATATATCCTGTTCCTGATATTTTGGTTTCTCTTGGTTCTACTGTATCTGTTCCATAAATATCCTTATCCTGTCCTGCGATGTCATAATACGCGGCATGATTCTTATTCTCACCTTTTCTATGCAGTGAAACAGCTTTTACGGTAAATTCCAGTCCTGACGGCATATCCTTCTTTAATCTGTATTTGATCATAGGCGTAGCAGCATTGGCTTCTTCTTCCACCTTTTCAAAATAGTCACTGACAGAAGCTGAGGTGCCATTTATCTTAAGTTCTGCACTCCATTCTACTGCTGCCGGCTGTTTCCATTCATCATCCCATGATTTACCAACCTTACGCGAAGCATTGTATATATCTGCATCCGCATAGAATGTAAATACTGTTCCTGCTTCCTCATAGGTGTTGTGGGATGTCCCAGTCAGATCGGTTGCATGGTTCACCTGAATAGAATTAACACGTCTGACCAAAATCGTTACGATCACCGATTTAAGTGGAACTGTAGAATCCGTACCCACTGTATTGGTAGTTTTCAGTATTACTGTTTTAACCTGGTCTGTTACCCCCTTATCCAGAGTAAGTTCCAGATTGGTAAAGGATTCATTCCCTGCATAATGCGTCCTTGGGGTTGTGACACCACTGTCACATACAATATCGATTCCACCAGTGGCATTCATATTTGACACTGTAACAGGAAGATTCCATGTTTCACCCGGTACCAGACAGATGATCTGCTCACATTCAATATCGACATCCGGAATCTCACTGAATTCAATGTTCTGCACTACCTCATTACGTGCAGTCATCGTATATTCCATCTTATAGGACTTCTCGTCTCTCTCCATTTCCAAAGTCAGTTTCACTGCTCTGTTCGCTTCAAAATCTGCCG
>CAYRAW010000016.1:13020-22892 GCA_964422225.1 uncultured Roseburia sp.
ATCTCAAATGCCTTAACATGTTCTGCCAGAAGTGCCGGAGCAGATAACGTTCTCGTTCCATCGCCATTTGCTATATATGTATAGTACTGGATCTGTCCACTTGTGGAATTATATTCCAGCAAGTATCCTTCGGTATCTGTAGTGCAAATAATATATCCGGAGACTGTATCTATTGTTCCTGTTCCTACTTTATTTGCATCTTTTACCAGATTACCGATCTGGTTGGACAGATGCTGTGCTTCCTGTTGTAGTGATGTCTGGGATACTCCATTTCTATAGATACGTGTGCTTACCGTAACTACTCCTGCTATTACCGCTGCAACCAGTGAAAAGATTGCAACTGCACACAGCACTTCAACCAGACTCATTCCTCGATCATCCCTGTTTTTCGATCCCCTTACTCGCATAATCCTATCCTCCCTGTCAGTGGCACGATCTCGATATTTTTTACAGTATGTGCCTTTGATATCCTGAAATACTGCCAGTACGCACCTGTTCCATTATCTTTTAATGCACCTGTACTTCTTGAAAATTCCAGCACAAGAACAGCTCCTTCTCCTAACTGTATATAATCCGTCCCATTGGAACTATATTCAAAGTTTACACCTTTAGCCCCAACTGTCGTTTCTGTAATATCCGGTGTTCCATTATTATAATCTGCCTGAGAACGGTATACACTTTGTTCTATACTGATCAGTCCTGCATCATTCTTTATCCGTATGGTAACCTTATATTTTCCCATGGTAGTCGTTCTGGCGTGCCGAAGCACACTGACCACCTTCTGCGCACATTCTTCTGCCGGTTTTCCACTTGAAAAAGACAGACCATAACTCACAGTTCCGGCTAACACTGATATAATTGCCAACACAATAATGATCTCAACCAGAGAAAAGCCACTGTTGCCTATCTTTTTAAATTTCACACCAATGCGCCTCCTCTTCTAATCATCATATCGTTTCCAATTCATATATTTAACGCAGTCAGCCAACTCCAGCGTCTGTCCACCACGTTCATCCGCATCCGGCATACCCTGCATATAAAAATCCGGTAATTCCAGTCCAATATCTGTATAAATATAAGTACTGTAACCATCCTCCGGTTCATATGCCACTCTGACTCCCACAAAAATGAATTTATCCTTTGCCGGTGGAATCTCACATCTGTCAACACTTCTGATACGTTCTGCCATGGCTTTTGCAGCTTCCTCTTCCATTCCATCTTCCATTAATTTGCTCACAAGGTAATCTCTTACTGCCTGCGTCAGTTTACTTACTTCCGGATCTGTGCTTATAGCTGCTGTTTCCCTGTCGGTCCAGATCTTTTTCAGCTTCTCTGTATAAGATCTGGCATAATAACTTTCTACGTTAGGAGTTCCTTTGTGGTCAACGTAATTTGCCATCGTATCTGCATATGCATACTCGAAAGCATCATTGACATCCTCTACCAGATATGCTTTCAGCTTGTCCAGCACTTCTTCTGCCTGATAGAAACTGATCTTGTTCTGATAGTCTGTCTGTTTTGACATATAATTTCTTCCTGCAATATAGAGCATTGTCGTAGCAATGATCGTAATGAATGCACTGACCACAATGACTGTAATGATTGCTGCGCCTCTGTCATCCTTTATTATTTTGTGCTCCACACCAATCCCAGCCTTTCCTATTTCTCATTCATTGTACTATGCAGACTTGATACTTCTATTCCGGCATCATCTCTGATCGTCAATGTCAGATCATAAGACAACACCTTATCCTCCAAAAAGACATCTGCTGCCTCATGTTTTACATTTCCTGCACTGTCATATACATTGGCAATGCTTTCTCCCTGTCTGTCACTTCCATTGGCAAATGCAGCAGCAATCTGAGGTGTTGGCACCGTAAATGATGCTGTTCCTATATTTTCAAACAGATTGTGATATAATCTCACATCATCTGACCCGTTTTTTTCTACTTTTACTTTATAATTCTGCTCATGAGTTGTTGTCCAGGTCTGGGAAACATCTTTTGCACGCTGCTTTAATAAATAACAATTCGTATCCCTTCCACTGTTATTTCTGATCAGAATCTTATCACTTGGAATCGTATAATCCGGATAATAGAACAGATAAACATCACTTAGATCCGTTGCATCTGTCTTGCCCGGCGTAACCGGTGAAAAGGAAAAATAGGTATCATCTCCCTCCGGGAATTTACTCAGATATTGTAATGTTCCCTTCAATATTTCTCCTGAATCGATTTCTTCTCCTGTATACCCGTCAGTTACCTTAGGTGGATGTACCGGTTTATAATAGGCAACCCCTGTAATGTAATACCGGTATGTTATCACAGGCGTTACTCCATCTGCATCAATGACAAATTCCAGCGTACGGTCATATATATTAATATTTCCTGCATCTACATCAGCAATTGAGATAGGATTGCCTGATGCATTCATAGCCCTGTCATCAGGATATTCATCTGTTTTTACCAAATCTGCCATAAAATCCTCAAATTCGCCGGCATAACTATTTGAAAAATCAGTAAACGCCTTGGAATCCAGATCCTCTCCCCAGCTTTTTTCACACTGCACGACAGGACTGGTACTCTTCATATTGGTAATTCGAAATACATTTTTCTCACCGGACGGTTCCGCTTTCATTTCTATATTGTATGTCTTGCCAGTATCCGTCTGTATTCCCTGAATTGTAAAAAGTTCATAATCCGAATCATCTGCAATTGCCGGGTCTTTTGTATGTGTGGTCCATGCATAAACAGGATCTGCGGCACCTTCCGGCTGTTGATAGAATACCTCTGAACCATCTTTTCCGTCATTTGCGAACATCCGTCTGAGAGTTTCAATGTCATATCCCTTAAATGCCTCCATGATACTCTCACCGGATAAGGTTACTTCCTGCCTTTTCCTTGCCTTGGAATTATAGACCATTGCCGTTGTCAGGGCATGAAGCGTTGGCACCACAACGATACTCAGAATCGTGATCGATATAATGACCTCGACCAGAGACATCCCTAAATTATTCAGTTTTCTGTCTGTGCGATCAATTCTGCTGTGTCTCTTCGCTACCTTCATCAGCTACACTACCTTCATCTGTTCCATTACTGTTATCTGATGCCTTAGATGTTATGTCTGAACCAAATATGTCCTTTGTTCCTGCCGGATATGCCTTCATCTCAGGAGCCGTATATTCCTTATTTGTTCCTGTCACACTGTACATGTATAGATTAATACTGCCTTCCAGTAAACCGCTTTCTTCGTTTTGGGTATATACGATATTATCAATTGCAATTCTGTCAGGAGTATTGAAGATTTCTCCTATCACATTTTTCAAGTCTGTATAAGTTGTCGTATTAACATAGATCGCATGCTTACGCACAAACTGCATTGCCTGTGTATAATCTTCAAGATTAGCATTCGTTACAAGCTCATTGGGAATATCAAGCACAACCTCCGGAGTCTCCATATTGATGGAATCATAACCAATCGCATTCTTCTCCTGCGTCTGTACTGCAAGCATAAGGACGTCCTCTTCTCTCGCATCAGCAGGATACTGTTCCAATACATCCTTGATCTGGTCTGTCATTGTACGGATATCTGCCTCATACTGTGACATATTATTATAGTATTCCGCTAATTCATCTACTTCCTTCTGTTTTGTTGCGTTCGCAGCTTCCAGTTCTTCTGTCTTAGACTGAAAATTCAAAAAGACAAATACATACAACATCAAAACGATTACAAGTCCTACTATACTGATTCCCGCAAAAGTTTTCTGGTTAAAATACTTTTTCAGTGTTTCTTTGTCTAAAGATTTGTTTATTCCTTTAAATTTCTTATCCATATCAAGTTCCTCTATTCTTCTACCGTCAGTGCCGCATCTGTACTTACTTCAGAACTTCCACTCGGTACAGGCTGTGTGATCTCCGGTAACAGATATGTACATGTCATTGTGAATACTACTGTAGTATTGTCACTGTTGAGTTCCTTTTTATCAGATTCCAGTGTAGATTCCTCTGTCACACTTTCAACAACTACTTCGCTAAGACTCTCAAAGCCTCTCATGTTATTGATAACACCTGCTGCTGTTTCCTTATCTGCTACCCGCAAAGTGATCACACACTGTGTATCATTAGATGTGAACTCGGATACTTCCACATCTGAAGGAAGTTTTTGTTCCAATTCTTCAAGAAAAGCCAGAATTCCATCATTACTGTTCTGAGTCAGTTGATTACCATAATCGATCTGATCATAGAGATCCTTTGTGCCCAGATATCTGTCATGAACGACCTTCGCCTCTGCATATTTCTGTTCCTTATCAGCCAGATCCTTCTGTTTGAGCACCGCCATATTATAAGGAACCAGCGCCAGTGTCAGCACGGTAACTGCCAGTACCAGACATAAGATGATCATCAGAACAGAAGCATTTACATAGTTTGTCTCATTTCGTTCCTTCTCTTTCTCATTGTCAAAGCCCACACTCTCCATACCGGAACCAATAGTTGCTGCATATTGGCAAAAAGCAACGTCACCCATATTTCTACCGGATACTACCCCTCTGACAACATCCAGCGTTCTGGTCGGAAT
The DNA here is from genome assembly GCA_964422225.1 of uncultured Roseburia sp. Lineage (GTDB taxonomy): Bacteria > Bacillota > Clostridia > Lachnospirales > Lachnospiraceae > COE1. Next base: position 17,596 of record CAYRAW010000016.1, read on the forward strand.
TCCTGTATGCTCCTCAATCTGTTCTACAATACCATCATCCCTGATATTGGTTCCAACCACATATATCTGCTCGACTGCACTCTTCTCTTCTCCTGAATTGTAGAAATCCATAACACGAAGCATCGTATTGATCAGGGATTCCAGCATTTCCTCTCTGGAAATCTCCACATCTCCCATTCTGCCCCTTGCATAATTCACATTACGCTGCAGGATCAGATTTCCCTGCTGCGCAATTGTGATAATGGCATTCTCTGCTTCTATTTTTACGATCATGGCAGCCTCAGAGCCAACATTGTGCTTTACCGCCTGCAACATACCATTTCCTGAATAATCAATATCTACCAGATGTAATCCCAGATTATCTGCCAGTCTTTCATAAGCTGCAAGCAATGCCTTTTCTGCCGCCAGTACAAGTACCTTATGCTTACCGGCATTCTCGCCTTCACGTATTGTTCTGATCAGCATGTGTGAAATTTTATACTCTGATAATTCGATTGGGAAATACTCTGTAATATTAGACTCTATCACTGCATTGATCTGATGTGTTTTTACACCTGGAAGCAGAATCTCACGATTGATAATTCTTCCGGAAAAGATGGTAAAAAGTACTCTTTTCGTTCTGATCTTATTTGCTGTCAGTGCCTCTTTTATTGTCTCCTGTAAAGCAGGCAATCTGTCATCTGCCAGATAACCGTCCTTTACTGTGCCCTCTGGTGTTTTAACCTCCAGACAACGATAGACTTTCGGTTTCTTCGCCTGATAATCCATCTCTACGATTTTCGTATAAACGGCTCCGATTTCCATACAAAGTACTTTTGCCATTTTCTCTCTCCTTCTATACACGCCACCTGACGTATCAGCTCTTAATTTATATATTCATACCTGCCTCAACACCGGAATCTGCCGATTCTGAGGCAGATATGAATCCTGCCTTTGTCTATGCACCTATCAATATTCCAAGATACCAGTTAATCATCTGCTGTCCGTACAGTCCGGCTATCCATATGCCAGCCGCCAGATATGGTCCCATTGCCAGTACTTTCTGTGCTCCTGCGACCTTCATGCGTATGATATGTACCACAGAACCTAAAATACATCCCAGTACGAATGCCAGAATGATATTTTCCCATCCCAACAGCAGACCTGCTGCTGCCATGAGTTTGATATCACCGCCTCCGATACCTCTGCCCTTTGTGATCAGATACAGAAGATATAAAAAGACGCTGACTGCAAAAAATCCTATTGCATATTCCTTCCAGTTGTTCAGGTCTGTGACAATTCTTACCGCTCCAAGGCATCCTATAAAGATGTTGATTCCTACAGGGATTTCATAAGTCCTGAAATCTATAACAGATAAGACGATCAGTGCACTGACCAGAAAGCAATACAACAGGCTCTCTATACAGAATCCAAAATGTATGAATGTCCAAAGGTATAAGACACCGTTCAGTGTCTCTATGAGGGGATACTGAACGGATATCTTTGCTCCACAGTTGCGGCATTTACCGCGCAGTGCCAGCCAACTGAATACCGGTATGAGATCATACCACTTTAATTGGCAGCCACAGCTCATGCAATGCGATCGTGTGGTCACGATATTTTCTTTTTGGGGCAGCCTGTAAATACATACATTCAGGAAGCTGCCTATGATAATGCCGTACAAGAATACAAGCACATAAAATGCAATTGCAGGAAACATGGGGAGTCCTTTCTAAATGGTTATCACAGGTAATTGCGAAACGAGGATAAAGAATGTCACGAATTGTGCAGTTTTAACAATGCAACACAGACCCGCTCCCGCTACACTGCAGCTCGTAGCGGTACATAAGGTGCTAAAATAGCTACGCTATTTGACCACCTAAGTACCGACGGCTGCACAGTGTCTGTTTATGCATTTGTTAAATCTGTACAATTCTGTATTCATAATATTGTGTTTCACAATTATCTATGGTTATAAGGGTCGGTGTATGTGTGTCTGGTTTGCGGGAATTTGTTATGCACTCGTAGACGCTGTTTCGCACATGATTTGGAAATTGTTCGCATTTTAGCGGACTAGAAGTCCGCTTACTGCGTACAATTTCTGCAATCATGTGCGCTCCAAGCTATACTCGTTGCAAAAACAAATCCCTTGACCAGACATACATACACCTCGATGTCCTAAAACTGTACAAACAAAAGCTAATTTTAATCCATTACTCCAAACCTATACTTCAATATTAATCTGCACTAGGAACTCCTTCTTCACTATACTGCCATGCTTTAGCTGTACTATCATATTTTAATGTTAGTGTAATTTCAGCTTTTTTAAAATCTGCCGATTTTAACTTGTATGAGCCACTAACATTATATCCTTTAATAAGTTCTGCAAAGTCTGATGATGTTGAAATTGTATCTGCATCTTCAGCACTTTCATACGTATATGTTACAGACGAATCAAGTGAAGCATCAGGATCAGAAGCTAAAACTTGCATTGCGCTCGCAATTTCTGAAACAGTTGCTCCATCCGCAGATCTTCTTGATTTTTCAACATACTTAATGTACTGTGGTGCAAGTACTCCTACAAGTACTGCCATAATGGCAATTACGATGATTAATTCTACGAGGGAAAAGCCCTTGTTGTTGAGTTTCTTGATTTCGTTGTTGTTTTTCATTTTCTCTTCTCCTTTTTTTGTAATAAAATGAATGTTTTTATCTTATTCGTTTATCACAGCCACTTTCAGGAATCCACCCTTATCATGTGTTTCCTCCCCTAAGTGTACTGACATACAGGCTTCACTATTTTCTCTGAAACCCTTATGTCAGTGCACTTAGTAAAACTGTGCTAAACGCATAATTCATAGTTATGTAACTTTTGTCCTATAGTATATCCAACTATATCAACCTGTCAGTTTCTTCACCATCTTCATAAACTCTCCACGAAGCCGTGTGGAGAATATGGAGCTTGTAGTGTCGAGGGGCTATGCCGGATTTCGTTTTCCACGAAGAACTCTTTGTGAGCGTCGGTACTTAGGTCATAGGGCTTACAACGTAAGGCATATGACCTTACGTACCGCTACGTGAACAACGAAGCGGGAGCGGGTTCTAAGTGGATTCGAAATCCGACATAACCCCGACCCTATTCCCCATCACTCCACTCGCCTACAGCGTATCTAATGCCTGGTACATGGTAAGCATTGGTGCCATACATGCTGCCACCAGTCCACCTACTACAACTGCCAGTACAATGATGATCATTGGCTCTAATGCTGCCATCAATGACTGTACCGCCATTTCCACTTCCTCATCGTAATAATCTGCCAGTTTGTCCAGCATTTCTTCTGTACTTCCGGATTCCTCTCCTATGCGGAGCATATGATAAACCATCGGTGGGAAAAGTCCACACTCTTCCAATGGACGGGACAGCGGCATACCAATCGCCACCTGATCTGATGCATCCTGTAATGCCTCTTTGAAATATACATTTCCCATGGTACTTGCTACAATCTGTGTTGCTTCTACCAGTGTTACGCCTGAACCCAACAGAGTTCCCAGTGTTCTCGCCATCTGGGAAGATGCTGATTTGACAGTCATATTTTTGATGATCGGTATTGTCAATGCAATTTTGCCAAAGAAGTGCCTGCCTTCATTGGTCTCGGAAAAATACACGATGCCGGCGATCATTGCTGCTACGATCGGTATAATGATAAGCCAGTGTTCCCGCAGTCCATTACTGAGTCCCACGTAGAACTTCGTTATGGCAGGAAGCTCTGTACCCAGATCTACGAACATACTTTCATAGGAAGGAATAACTACTACCAGCATAACGATCGTTACAGCAATTGCTACTAACAGAACAACAACCGGATAGATCATTGCCTTCTTCACCAGTGCCTTTGTTTTACTGGAACGCTCTAACTGTGTAGATACTCGTTCCAATGCGATATGCAGTGTTCCTGAGGCTTCTCCTGCTGCCACCATATTCACCATCAGATCCGGGAATACTTTAGGATGGTCAGCTAATGCCTGTGCCAGTGTATCGCCTTTTTCTATCCCAATACGCACTTCCTTAAGTGCATCTTTTAGCCTCTGATTCTCTGTCTGCTCATACAGCATACGCAATGTCTCCATAATGGTAACACCTGCTTTATTCATACTGACGAACTGTCTGCACATGACACTGAGATCTCTGGTAGTCGGATAACCACCTATCTGTATATTGATATCCTGTGTCAGGAAGCTCTGCGTCTTGAGCGTAACTACTGTCAGTCCCTGTCCTTTGAGTTTACTTCTTGCTTCCTCTTCGCTTCCTGCTTCCACAGTACCTTTTAATTCTTTTCCCAGTTTATTGATGGCTTCATATCCATACTTTGCCATTACCAACCATGCCTTTCCTATACATCAAACGATATTTTCACCAGTTCAGCAAAAGAGGTCGTTCCATCCATAACGTATTCGGAACCGCTCATCCGCAATGTCCGCATGCCCTCCTGCATTGCCTTTTCCTTCAATACATCAGCCCCCTGCCGTTTGCTGATGATCTGTTTCAGTGCAGGTGTCATCCTCATGATCTCATAGACACCGATTCTACCTTTATAGCCTGTATTATCACATTTAGGGCAGCCACAGGGTTCATATATCGTAATGTCTTTATTCACATCCTGACCCATGAACTTCTTCTCATCAGGTGTTGCTGCTCTGGGCTTCTTACACTCCGGGCATAACCTTCTGACCAGTCGCTGGGCAATTACACCGATAACAGAATCGGCGATCAGATAGGATTCTATTCCCATGTCTTCCAGACGTGTGATCGAACTGGCTGCGGAATTAGTATGTAATGTACTGACTACCAGATGTCCGGTAATAGAAGCCTGTACCGCGATTGCTGCTGTTTCCTGGTCACGGATCTCTCCGATCATAATAATATCCGGGTCCTGTCGCAGAATAGAACGTAATGCACTTGCAAAAGTCAGATCAGCTTTATTGTTGACCTGAACCTGATTGATTCCATCGATATTGGCTTCCACAGGGTCTTCTACTGTAATAATGTTCACATCCGTAGTATTGAGTTCGCTCAACGCTGTATACAATGTAGTAGATTTACCGCTACCTGTCGGTCCGGTTACCAGCAAGATACCATGGGGATTCTTAATGATATAGTCAAACTGCTCCAGTTCATAGGGCTTCAATCCCAACTGGCTCTTTTCACGGGTAAGTGCCATCTTGGCAGCAAGTCTCATTACGACCTTTTCCCCAAATACAGTAGGTAATATGGATACACGGATATCGTACTCTACATGGTCAACGACCTGTGTGATACG
>CAYRAW010000017.1:0-7402 GCA_964422225.1 uncultured Roseburia sp.
AATGGCTGATTTCCAATCTGACGATCCTCATGCTGCCCACCTCCGACTAACATATTCCTCTTTCATTTTATCAGTGAGTAATTTAATCTGCAATAAAAATGCAAAACAGCATATTTAATTATCTGTTTATATAATATAATCATGCTAATTATTAGTTTATTTTTACATCAAACATGAAAGAGGTATTTGTTTATGTTTCAATTTACAGATGACTGCCTCATTGGCATTCATGCATTAGATGATGACCACCGCTACCTGTTCGAACTGATCAACCGTGTTATGGAGCTTCTCAAAGAAGAAGAATATATGGAGCAGATCCGTGACCCGGAACTTCTCAAACAGCGTGCACAGCATGATTTTTTCCGTCAAAAAGTGGCTGAAATGCAACAGACCTATAAGAATGCAGACTCCGATCTCTTTTTCTTTTGAAAGTTCTGACCTTGTCATGCCATCTTTATTCCTTGCCAGGGCTTCAAGTATTGCCATATGTTTCTCCGGTTTATCATATAGCGAATGAAAAAGATTATAAATACGTCTTGTCACCCTGTTATGAAATCCCTTTTTATCAGTAAGACCTGTAGCATAAAAAGAAAACTGTTTATTGAAGTATTCACGAACCAGATAGGTCTTTCCTACTCTTCATCTTGCGATTTGTCTTTTCCCCTCATTTATTGTATACTTATAAGCAACCGCGAAACGCACTATCTCGGATACAGAATTGTATGGACTTAACAATGCAGCGTAGCGAGAGCGGTCTGCGGTGCATTGTTAAATCCATACAATTCGTCCCATTCTACCTATTCGTTTCGCATATCTATCTATAGTAAAGAACTGGAGGCACTTATGCTGCGAAATAAAGACATCTTAGAATTAAAGAGACGTTTTAAGAAAGAAGCCTGCACTATCACCAAGATGTGCGGCTGCTATGTAGATGCAAACAAAAACAAGGTCGTAGAATTAAATGAAACTTTCCTGAATCTCGAGGATGAAGAATTCTATAAATATCTGGATATTGCCAAGAAAGCACTCTCCGGTACGATTGGCAATAACCTGCTGGAATTGCACTTTGCCAAAGAGGAAGAAGAACAGGGAGGCAAACAGCAATATCTTCTGGGTCTTAGAGAAAGTGGTCTGCGCAATCCTGAGCTTTTGGAACATCTCTATGATATGATCATTGAAAATTACGATTATGTGGGTAACTATCTGATCCTGATTTTCCATGATGCCTATGATGTTATCACCAAGACCAATGATGATCTCAAGATTGATGAATCCGAAGAAGTTTATACATATCTTCTCTGTGCGATCTGCCCTGTGAACCTCTCTAAGCCGGGGCTGGGTTATCGCGCCGATGAGAACCGTATCGGTGTGCGTATCCAGGACTGGGTCGTAGGTGTACCTGATGTTGGTTTCCTCTATCCTTCCTTCATAGAAAGAAGTACTGATATTCATTCTCTGACCTACTATGTGCATGATGCCAAGGACTCTCACCCTGACTTCGTAGAAGCCGTTCTGGGCTGTGATTCCAAACGTACTGCAACAGAAGAGAAGCAGACCTTCCATTCTATGGTAAAAGCGGCAATTGCCCCTATTATCGAACAGACTGATGATGTTATGATCGAGATTCAGGAAAATCTGAACAATCTCGTTGCAGAAAAGGAGGCCGAAATGGAAGACCTCGTGATCGGGGAACCTGAGGAATTCACTCTGACACCTGAAATCATCAAAGAAGTCCTTACCCAAAGTGATATTCCCGATGCAACTGTCATGCAGATTCAGGATCATTTCGCCGAAGAATTTCAGGATGCACCGCCTGTTGTCAAGAATCTTGTGGATGAAAAAGCCATTGAAAAGAATAATCAGGCTAAGAAGGAGCAGAAACTATTAGAAGAAGTGGCTACTCTGAAAAAGGAATTACAGACGAAAAGTTCTGAACCTGCTGCACCTGCATCTGAAATACCTGCTGATGAGAATGAAGATACTTCTGCGTATTCTGATGTATTTCTGCGTATGAATCCTGATAAGGCAGAGCAGATCACCTCACAAACGATAGATGGACAGAAATACCTGATGATACCTATGGAGGATGATGAAGAAATCAACCTCAACGGTGTGAAAACGACTGTATAAATATCCTACTTTTGAAAGGACAGGTAAATAATCGTGAGTGAAATTAAGTTAGGTTCCCATGTAGGGATGTCTGGTAAAGAAATGTTTCTGGGGTCAGGGAACAATTGGTTTTGATCCATTGAAAAAAATCGTCCATGATGAACGGTTCTCCACTGTTCCCAAGATATTAGAAATTCCCTGGTTATGTGAAGAAGGTTCTGACAAAAAGACAATTCCACCATATAAGGATGAAATAGCAAAATTAAGAGAGGACTAAACCTCTCTTAATTTTTTCCCTGATATGTAATGACACGATTTCTGCCACTGTCTTTTGCCTGATACATTGCTTCATCAGCTTCCCTGACTGCCTGTTGATAATCTCCGCCATGATAATAGGTCAATCCCATCGATATGGTAATATGATCGCCATTTGCATAGGTAATCTGTTCTACTTCCTGTCGGATGTGCTCCGTCCTGTTCACAAACTCCCCTGCTCCATCTTTCATAATAATAATGAACTCTTCTCCGCCCCAACGTATCAGATATTCATCCTGCTGCAACAGGGATTGCACTTTCTCCGTTACCTTAACAAGCATATCGTCCCCCATATCATGACCATAAGTGTCATTAATATGTTTAAAGTAATCCAGATCGTACATTATAATTGCCATCTGGCGTTCATTCGCAGCCTCTGATATGTTGTTTTCTTCCATAATGGTTTGCATGATTTTGCGGTTATATGCCCCTGTCAGTCCATCATGCTTCAGATTATTTTCAAGCTGCAGCTTCATTTCCAGTTGGTCACGGTATGTTCTTTCCACAGCTACATCATAAATGCACGATCCCAGATATAGCGGTACTCCTAACAGAAACATCATGGCATACTCAGGATAATGTAAAAAGGTATTGGCTATGATAATGTCCACAAAAAGTAATCCCTGCGCTATCACTCCATACTTCAAAGGTGTCACAATTCCCAGTGCCACAAAAATAAAATGGATAATAATAAAACCCTCACAGGCATAGCTTAAATCCGGCAGATATGCGCATGCCCAGATGGTACACCACATAGTCCCATGCGCTACTATATAGCTCAATGGTACAATGATCCTGTAATTCTTTGTATGGGCATTCGCCCACAAAAAGACCGCAAGCGGTATCAGAATTGCCATCCTCGGTAATAAAGTCTTTGTTGTCATATATCCAAACAAATAACAATCTGAGATGAAATAGGCAACAGACGGAACGCTGGCAGCGATTACGATCCACATATTTACAACTCTATAATATTCAAACTTTGACTGATAAAATTCCTGTTTTGTCATAAGTTCACGCCTGCCTTTTATATAAAATAATTAATTACCTTTATCATAACACTTTTGGGAACAAAGTGCTACTGATTCTATACAATTACTGTCAACATGGCGCAAACAGGTCATCCAATACAACAACTGACTGAATGTTAGCAGCATAGGAATTTTCTACCAGTCCATACGTTGTAACTAAAGTTGGATACACTGCATATTTTGTTCCTGTCATTTGGATCAGATCATGCATTTTATTGCGAATACTTCGCTCTACTTTCTCTGTGACTGTGTATTCTGAACCGCTGTACTTCATTTCACACAGATTGATCACCTGATCTTTTCTGGTAATCAGCATATCTATCTGTGAACCAAATACACCTTTATCCGGGTCAGCCTTGCAATACCACGAATTAACCTCCGTCAATACCCCGGAGATTCCAAGCTTGCGCTTAATCTGCGCAACATGCTCCATACATACCCTTTCAAATGCCAGTCCCATCCAGGTATTTACTCGCGGTGTATTGATCTGATCAGACCAGAAATGCTCATCCGTAGGTGCATCCTGTAAGAATTTAAAATGAAATAACGTAAAACAATCTATTAATTGATATACCGCCAAATATCATATAATATTGCAGAATCTGCTCTCTATTTAATGCCAGCCCCTTTGCCTGCACATATTCTTCGCACTCATGCAGCGAAAAAGTATGCAGATTAATCTGTTCTGTCAGACGGTTATATAACCTCCTGTCTGTAGTTCGATATCGCCTTACATTTATTATAACGAATGCCTTTTTCTTTTTTCTTCAACTTTTTTCATTTTTTTCATAAAATATAGAAAAAGCTCATAAGGAGCACTATTATGTACCTTCTTGTCGGAATTCTGCTTCTCCTTGTCCTGTTCCTCTCACTCTTTTACCATCACCGTAAGAAAAAAATATGCAAAAGAATCTGTTCCATGTCCTGTGAAGAAAAGCTGGAACGAATCACCAGTCTGATCGAACCTTTTGGTTATTCCTACATTCCCTGTCAGGATATCTTCTCTACCACCATTGATGCCCCACAGCGTGCCTTTGGTTACACTGCACTTTATGATCATTATGCGCCCCGTTTCGGTATGGTCTTTGACTGTCTGCCCATTTATTTTGACTATGCCGGTCGTACCTGGCTCATAGAACTCTGGAAAGGGCAATACGGTATCAATCTTGGCTGTGAAGTAGGAATTTACAAAGCTGATTCCCTGGTTGCACAATCCCAGCTTCGAACTACTCTCTTCCACAGTATTGAAGATCATGAACTACTTCCTGTTTCCATTGACCTTTTCTATCGAAATACCCACCTTGGCCATATCTGCACCAGACATTGGTGGGCAACCATTTTTGATATGGGAAACTATGCACAACCCGGTGAGCTTTCCACGGATGTTCGTATTACTTTTCCAAACACAGCCATGCTTGTCGCCTATGCCAACGCTTTGGATGCATCCGGGAAATGCCACTATCAGATATGTGGTTTACAGATCATGATTCATTTCGATTATTGCTCCTCCTGCCTGCTTTCCGGATTGCAGAAATGTATTTGTCGTATCAGCCAGCGGAAGAACCGACATATGTGTCATTTATTTATCCGGATAACAAAACCGTTTACGACCTCTCTGGACCGTCTGCTATGTCTGTATTTTTATCTTCCTGTTTCTATCCGCCTTCTGTTTCGTGATAAGAAACGACATAATTGTCACAAAAAATGTAACAGGAAATGCCGCCTATGAGAAACTTGTGCGATATCAGACTGGATAAAAGCTTTCGGAGTGCTCCTGTTCTAGCACTGACTCCCCGTTCACGCATCGTACTGATCAGTGACTGTCATCGCGGAATCGGCAACTCCAATGACAATTTTCTAAAGAATCAACATCTGTATTTTGCCGCATTGCAATCTTATTATAAACAGGGATTTACTTATATTGAACTGGGTGATGGTGATGAATTATGGGAAAACCGCAGTCTGGCTGCCATCCGTGAAATTCACAGCAACGTTTTCTGGCTGCTCTCCCTGTTTGCCGATGAAGGCAGACTGTATCAGCTCTATGGCAATCACGATCATGCATTAAAAAATTATTTAGAAATGCCTCATCTGGAGGGATTGATCCTAAAGGTATGTGATTTTGATACCCAGGCTTCCTGCCTTGAGTTTTATCTGACACATGGTCATCAGGCAGATACACTCAATTCGACACTATGGAGATTATCACGTTTCCTTGTGCGCTATCTCTGGAAACCCCTGGAGCAAATGGGTGTCCTCGACCCTACCAGTGCTGCCAAAAATTACAAGCGGCGCAGCAGATGTGAGAAACGTCTCTCACGCTGGGCGATCCGGCACAACTGCTACCTTATCACAGGGCATACCCACAGACCCTCACTTGGCAACACGGATACCCATTACTTTAATACCGGAAGTTGTGTCCATCCCCGCTGCATTACATGTCTTGAAATTGAAAACGGAACCATTACCCTCGTAAAATGGTCGATGGAAAGCAGACCGGACAATTCACTCTATGTCGCCAGAACACCGTTGGCAGGTTCTCTCTCATTCAAGGAACTAAGTCTTACTCCCTCCTGACCTGCCCCGGTGTTACGCCGGTATATTTCTTGAATACGCGGCTAAAATAATAGACATCCCGAAAGCCTGTCTGCGCCGCGACCTCCTCCATAGAATAAAATCCCGTCATCAATAGCTGTCTGGCACGTTCCACACGCACTGTGTTAAGATAATGGAATATCGTACTGCCTGTCCACTTCGTAAACTGTCTGTTCAGATAGTCAAAATGATAATGATATCTCCGAGATAACATTTCTCCTGAAATTTCCTCCTGATAAGAAGTATTCAGATATGTGACCAACTGAGGAATCACCTCTTTGACCTTTCCATGCACAGGTACTGTCTTTCGATACATACTGTTGGCATAATCTGCCGCCTCTATTAACAATAACTCCTGAAAAAGGCATTCCGCCTGCATATGGTCATATGGTTCATGCCCTCTGAACAATTGTGTCATATTCTTAGCAATCTCCCTACAGCGAATAATTTTAACTATCTCATCCATATGATAATACTTCGGAATCCTGATATCCTGTCTGTTTACTTCAGCTCCGGTTTTCTCCTTATTGTCTTCTGTATCAGTATATAGAACCTTGGATATGCTTACTTTCCGGTCAGCACTCAACTCCCTGATTTCCTGTGAAAAATGCACATACAGAAAGTTACATACAGAAGTCCGATATCCCACATGCCTGCGGGTAGGATCTAACAAAATACAGTCATCCTCCACCAGATGATACTCTCTTTCCCCTTCCCGAAGATACATCTCCCCCTCCAGAATATAGTAAAAAATATACTCATGATACTGCCTGCTAAAATGAATATAGGGCGGCTTCACATGTGCAATATCCGTCATGGAAACCCTCGGCATATTCCCCGCATTTATCTCAAACACAACGCTATTTTCCAAATTCATCTCACTCCCCTATCCATCATAAACATCGTATTTGTCCAGATCCTATATGCAACTTGCACATCCCCCGCTTATTATATTCCCTTCACTCCATATGCATCAAATATGCTTATTCTCAAGCATATTATGATACAATCTCCTATTCCTAAATAACTACAATAATTATACTCCACAAAGTCGCTAAAGTACAAATACAAATCACTATCCTATATTGTATATCCTCCATAACTACCTAAAATATAATATAAACACAATGATGCCAGCGGATTGTTCCGCACTATGTGTGCTTAGACCTTTTGCCCCTGGCATCACGCAATTACGAAACGCCCTATTCCAGATGCAGAATTGCGCTGACTTCACCATGCAACACAATTCGTCCCCTGCCTTACCCCCGTTTCGTAAATACCAGAAAACATTTCAATGGAGGTCTTCACCCATGAAGGATATGACACAGGGCAATCCTACCCGACTTATTATT
>CAYRAW010000017.1:7412-12480 GCA_964422225.1 uncultured Roseburia sp.
TTGCAATTCCCATGTTGATCGGCAATATTTTTCAGCAGATCTATAATGTAGCAGACACCATCATTGTAGGTCGTTTCCTCGGTGCCAGTGCACTTGCAGGTGTCGGCAGCACAGGAACTCTGACCTGTTTTCTCACAGCTCTGGTCATTGGTCTGTGCAATGGTGCCGGTCTGGTCGCCGCACAGTGTTTTGGCTGTCACAATACAGAGAAATTAAAACAGGTTATTGTTGCCCTGATCTGGACTGCCGGAAGTCTGACCGTTATTGTCTCCCTGCTGGGTATCTTCTGTTCCGGTTTATTTCTAAAATTACTGAGTGTTCCCGAAGATGTTATGGATTACTCTGTAACCTACCTTAGAATCATATACAGCTTCGTAATCGGCAGTGTCATTTATAACGGGGCTGCTTCCCTGCTCAGAAGTACCGGAGATTCCAGAACACCACTTTATGCCGTTATTGCTTCATCCCTGGTCAATGTATGTCTGGATCTTCTCTTTATTCTGGTATTTGATCTGGGCGTGGCAGGAGCAGCTTATGCAACCATACTTTCCCAATGCATGTCTGCATCTGTCTGCGTAATCAGTCTGTATCGCAAACGTAAGGAACTGGGCATTACCAATCTCAACTGGCATACAGACCGAAACAATGTGCTCCTGATCATTAAGACCGGCTTTCCTTCTGCTTTTCAATCCTGTATGATCTCCCTTGGCGGCATGAGTGTACAACGTCTGGTCAACTCCTATGGTTCTTCTGTTATGGCAGCTTATGTAGCTGCCAATCGTATCGACAGTGTTGCCATTCAGGTTATTGTATCTATCGGTACTGCGCTTTCTGTATTTACCGGACAGAATATGGGTCAGAACAATTTTACCCGTATTCATGAAGGACTGCGCAAGACATTGGCAATGATGATGGTGGCAAGTATCTCTATTGCCACCTGTGTGCTGCTGTTTCGTTATCCACTCATGAAGCTGTTTCTGGACGAGAGCAGCGCAGGAGATGCCATACAAATAGGCGCCACCTATCTCTCGATCATTGGTGTCGCCTACGTGATCGCCGGTATTATGCAAAGCTATCAGAATGTGATCCGTGGCTCAGGTGATGTCAACACCTGTATGGTAGCAGGGCTTACTGAACTGGCTGGCAGAATTGTATTTGCCTACCTGCTCTCCTCCCTGATCGGTTCCACGGGTATCTGGATCGCCACACCACTTTCCTGGAGCTGTGGTTGTGTTATTCCTGTTATCCGCTACTATTCCGGCAAATGGAAGTCTAAGAAATTAGTGTGAAAACCTACCCTCAATTTGCCCGAATAACACCACAGCCTATTCTTGCGCCGGAATTACCTGACGGCTGTGTCATAAAATCATCCGGCATCGCATGAATGATCACGCTGCGCCCCATAATATCAGGTAACTTGAATCTTTTATCATAGAAAGCACTCCACGCATAACCCTGATTTCCCATTAAGGCAACCATATCACCTGTATGTTGTGGATGAAGCTGTGGTGTCTGACTGTAGTGTTCTCCCGCCAGATCAAAAGGCGGCGTACAGTTGCCATTCTCATGAATATGCATTGCATAGAAATTACCGGAACCCGGTGTCGTAATATTAGGCAATCCGAATATCTCTGCCTCCACCAGCATTCCTTCATAAGGTGTCCTAAAGAATTTCACAGAACCTCCAAGCCTTGGATTATCCTCATTTCCACGTATCCATGCCACTGCTGCAGGTGTATTCCTTTGTAAGATATCCTGAAAAATGTCAGCCGGTGTTGTATTGTTCATACTATTTTAAACCTTTTTCTTTTTATTCTATGCATGCAAAAGGCAGCAAGTGTATGACCTGCTGCCTTTTATCCAAAATACTATTTTAATTACAGTCTTTCAACGCCAATCGTTACATTCTCACCATTGACATTCCAATCCTTGGTATGTGTACCACCTGCTGTATATGCAAATGCATCAGCCAGTACCTTCTCACCGATGGATTTCTCATTCTTCTCTACAACAGCAGCAATTCTGTCATTACCACTGATATATACCTTGATATGATCCATTACTTCAAAACCGGAATCCTTACGCATGGTCTGGATCTTGCTGATCACTTCATATACGAAACCTTCTTCGATCAGATCTTCTGTCAGGTTCGTATCCAATACTACTGTTACTGTATTATCAGCTTCTGTTACATAGCCTTCCTTCTGAGAGATATCGATCAACAGATCTTCCTCAGCAAGCTTCACTTCTGTACCATTTACATCAAATGTGATGAAGCCGTTGGCTTTTAACTCATCCATAGCTGCATTGCCATCGATAGAAGCAAGTGTCTTCTGAATACCGCCTAACTGCTTACCATACTTAGGACCTACTGTACGAAGCTGTGGTTTGAAAGTATAAGTTGTAAAGTCTCTTACATCATCTGTAAAGACAACCTTCTTTACATTCAATTCGTCTTCGATGATCTCCTGATAGAACTCACTTAATGTGAAAGGAGCCTTGATGAACATTGTGCTGATAGGCTGACGATTCTTGATGTTCGCTGTATTTCTGCAGGCACGTCCCATAACGACTACCTTCAATACGGCTTCCATATCCTCTTCCAGCTTCTTATCTACGAACTTCTCATTTACAGTCGGGAAGTCGCACAGATGAATACTTTCAGGAGCATTCTTATCAATGCTTCTTACCAGGTTCTGATAGATATCCTCTGTCATGAAAGGAATCATAGGTGCTGCAGCCTTGGAGATTGTAACCAGTGCTGTGTAAAGAGTCATATAAGCATTGATCTTATCCTGCTCCATGCCTTTTGCCCAGAAACGTTCACGGCTTCTTCTGACATACCAGTTACTCATCTCATCTACAAACTCCTGTAATGCTCTTGCAGCTTCAGGGATTCTGTAATGATCCAGGTTATCATCAACTTCTCCAACTACTGTATTGAGCTTGGAAAGTAACCATTTATCCATTACAGGAAGTTTATCATAATCCAGTGTATATTTTGTTGCATCGAAGTTATCAATATTTGCATACAGTACGAAGAATGCATAAGTATTCCACAGAGTACCCATGAACTTACGCTGTCCTTCCTGTACAGCCTTACCATGGAAACGGTTAGGAAGCCACGGAGCGGAGTTGATATAGAAGTACCAGCGGATCGCATCTGCACCATACTGTCCCAGTGCTTCAAAAGGATCTACTGCATTTCCCTTGGACTTGGACATCTTCTGTCCATTCTCATCCTGAACATGTCCCAGAACGATAACATTTTCATAAGGAGCCTTGTTGAACAACAGAGTAGACTCTGCCATCAGAGAGTGGAACCATCCACGGGTCTGGTCAACTGCTTCTGAAATAAACTGTGCAGGGAACTGCTTCTCGAATACTTCCTTATTTTCAAAAGGATAATGATGCTGCGCAAAAGGCATTGCACCTGAGTCGAACCAGCAGTCAAGAACTTCCGGTACACGCTTCATTGTCTTGCCACACTTAGGACAAGGGAAGGTTACTTCATCAATATACGGTCTGTGAAGCTCTACCTTGGCTGCATCAGGATTGCCGCTGCGCTCTGCCAGTTCTGCTCTGCTGCCGATACATTCTCTGTTGCCACATTCACATTCCCAGATATTGAGCGGAGTACCCCAGTAACGGTTACGTGAGATAGCCCAGTCCTGAATATTCTCAAGCCAGTTGCCGAAACGTCCCTTACCGATAGATTCCGGAATCCAGTTGACTGTATTATTGTTGCGGATCAGATCATCCTTCACTGCTGTTTCCTTGATATACCAAGACTCTCTTGCATAGTAGATAAGAGGGGTGTCACATCTCCAACAATGAGGATATTCATGTTCAAATTTCGGAGCATCAAAGAGCTGTCTCTTGGACTCCAGATCTTTTAATACTTCAGGGTCTGCTTTCTTTACAAATAATCCGGCAAAAGGTGTTTCCCTGGTCATTTCACCCTTGCCATCTACGAACTGTACAAATGGCAGATCATAATTACGTCCAACATTGGCATCATCTTCACCAAATGCAGGAGCGATATGAACGATACCAGTACCGTCTGTCATTGTGACATAAGTGTCACATGTAACGAAGAAGCCCTTCTTATTCTGCTTATCTGCACACTCTTTTGCACATGCATAAAGCGGTTCATACTCTTTATATTCCAGATCCTTACCTGTGTAAGTCTCTAATACTTCATATGCTTTCTGTCCTTCTTCTGTTGCCAACTTGCCTAATACCTTATCAGCCAGTGCCTGTGCCAGATAATAAGTATAGCCGTCAGCAGCCTTTACCTTTACATAGGTATCATTCGGGTTCACACAAAGTGCAACGTTACTTGGCAGTGTCCATGGAGTTGTTGTCCATACCAGAAAATATGCATCTTCTCCTGCTGCCTTGAATCTTGCGATCGCGGAACGCTCTTTTACCGTCTTATATCCCTGGGATACTTCTGCGGAAGACAGCGGAGTACCACAACGAGGACAGTAAGGAACGATCTTGAATCCCTTATATAATAAGCCTTTGTTCCAGATTTCTTTCAGAGCCCACCACTCAGACTCAATGAAATTATCATCATACGTTACATATGGGTTATCCATATCAGCCCAGAACCCTACTGTGCCGGAGAAGTCTTCCCACATTCCCTTATATTTCCATACGGATTCCTTACATTTCTTAATGAAAGGCTCCATACCGTACTCTTCGATCTGCTCTTTACCATTCAGTCCAAGGAGCTTCTCTACTTCCAGTTCAACAGGAAGACCGTGTGTATCCCATCCTGCTTTACGTGGAACCATATAGCCTTTCATCGTTCTGTATCTTGGGATCATATCCTTTATAACACGTGTCAATACGTGTCCGATATGTGGTTTGCCGTTTGCTGTTGGCGGTCCGTCATAGAAGGTATATGTTTCGCCTTCCTTACGATTTTCCATACTCTTCTTAAAAATATCATTGTCTTTCCAGAACTTCTCGACATTCTTCTCTCTGTCCACAAAGTTCATATCTGCTGATACTTTCTGATACATGTTGTTACCTCCATTTTTGATTATCTTCCGTGAAT
>CAYRAW010000017.1:12580-22839 GCA_964422225.1 uncultured Roseburia sp.
GCTGATACTTTCTGATACATGTTGTTACCTCCATTTTTGATTATCTTCCGTGAATTGTATCTGCTTTGCAAAACCAACACAGGTCCGCTCTCGCTACGTGAAAAACGCAGCGTTTACATAGGTGTGCATGTGCCTTACGTCCATGCGAACCAAGTACCGGCGTTTTTCAAGTACCTGTTTATGGTTTAGTAAAGCAGATACAACTCACTGGGGTTAACGCAAATCTGCGTGAATAAGCAGACTCGCAAGCCTCGCTTGCTCGTTCGCATTGCTCGCCATGGTATACGTTGCAGAATTGCATGCGAGCATGCATTCTGTAACGTATACTATGGCTCTGCTTATTCGCGCAAAAAAAGGCTCCGTCCTGTAAATAGGACGAGAGCCTTACAATCGTTATACCACCTATTACAAATGTACTCCACCATAAATGATGTTCATACCTGTTCCCTGTAACGTAGGAAAGACGGCATTGCTTACTTATTATTTTCTACCAATTTTCAGCTCTGCGACTCAGGAGTGATTTTCATTCATCAGTTACTTGCATCGGTTCTCACCTGCTCCGACTCTCTGAGGCGTTCGCTCATAAATTACTGTCTCCGTCATGGTCTTTTCTTTTTCATTATAACACTGCCATGTGCCATATATCATATAGTATAAGCACATCCAATTATGGTGTCAAGCTGTTTTCATTTGCTTATCATCCAGTTTTGTGCAAAAAAGCAGGCAGCTTACACTGCCCACTCATATTTAATCATATAAATGACATCTGACAACATGTCCGTTGCCCATATCTTTTGCTTCCGGAGCCTGCTCTTTACAGATTCCCATACATTCCTTACAACGTGTGTGGAACTTACAGCCTGAAGGTGGATTAGCCGGTGAAGGAATATCGCCTTCCAGAATTGTTCTGTTGATCTTGATATCCGGGTCTGGCATAGGAATCGCACTGAACAATGCCTTGGTATAAGGATGTAATGGATTCTCGAAGATATCACTGGTGTTGCCGGTTTCTACCAGTCCACCCAGATACATAACACCTACGGTATCAGAGATATGCTCTACAACTGACAGATCATGAGAAATGAACAGATATGTCAGGTTCATCTTCTCCTGTAATTCCTTTAACAGGTTAATGATCTGTGCCTGAATGGATACATCAAGCGCTGATACAGGCTCATCACAGACAATAAATTCAGGATTCAATGCCAGCGCTCTGGCAATACAGATACGCTGTCTCTGTCCACCGGAGAATTCATGAGGATATCTGTCCTTATGATATTCCTGCAGGCCACAGTTCTTCATAACCTGTGAGATATATGCATCATATTCATTGTTAGGCACCAGATTATGCTCTTTTACAGCTTCACCAATAATTTCACCGATAGGAAGTCTCGGTGACAGGGATGAATAAGGATCCTGGAAAATGATCTGCATCTTGGTACGCAGTTCTCTCAGCTTCTTCTTATCTACATCACTGATATCTTCTCCGTTAAAAAGTATGGTTCCTTCTGTTTTTTCGATCAGACGCAGGATCGTACGGCCTGTTGTAGATTTACCACAGCCGGATTCACCTACAAGTCCCATCGTTGTACCACGCTTAATGCTGAAGGATACATCATCTACAGCTTTTACATTGCCTGTTACGCCGCCAAAGAAACCGCCTTTGATCGGGAAGTATTTCTTTAAATGAGACACCTCCAGAATATTATCAGGATCATGCATGATTGAATTTTCTATGCTTGTTTTATCATTACTCATTCTGAGTGCCTCCTTCCTTACAACGATAACAGCTTACTACATGTGTTGGAGATACATGATAAGCAGCAGGATAAGCGCCATCACATCCTTCAACACACATCTCGCAACGATCTTTGAAATAACAGTAGTCAGGCATATCTACCGGATTCGGTACGCTGCCCGGGATACTGTAAAGTTTATCAATATGTTTACCAACAACTGGCTTGGAATTCATCAGACCAATTGTATAAGGGTGTCTTGGATCTTTGAAGATCTCTCTTGCTGTACCCATTTCTACAACACGACCTGCATACATAACGACTACATAGTCAGCCATTTCTGCTACAACACCCAAGTCATGAGTGATCAGCATAATAGAACTGTTGATCTTGTCCTTTAAGTTACGGAGCAGATCCAGTACCTGTGCCTGGATCGTAACGTCCAGAGCAGTTGTGGGTTCATCTGCAATGATCAGCTTAGGATTGCAGGCAAGTGCCATTGCGATACAGATACGCTGTCTCATACCACCT
Organism: uncultured Roseburia sp.; assembly: GCA_964422225.1. Lineage (GTDB taxonomy): Bacteria > Bacillota > Clostridia > Lachnospirales > Lachnospiraceae > COE1. The sequence goes on from CAYRAW010000017.1 coordinate 14,848, forward strand.
GATAATTCGTGGGGATACATTCTGTATACGCCTTCTTTGTTGGCGATCCCTACCATGTCCAGCATCTCGATCGTACGTGCCTTGACCTGTTCCTTGGTCATTTCCGGATTATGCAGGGCAATGACTTCATCTACCTGCTCACCAATACGGAATACAGGATTCAGGGAAGTCATAGGTTCCTGGAAGATCATGGACATATAGTTACCACGTAATTTCTGCATTACCTCATTAGGAGCATTGACTACATTGATCACCTGTTCTCCGGTGTTAAAACGAATCTCACCTTCTACGGTCTGACCGGATGGTCTTTGTACAAGCTGCATCAGAGAAAGGCTGGTTACAGACTTACCACAGCCGGACTCTCCTACGATACCCACTGTCTTACCCTGTGGTACATCAAAGGACACACCATCTACGGACTTTACAGTTCCGATATCTGTGAAAAAATAAGTATGCACATTATCAAATTCTACACAGTTATCAGGATTTTTCATTTGTGTGATATATTCTGATTCAGGAATATGTTTTCTGTTTCTCTTCTTCTCCATCTCACTGGTAATCTTACGATTCTCTCTGGAGATTGCACGCGATTCTTTCGCGGATATATAATTAGCGCTCTTTTTCTTATTACCGAATGCCATCGCTACCACCTACCGTTTCATCTTAGGGTCAAACGCATCACGCAGACCATCACCAACAAAGTTAAATGCAAGTACAGTCAACAGGATCAGCAGACCTGCCGGAATCCATACGAACAGATAATTTGTCATAACATAAGAGTCATTAACTGCATTGATGATACTTCCCCAGGAAGCTGCCGGATACTTGATACCAAGTCCCAGGAAGCTAAGTGTTGCCTCTGCCAGAATAACATCACCAAGTCCCATTGTTGCGAATACGATAAGCTGAGGTACTACATTAGGAATCAGGTGCTTAAAGATCCTGCGGCTTACTCTGATACCGGTCGCTTCTGTTGCCACCATGAACTCCTGCTCACGCAAGGACAGAATCTGTCCACGTACAATACGGGCAATCCCTACCCAGCCAATGATACTCATAACGATACACAAGCTGTAGATACGGACGGTTGCGCTTGCTCTGTAATGATCCATGATAGAACCAAGGATCAGGTACAGAGGCATTGCAGGGATACAGTAAATAATGTCTACCAGACGCATCAGTACATTGTCTACCCAGCCCCCAAAATAACCGGCAATACCACCGATGATAACGCCGATCAATACTTCAATAAATACAACAACGAAACCGATCAACAGGGAGATACGTCCACCATACATCAATCGTGCCAACAGATCCATACCATTAGCATCTGTTCCTACCCAGTGATCCTTGGAAGGCTTTGCATAAGTATCGATCACGCGTGTCTCCTGATTACGCTGAATGATGTACTGACCGGTCTTCTCGGAGATAAGATAGGTATCTGTTTCTCCTGTTTCATCTGTATATTCAAAGGAATCTGCACCTTCTTCAATTGCCAGAAGAGCTGTTTCCTTAAATTCCGGTGTTAAGAACACGCCGCCTACCACACTGTTGATATTCATGCTTGAAATATAAGCATAATCTGTACCATCTGTGGTCTTTACCATAGCAGCACCTTCACCCTCAATTTCCAGTTCGTAGACTGTCTGTGCTGTCTGGAACTGCTTTGCATTCTCGCTCATGGCAATCAGCGCACTCTTATAGAAATCATAAGATAACTGAGTATCTGCAGAATATGGTGTAAAGGATAATTTGCAGGCAATAGCCATCTCATTCACAATATAGAGCAGCTCCTTACCGGTAGCATCATCTACAATATAGGATACCCCATCATATTCAAAATAATTATCTCCCTCTGCAAGCGCCTGCGTATGCTCATCAGACTTCATTGCCTTAGGATTTTTGGTTTCCTCTGCGCTGTAAATTACGTAAGCATCGTCCTCCAGCTTTCTGATGCCAAGCACAGAACCATCTCTGGTCTCTATGATACTCTGATTCTTTCCAATAGCAAGGATGGTCTTGGAAAAGATATCACTTGGAAGTGTAACATCCTCTGCCTGATACATCTGATAATCATCAATATAAGTTGCACCTGCATAATCCTTCTTCATTTCCTCTGTGCGGTAGAATACCTGACTCTGAGAGTATGGGATAATTGCTCCACCCAGGAAGGAGAACAGGAACATACAGATAATAATTACCATACCGACAATGGCAAGCTTATTTCTAAAGAAACGTTTTGCTACCAGCATTCCGGGAGAAAGTACCTTAACACGCTGTGCATCATCTAACTTCATATTTTCATTGCTCTTAGCATTTTCTTCGTTAGCCATGTTCTTTCTCCTTTCTAATTTACTCTGACACGAGGGTCAACAACTGCATACAGAATATCTGCGATCAGGTTGCCCAATAAGATCAACACTGCACTGAACAGCATATAGAACATAACAAAAGGAATGTCACCTAAGGTAATACACTGATAGGAAGTATATCCGATACCCGGAATCTGGAACAGTGTCTCTGTGATCAGGGCACCACCGAACAGACTGGGCAGCGTACCACCAAGCAACGTAATAATAGGAATCAAAATATTACGGAATGCATGATGATTGATGACCTTCTTCTCAGGAAGTCCTTTCGCACGTGCTGTACGGATATAATCTGCATTCAACACCTCAAGCATATTGGTACGTGTATAACGCATCAGGGAACCGATACTTACAATCGTCAGCGTCAATACCGGCATGATCATGTGCTTGGCAATGTCCAGGAACTGCCCCATAGGACTTAACTGCTGATGCATACGTCCTACAATACCATACAGATCCAGCCAGTTAAGTTTCACTGCAAAGATCCACTTCAGAATCGTTGCAAAGAAAAAGCTAGGCAGTGATATACCGATCAACGCAATGACCGTAATGGAATAGTCTGTCAGTGAATACTGCTTTCTGGCTGCTGCCACCCCGGCAGGAATCGCAATGATGATCTCCAGAATAAAGGAAGCAAGTCCTAATGCGAAGGAATACCAGATAACGCTGGCAAACTTCTGTAATACGGGCTGATTGTATAACCAGGAATCACCGAACTGTCCACGAATCGCCTTGGATGCCCATACGAAATATCCCTGAATCACACTGTCATTGAGTCCATATGCAGCATTTAACTGCTGTAGCCATTCCTCGTAGCTCTTAGCTCCGGGTTTCTGTGATAATTCCATAGCCTTTGTCTCTACGAAAGAGGCAGGCATGCAGCGCATGATGCCATATATGATCATAGATACAAAGAATAGAAGCACTATGGAAATCAATAATCTTTTTACTACAAATTTCTTCATTGTCTTCTCTCCTTACTATTGCCTTTCCAAAGGCATTTCGCCAGAGGGCACACACCCTTTCGCGAAATGCCTTCGTATTTACAGTCTAAAAGGGGATATGTATGTAGCATATCCCCCTTTTAGCTGCATGATTCTGTAAAAAGAATTTATTTTTCAGGAATATTAGTTCATCTCAATCTTTTCGATTTCAGCACGATAATTCCAGAAAGATGTAGGATCCTTAACGATCGTATCTGTATTTACACGCTCTGAGCTATAAATCATACATTCCTGTCTCTGATATACAGGGATTTCTACAGCGTAATCAACGATGTAATCCAGTGCTTCCTTGTAAACTGCCTTACGATATTCCTGATCTGTACTTGTACGGCCTTCCATTACCAGTTCGTCAAGTTCCGGCTGATAGATTCTGTAGTTCTTTGCACTACCGCCTTCGCTGTGGTAGATCTGGAACATATCAGGATCAGGAGTAGCTGACCAGGCTGCACACCACATATCAATCGTACCGCCGTTAAGTCCATCCCACAACTGGGAAGAATCAGATAAGTCATTGATAGTCATCTCAAAGCCGATAGACTTCAATGCTTCTGCTGCTGCTGTCAGGATACCAAAGGAAGGATGATCTCCATTGCCGCCTGCAGGGATTGTAGCTGTACACTCTAATCTGCCGCCTTCCGGAGCTGCTGTCAGCTTACCGTCTGTTACTGTATAACCTGCTGCTTCGAAGTAGCCAAGTGCTGCATCAAGTGCTGCTGCATACTTCTCGTCTTCTGTCATTCCATCTGTATAGATCTCGTTACCATCTACGTCTGTAGAGAATGCTACCTTATAATCTGCGTCGGACTTCTGAGGAGCTGCCCAGCTTGTATTTGTGATAGGATAGTTGATAACGGATGCTGCTTCTCCATAGTAAGAGTCGATTACGACATCACGATATGCTGCGATTACAGTTGCAATAGCTTTTCTGAAATCCTTGGAAGCTTCGCTGCCTGCATCCTCGCCAACCTTCATCAGCTGAGAGTTCATACCGATATAACCATATCCAAGATAGTCTGTAAGGCATGTGATCAGCTTATCACCGGATAATTCACCATTGCTGTTCTCACTCTTGATCTGTGCCATAACGTCTTTTGAAATAGAAGGAGAAGCAATATCTGTAGTTCCCTGTACTACACCAGGGAGCTTATCAGCTTCGGAAGTTGTCTTCCACTGCAGATTCTTTGTCTTAGGAGTACCCTTGTAATAGTACTCATTTGCCTCCATGTATACGATCTTGTTGTCATAGCTTACGAACTTGTAAGGACCTGCACCCATAGGAGTTGTTGTCTTAGCTCTTACAGAGCTTAAATCACCCTTAGGGAAACCAAACTGGTTGTTATCATAATCATATAAGCTCTCATCACCATAGTAATGTAATGGAGATACATAAACTGATAACTGGTAGATAGCTGTTGCATCAACTTCTGTTAAAGTTACACGTACAGAATTGTCACCTGTCTTCTGGATACCCTCGATGCTGGCAACGGAATCACCTGTCTCAACAGTTGTCTTGTAGCTGTCATCTAGGAAAGAGAACAGAGAAGATTCTGCTGCTTCTGTATCAGATAATGTCTGATAATCTCCATCATACTTAGCTACCATCTCAGCCCACATATCTGCATATGTAGGAGCTTCTGTCCAGGTAGTACCTGTAGAATCACCTGTTACTGAGCCGTCATCATTCTGTGTAGCGAAGCCCCAGTTTACCATACCATTAGATACTTCATCCAGACCATCTACTACATAACCGTTAGCTGTACAATAATCAGCAATGCTCTTTGCAAAAGCCTCTCCTGCTGCAGGAAGATCTGTTTCAAAGAACTTCTTCTGATCATCTTCTGTATAATATGTGAAATCCGTGTTATCAGCACCATTAGTCAGCATTAACTGATATAATACTGTGGAGCCGTTTCTATATGCATCCAGTCCCTTGATAGGAAGTGCATACAGGGATGATGTTCCATCATAGGATGGATCAAGATATACATAGTATGAGAAGATAACGTCATCTACTGTAAGAGGTTCACCATCTGAGAACTTTACATCATCACGGATTGTAAAGTCATAATCAACTGTACCATCTTCATTCTCGGTAACTACGCAGTCAGAAAGACCTGTATAAGTATAGTCTGTACCATTGTAGCTTCTTGTCTCACCTTCAATACCGTTGTAAACCATCTCGCCCTGACGGTCATAATCCAGTAAAGATACTGTAGTCAGAAGCCATACGTCTTCATCAGGTACTGTTTCACCGAAGAATGGGCTGAATTTCTCGCTCACGTCATCATGTGCGATAACGAGCGGTGTGTCTGAATTGCTTGCTGTTTCTGTTGCTGCCTCTGTAGCACCTTCTGTTGCTGCTTCTGTAGCAGATGTTGTCTCAGTAGAAGTATCTGCTGTGGAACCACATCCTGTTAATAAGCCTGCAACCATTGTGCCTGCTAAAAGAACCGCAATAAGCTTGTTTCTTTTTTTCATAACAAAAAAATCCTCCTTGTTCATATATGCTTAACCATTTGACACAGCCTGTACCGTTGTCAAAGGGAAAAACCTGATGTCCGTGTCTATTCCAGCTTATTCTGAGACTGCTCTGTCCTTAATCCCGCATAAGTTCTGTCATAGTACCTGCCAAATACTACACATACTATAATATAGGCAATCAAAACTCCTGTATACAGGAATTCTTTTCCTGTCTGCATATCACCTCTGTGGATGACCATATAAATAATATCAAGTACCACACTGATGACTGTCATTACCATGGAACCGATACAGGAACGTTTCATTCTGGCAATTCCTGTCTCATACTGGGCTTTCTGCATACGCAGGGGATCGCTCCAATAACTGAAGACTCCCACCAGAAAATAAAATACCGGAAGAAATGTGAACAGGTAAGGATAGAGTACCCAGAAAATTCTGGAAGAGTCCTGATTGACCATGCCTGCTGCCACCTGTAACGCCAACAGGATCACTGCGAATGTCATATTGATCCAATTGGTCTTTTTCTTTTGCTTCTCTGAAAAAGGCAATATATAATAATATCCTGTATAACAGATATCATCCACGACTCTGCCCTTGCCATTGAGTCTGGCATGCCACGAATAATCGTCCTTAAATCTATTTTTTATCATATCTTTCCTTTAATTTACGTTATTTTCTAACGTTATCACTTTGCTGTGGTAAACTATTCGTTAATACGCAAAAAAAGTGCCTATAGACATCCTTGTCCATCGCACTTAACTCTTATTCAGAAACACAATTGTTCGCCCACTGCAAACAACTGATATTTATTATACATATATGAAAAATTTTGTCAACAACTGTATAAGTGGTACATTTTAGCATAAATATAACCTTTTTTCAAGGTATTCTTTTATTAATATTCAACATACTTTGTATTTTCGACGTTTTCCTGCATATTCATTCTCTCTTGTGTCGAAAAATTTTTAAAAATATTTCATCTGCACGAAAGAGAGATGGCAATCATTTGACTTTTCGTGTCAATAACTGCCATCTCTATATAAATCGTATTTAATTTACGCCCAACTGCGCCCAGCTTGATGCACCAATGATGGGTAATGCAAAGCTGGTATAAGCTGCTGCCTGTGCAGTATCAATATATTTAAATACCTCATAGATCTGCTTCGGTGTAGAAGCCCAGCCATTTGCATCGCAATTGTAAAGTCCGCATGCGATCTTATCACTTGCCTTTTCATAAGGAGAATCTACCATTCTGTGAACGATAAATGCCTTGATATATGGATTCTGTTCCGCAAGCTTATATGCATAAGCAAAAGCTGCTGCCTGTACTGCTTCTCCTTCATTCATAGAATTGAAAAGAATCTCAGATATCATAATATATCTGACCTGCCCTGTTGGAGACAGATAGGAAGACTGACACATATAATTGGTAAATACTTCCATATTAGTAGGATTGATCATTCTCGTATCAGAAGTATGATCGATCAAATGCAGCGCCTTATAATTGGAAGGCATATCCCAGAATTTGGGTGCTGTCAGCGGAACCGGATGCGGATGCCATGCTACACCCCAGTCAATATTACCATGCGATGCTACATCTACATTAAAAGCATCAATAAATTTCTTCGCTCCATACTGATTGGCAGTTCCGTCTTCCCATGTCCAGCGCTGGTCAATACATGTCAGAACTCTGGCGTTCGCATTCACACTTTTGATCGCTGTATAGAACATACGAAATGCCTTCTCATATTCCAGAGTAAATGCCGTCACATCATAATTTCCTGCATAATACCATGGATTATTATTATTCACTTCATTTCCAATGATCCAGTTAGATACCAGTCCTGTTGCAGGATTACTGTATCTTTCTGTCAGGAAAGCCATAACGGCTTCCAGAGATTCTGCTCCCTGCTGTTCATCTGTATTGAAAGCATAATGACGATAACCTGCTTTTCTGGCGTCCGGTTTTACAGTCATGGCTGTTGCTGCATTATAGTAATTCACAACATTCATCGTCACTTCTACATTCTGTGTTGCAAAAAGTGTCATGACCATATCATACTCTGCTACAACTGCCTGATTAAAATTATAGGCTTTTCCATTATATGTATATGTGATATAGCCTGTAGCTGATGGCT
>CAYRAW010000018.1:0-2893 GCA_964422225.1 uncultured Roseburia sp.
AGATGCAGGAAGCAGGAGTCCCTTATGATAAGGCAGTAGAAGAACTTGAAACGATCAAATCCACAGGCAGAATATTCTTTACAGTAGGCAATCTGGAGTACTTAAAGCATGGCGGCAGAATTGGTAAAGTAGCCGGTGTTGCAGGTTCTGTGCTGGGGATTCGTCCTATTATTACGTTGAAAGAAGGAGAAATCTTTTCATCAGGAATTGCCAGAAGCCGTAACAGATCTCTGGATAAGGTAAGAGATCTGCTTGTACAGTATCTGGGCGAATGTAACTTATCTAAGGATTGTTCTGATTACAGTCTGGCAGTAGGATTTGGTTATGACAGACAGGAAGCAGAAGAATTTCAGGTGGCAGCAGTTGAATTTCTGAACCAGAAGGGTTATCAGGTAACAAAAGAACAATTCCCAATATATCAGATCGGTGCTACTATTAGTGTTCACACCGGACCATATCCTCTGGGATTTGGCATAATACGCAGAAATCAATATACGAAATAATTTGTGGTCTTATTATGGGGGGATGAGCCATGATTACATTGTTGAGCCGTATTTTTATTAAAAATGGCAAAGAGTACACTGATCCGGTGGTCCGAAGGGAATATGGACTGCTGGCTGGTGTAGTAGGGATTCTATTGAATGTACTGCTTTTTGCAGGTAAATACACAGCAGGACTGCTCAGTGGATCGGTATCTGTCATGGCAGATGCCTTTAATAACCTGTCAGATGCGGGGTCGAGCTTCATTACTCTGTTGGGATTTCATTTTGCAGGAAAAGAACCGGATACAGAGCATCCGTTTGGACATGGAAGAATTGAATACGTATCCGGACTGGGCGTATCAGTATTGATCATTGTAATGGGGGCAGAATTATTCCGTTCCTCCATTGTTAAGGTGATCCGGCCGGAAAGTATGGAGATCAATGTGCTGACGATAGTGGTACTGGCTGCCTCTATTCTGGTCAAGGTCTATATGGCATTGTATAATACCATTTATGGAAAAAGAATTGATTCTTCTGCGATGAAGGCAACTGCTACAGACAGTCTCAGCGACTGTATCGCAACGACAGTAGTATTATTATCCATGCTGCTTTATTGGATCGTGGGCATTAATCTGGATGGCTGGTCCGGACTGGTCGTTGCTATTTTTATTCTGCTGGCTGGTGTATCATCGGCAAAGGACACGTTAAGTCCATTGCTTGGGGAAGCACCGGATATGGAATTTGTTCATGATATTGAGGAAACAGTAAAGGCGCATGCGATGGTAGCAGGTGTTCATGACATGGTGATCCATAATTATGGACCGGGCAGGATCATGGTATCCTTGCATGCAGAAGTTCCGGGAAATCTGGATATCTATAAGATCCATGATGAAATAGATCTGATCGAACGTGAGTTAAAATCAAAATATCACTGTGAGGTTGTTATCCATATGGACCCGATCGCAGTAGATGATAAGAGAGTCATGGGACTGCGTAAAGAAGTAGAAACATTGGTAAAACAAATGGATGAGGTACTCTCTATTCATGATTTCAGAATGGTAGAAGGACCGACTCATACGAATTTGATCTTTGATGTGGTAGTACCACAGGGATATCCTAAGACAGATGAAGAAGTTTCAGACGAAATTTCAAGAATGATAGAGAGAAAATGGAAGAATTACCACGCTGTTATCAAAATGGAAAAAAGATATACATAATAAAATATATCAATGTAAATGATTAAATTTAATCATTCCAATTTGCATGATCCTGTGCTAAGATAACAGCATACGATTGAAAAGGCAATGAAAAGGAATAGTAGCTGCAGGAAGCTTTTCAGAAAGTCGCCGGATGATGCGAGACGACAGGGGGAATGCAGGGAACTCGCCTTGGAGCTGCAGGCTAAACATACCATAACTGGTAAGTAGGCCATGACGGAAGCCCACCGTTACAGGGGTCAGACATGATAGTGTCAGTGAGAGCATGCGATGCATGAAATAGAGTGGTACCGCGAGAGAACATCTTTCGTCTCTATAATTCCGTTCGGAATATAGGGGCGGAAGATTTTTTGTTATTTATATGTATCAATATAAGAAAGGTGAGGAGAAAATATGAAGGGATATGACAAGTATGAGCGTGCATATTTTATGCCGCCTGTATGTACTTACGACTGGGTTAAAAAGGATTATGTAGATAAGGCACCTATCTGGTGTTCTGTTGACTTGAGGGATGGTAATCAGGCATTGATAGAGCCGATGAGTCTGGATGAGAAACTGGATTTTTTTCAGATGCTCGTAGAGGTAGGATTTAAGGAGATCGAAGTAGGTTTCCCGGCTGCATCTGAGACAGAATATAATTTCATGAGAGCATTGATCGAGAAGAATATGATTCCTGATGATGTGACAGTACAGGTACTGACACAGGCAAGAGAACATATTATCAAGAAGACTTTTGAAGCTGTTAAGGGTGCACCTCATGCAGTCATCCATTTATATAACTCTACCTCTGTTGCACAGCGTGAACAGGTATTTAAGAAGAGTAAGGAAGAGATTAAGCAGATCGCCGTTGATGGTGCAAAGCTGTTAAATAAACTGGCTTCAGAGACAGAAGGTAACTTCTCCTTTGAATACAGTCCGGAGAGTTTTCCGGGAACAGAAGTAGATTATGCAGTAGAAGTATGTAATGCAGTATTGGATGTATGGCAGCCTAAGCCAGAGAATAAAGTTATTATTAACATACCTACTACAGTAGAGATTGCAATGCCTCATGTATTCGCAACACAGGTAGAGTATATCAGCAAGAATCTGAAGTACCGTGAAGCAGTTACTTTGAGCTTACATCCTCATAATGACAGAGGAAGCGGTGTCAGTGATGCAGAGCTTGGTTTACTGGCAGGTGCTGATCGTATTGAG
>CAYRAW010000018.1:2903-22249 GCA_964422225.1 uncultured Roseburia sp.
CGTATTGAGGGTACTTTATTTGGTAACGGTGAGAGAACAGGTAATGTGGATATCATAACACTGGCTATGAATATGTTCTCCCATGGAGTAGATCCTAAACTGGATTTCTCAAATATTCCTGCAATCCGTGAGAAATATGAGAGATTTACCAGAATGCATGTATATGAACGTCAGCCTTATGCCGGAGACCTGGTATTTTCCGCATTCTCCGGTTCCCATCAGGACGCTATCGCAAAAGGTATGGCATGGAGAGAGGATAAGAAGCTGTATAAATGGTCAGTTCCTTACCTTCCGGTCGATCCTATGGACGTGGGCAGAACCTATGAATCAGATGTTATCCGTATCAACAGTCAGTCCGGTAAGGGTGGTGTAAATTATATCCTGAAACAGAATTTTGGTATTTCCCTGCCTGAGAAGATGCGTGAAGAGTTCGGTTATCTGGTAAAACACGTATCTGATGAAGAACACAAAGAACTGACACCGCAGTGGGTATATGAGATATTTGAAGATAAATATGTGAACAGACAGCCATTCTTCCAGATACCTGAGTGTCATTTTAAACAGATCAACGGTATTATGGCAGAAGCCACAATTGTACAGGATAATCAGATGCATGTTGTAGAGGCGAATGGTAATGGCCGTCTGGATGCAGTATCCAATACGATCAAGCAGTATTTTGGAATCAGCTATGAGTTATCTGTTTATGAAGAACATGCTCTTTCCAGAGGTTCTTCTTCTAAGGCAATGTCTTATGTAGGAATTACCTGTCAGGGTAAAATGTATTGGGGCGTGGGTATTGATGATGATATCATCAAGTCCTCTATTAATGCATTGGTAGTAGCTGTAAATCAGTTGCCTGATATTCAGGCAAAGGATTCTGTGCAGGATGAGCGCCTGATCGCCATGCAGAATTACATACAGGCTAATTACCAGACAGTAACACTGGAGGATATGGCACAACAGTTCCATTTATCTGAGCCTTATATTTCCAAGTACATCAAGGATAAGTCCGGTAAGACATTTGGGGATTTTGTACAGAGTATCCGCATGAAGAAGGCCAGAACGCTCTTAAAGAACAGCAATATGACAGTGGAGAACATTGCATATACTGTGGGATATCAGAATGTAGAGCATTTTAACAGACTTTTTAAGAAAAAATATAACATGACACCGATTCAGTATAGAAACGGTAGACAGAACTAAAAATAAGGCAGATACCTGTTGAAACAGTCAGGTATCTGCCTTAAATTATGATAGAATATCATATTACTGTGTAGGTTCCTGTGGATTGTCTTTTCTGATCTCATCAAGCAGGTGTTTCATTTTGCGTTCCATTTTGGAAAGTTCTTCGGAATAATATTGAAAAGCTTCAGATGTTGATTCCGGAGTCTCTCCTTTATAGCAGATGCGGTGTTCCATGCTTGCCCACAGATCCATGGATAAAGTCCTAAACTGTATCTCTACAGGATAGTACTGCATACCTTCGATCCTGTATACAGGAACACCAAGAACCATGTGATAACTTTTGTATCCGCTCGCTTTAGGATTACTGATATAATCGCTTTCTTTCAGAATGAGCAGATCCGTCTGGTTTTTTACAAGAGAAAGGATGCTGTATATATCTTCAATAAAATAACAGATAACGCGGATTCCGGCAATATCAGTAAGATTTTCCTTGGCTGACATGGCAGAAACTGGCAGTTCTCTATGTACGAGTTTCTTTTCTATACTCTTTCGGCTCTTGATACGTGCCTGTACATTATGTATTGGATAGTCTCGGTATTTTTTGCGGTAATCTTCATTCAGACCATTAATTCTTACTTCAAGGCGTGTCATGGCTTCGCGGTAAGGTTCTACGAGCTGGTCGTATTCCTCCTGAGGAATCTTGACAGGCTTTGATTCTGTGGTTTCTGACAAAATAATAAACCTCCTGTGGCTGTCTTATCGTACAATGACAGCCGAATACTTACATCACACTAATAATATACCGTAATCGACCATTTAAAGCAATAAATAATGTATAATTTTAACAATTTTTTATAAAAAAGGATTCTTTAATTGTGTAAAAAGTCAAGAAAAGGTTAGAATTGCATAAAATTTAAAAGTATTGGACTTTGTTTTGGTAACACTTCATGTTATACTATAAACTATAATGTTTGGGGCATGCGCTGTCAGCCCGAAATTTATGAGAAAACAGCGCAGAAATGGAGATTACTATGAAGATCGCGTTAATTAACGAGAACAGCCAGGCTGCAAAGAATGCTATGGTATGTGAGACATTGAAGAAGGTCGTAGAACCTATGGGACATGAAGTATTTAATTATGGAATGTATTCAGCAGAGGATGAGCATCAGCTCACATATGTACAGAATGGTATTCTGGCAGCAGTTTTATTAAATTCAGGTGCAGCAGATTTCGTAATTACAGGATGCGGAACAGGAGAAGGAGCTATGCTTGCATGCAATGCTTTCCCTAAGGTACTTTGTGGACATATTGAATCCCCCCTTGATGCATATCTGTTCTCACAGGTAAATGACGGTAATTGTGTGGCATTGCCTTTTGCTGAGAATTTTGGATGGGGCGGCGAGCTGAATCTGGAATATATCTTTGAGAAATTATTCTGCACACCGGGTGGCGGCGGATATCCTAAGGAAAGAGTAGTTCCCGAACAGCGCAACAAGAAGATCCTGGATGCTGTAAAGGAAATCACACACAATGATCTGTGCGATATTCTTCCTAAACTGGACAGAGAACTTGTAAAAGGTGCTCTTAGTGGGGAAAAGTTCAGTGAATATTTCTTTGCGAACTGCAAGTGTGACAAGATCGCAGCAGTGGTAAAAGAAATTCTTGCATAAGGTAAACGATATGTTATTGGATAAAGTATATTATACGGTGGCAAGCCTGGATGGAGATTATGCATATCTGAGCAGAGAGGATAATCCCAATGAAGAACCCAAGTGTGTGGCAAGAGCACTGCTTCCTGCAGAAATCACGGAAAACAGCTGCCTGTTATATGAGATGATGGAGTACAGCCTTGTATAAATTTACAGCACCAAACAAGTGCAGTCCGGCTTAGGTCAGGCTGCATTTTTCGTACTGTTTATTTTGAGAAAAACGTATTGACTTAATCCTTATTCGTATTTATAATTTGCTTATTAAAAGTGTTAAAGCGTTTATGTACTAAAGCATATATGCGAAAGGGAATGGAGGAATATGTTATGAAAAAATTGAATAAGTTCATGTCTGTTGCAATGTCAGCAGCTATGGTTATGTCTCTGGCTGCATGTGGAAGTGCAACAGAAGAGTCTGCAGCTCCTGCAGATACAGCAACAGAGGCTAAGACAGAAACAGCAGGTGCAGCTTCCACAGAAGTGGCAGCAGTTGATTCTGATAAGGTATATCAGATTGGTATTTTGCAGCAGTTGGAGCATCCGGCTCTGGATGCGGCCAGTGAAGGATTTGAGGCAGCTTTGACAGAACTGCTCGGTGCAGATCATGTGAAGTTTGATTTACAGAATGCACAGGGTGAGCAGGCTAACTGTGCAACGATCAGTAATAATTTCGTGGCAAGCAATTATGATCTGATTCTTGCTAACGCAACAACAGCTCTGCAGTGTGCAGGTGCAGCTACCAGTACAATCCCTATTCTGGGTACATCTATTACTGACTATGCAACAGCTCTGGAAATCGATGACTGGACAGGTGCTACCGGCAGAAATATTTCCGGTACATCAGATCTTGCTCCAATTGCAGAGCAGGAGAAGATGCTGGTAGAGCTTTTCCCGGATGCTAAGACAGTTGGTATTCTGTATTGCTCAGCAGAGCCAAATTCCAAGTATCAGGCTACAGAGTTTGAGAAGGCACTGGATGCAGACAATATCTCATACAAGGAATATACAGCAGCTGATTCCAATGATATTGCTTCTGTCGTACAGACAGCAGTTACAGAAGTAGATGTTATCTATATTCCTACAGATAATACAATGGCAGGTAATACAGAGACGATCAATAACATTACACTTCCGGCAGGAATTCCTGTTATTGCAGGTGAGGAAGGTATCTGTAAGGGCTGTGGTGTTGCAACACTTTCCATCAGCTACTATGATATCGGATACAAGGCAGGCGAGATGGCATATGATATTCTTGTAAATGGTGCAGATATTACAACAATGAATATTGAATATGCACCTCAGGTAACGAAAGAATGCAATGCTTCTATCGCAGAACAGCTTGGTATTACAATTCCTGACGGGTATACAGCAATTGCAGCAGAATAAAAGAGTAAAAATGGGAGAGTTTCCTTCGGGAAGCTCTCTATGCTTCAAAAGGGAGGGTTTCATTTGCTTTTAACAGCATATTTATCATCATTAAGTCCGGCGGCATTATTTCGCTCATTGCCGGGGGCCTGCGCACAGGGGTTAATATGGGGCTTACTTGCGTTAGGTGTGTATATCACTTATAAATTACTGGATTTTGCAGATCTGTCAGTAGATGGCTCACTGGCAACAGGCGGTGCAGTTGCGGTTATGCTGATCCGTGGCGGGATGAATCCGTGGCTGGCTTTGATCTTTGCTTTTCTGGCTGGTATGGCAGCCGGTTTTGTAACGGGTATTTTACATACAACATTGGGTATTCCTGGGATTCTGGCAAGTATTCTTACCCAGATTTCTCTGTATTCCATTAATTTGAATATTATGGGCTGCTCCAATCAGGCAGTCAGTGTCGATAAATATAATCTGGTAGTATCACTTCGTTATGTATCAGATTCTACAGCAACGAAGATCCGCGTCTTTACGACATGTATCTTATTCTGCGTAGTAGTAGTAGCAATTTTGTACTGGTATTTTGGAACGGAGCAGGGACATGCGATCCGTGCGACCGGCTGTAATAAGCAGATGGCAAGGGCACAAGGTATTAATACAGATTTTCATACGGTACTTGCATTGATGATTTCCAACGGTCTGGTGGGACTTGCAGGAGGACTGTATGCGCAGTATCAGGGTGCAGCCGACGTCAATATGGGACGTGGTGCCATTGTTATTGGTCTTGCAGCTGTAATCATTGGCGAAGTTCTGTTTGGTAAGCTGGCAGCAGGCAAAAAAATGGCTTTTGCATGGACTTTATTCTCAGTCATTGCAGGCGCGATCATTTATTATCTGGTACTGAGTGTAGTACTGTGGTTAAAGTTCCCGTCCGATGATCTGAAGCTGTTCTCAGCTATCGTAGTAGCTATTTTCCTGGCGATTCCGTATCTGAAGGAAAACAGCAAAAAGAAAGCAGGTGCGAAATAATGGCAGAGATGTTGAAAATTGAAGAAGTATATAAGACATTTAATGCAGGCACGATCAATGAGAAAAAGGCATTATGTGGTGTCAACCTGACCCTGGAGGAAGGCGAGTTCGTGACTGTGATCGGTGGAAACGGCGCCGGTAAATCTACGACTCTGAATGCAGTGGCAGGTGTATGGCCTGTAGATTCAGGTAAGATTTATATTGGCGGCGATGACGTAACAAAGTTGTCTGAGTATAAAAGGGCAAAATATCTGGGACGTGTTTTTCAGGATCCTATGACAGGAACTGCTACTACCATGTCTATTGAAGAGAATATGGCAATTGCTGCCAGACGCGGTAAGTCCAGAAGACTTACATGGGGTATTACCAAGGCAGAGAGAGAGACTTATAGAGAGATGCTGAGGACTCTGAATCTTGGTCTGGAAGACAGACTGACCAGTAAAGTAGGGCTGCTGTCCGGAGGACAGAGACAGGCAATTACATTACTTATGGCATCGATTCAGAAGCCCAAACTTCTTTTATTAGATGAACATACAGCAGCCCTGGACCCTAAGACTGCGGCAAAGGTGTTAGAGATCTCGGATAAGATTATCGCAGAAAATCATCTGACAGCAATGATGGTCACACATAACATGAGAGATGCCATTGCACATGGCAATCGTCTGATTATGATGCATGAGGGCAAAGTCATTCTCAATATTGCGGGTGAGGATAAGAAGAAACTTACCGTAGAAGATCTTCTTCATCAGTTCGAACGTGTCAGCGGCGAAGAATTTGCCAATGATAAAGCGCTGCTGTCATGATGTTATTCAATGGGAACATCTCGGTGTTCAACAGAAGTGGAGAACACGATCAGTGTCTTGGTGCGGCCAAAATGCTGTAGTTCATTAATGAAATGATCCAATTCAACTGTTGTCTGAAAAGCAACTTCTATGAGCATAGCATAGTCTCCTGTCACACAGTTGCATTCAATGACATTTGGAATGGCTTCAATAAATGGATAGAATTCTTTCTTCTGGTAAGGTTCTACTTCCAAGTTAATAAAGGCTTTGATGTGATAACCAAAGAGCAGGTAGTTGATCTGGGCATGATACCCGGAGATAATACCTGCTTTTTCCATTTTCTCAATACGAGAGGAAACAGCAGGAGAGGAGAGAAAAACTTCCGCTGCAATATCTTTAATGGGGGTGCGGGCATTTGCCTGCAAAATTTCTATAATCTTCTTATCAATTGAATCCAGGGTGTGTTCCATATTATGTGTACCTCCTCTGAAAAAGGGACGAATTGTGCTGGTCTGGGGTGCTTTCACAATACACCACAGGCACGCTCTCGCTACGTGAAAAACGTAGTGGTCACATAAGGCGCTATTGGAAGCGTATGCTTCCATACCGCCTAAGTGCCAACGTTTTTCAAGTGCCTGTTTACGCATGTGTGAAAGCAATTCAGACCAGGGCGCACAATTCTGTTACTTTGCAAGTTGGTTTTGTAAAGAGTGTTTGTATATTGCGAAGTTGTATTTATGTGCGTTTTACAAGAACTGCATGTGCACTATAAAAGCTTATATAATCAGCATTTATAGTGTTGAATTTTTCAAATCTTGCATGCTTTATGATAGATAAGTGTACTCTCATATTCGCAGAATTACAATATGGCAGGTTAATAAAATTAAGCAAAATTTAGAAAATATTAAAATAATTAATCTAAAACATGCAAAATTCGTTTCCAAGTAACGTTTCGGATTAAAAGTATTTACAAGTGTTTTGGATGGGTATAATCTCGTAGCATATTTTGAATCTATTCAGAGCCATGCAAATTGAGGCAGAATATGCTTGTTCACAAGCATATTTGACACAATTTATATGGCGAAGTAACCACATAAGCAAAAGCAAAGCTGTGAAACAGCGATTTTGCGCAGGGGGTTCTGAATAGTTACCAGAAGGGATTTGTGCTATGCGCACTTGACACAAATTCTCCATATGCAAAGAGTGTGCGCGGAAATGAGGAGAAAATTATGAAAACACGTATGGAAGCAGATTCAATTGGAACAATGGAAGTACCAGAGGAAGCATATTACGGAGTACAGGCACTTCGTGCCAAAGAAAATTTTGCAATTACAGGAGCTCCTATGAATCCTGTATTTTTGGAAAATCTGGCGAGGATCAAAAAAGCTGCAGCCATTACGAATCGTGATGCATTTGCATTGGATGCCGGTTATGCAGAGGCAATTATCCGTGCCTGCGATGAAGTCATCAAAGGAAGATTCCGTGAAGAATTTATTGTGGATGCGATCCAGGGCGGTGCCGGAACCAGTGCAAATATGAATATGAATGAAGTAATAGCTAATCGTGCAAATGAATTACTGGGTGGTGAGAAAGGTGGTTATACCAGAGTTCATCCAAACGATCATGTAAATATGGCACAGTCCACCAATGATGTCATTCCTACAGCAGGTAAGCTGACTGTACTGGATCTGTTGAAGCCTCTGTTGGCAGAACTGGACAGATTGAAAAGAGAACTTACGATCAAAGCAACAGCTTTTGATGATGTGATCAAGATGGGACGTACACAGCTTCAGGATGCAGTACCTATGCGTCTGGGGCAGACATTTCATGCATATGCCTCCATGGTGGAGCGTGACAGGAGAAGAATAGCAGAATCATGTAAGGAAATGTACACGGTTAATCTTGGCGGTACAGCGATTGGTTCTGCAATCAATGTATCTGATGCATATTTTTACAATGTTGTTCCATGTCTTGCCAGAATTACAGGCTATCCTCTGTCACAGGCAGCAGATCTGTTTGATGCAACAGAGAATCTGGATGGTTTTGTGGCAGTATCCGGTGCAGTGAAGACCTGTGCTGTAAACCTGTCCAAGATGTGTAATGATCTGCGTCTGCTTTCATCCGGTCCAAGAACAGGATTGGGTGAGATCAATCTTCCCGCTAAACAGAATGGTTCTTCCATTATGCCAGGTAAAGTAAATCCTGTCATTCCGGAGGTCGTAACTCAGGTCGCATTTCTGATCGTTGGACATGATACAACTATTACAATGGCAGCAGAAGCAGGACAGATGGAACTGAATGCATTTGAACCGGTATTGTTCTATAATCTTTTCGAATCTATCCAGACACTGGAAGGTGCAGTGAAGACCTTGACTGATAATTGTATCGTTGGTATTACTGCAAATCGTGATCGTTGCAAAACATTAATGGAAAGCAGTGCCGGTATTGCTACTGCCTTGTGTCCTTACATTGGATATAAGAAATCCGCTGAGATTGCAAAGAGAGCATTAAAAGAGAACAGAACAGTCAGAGAGTTGGTACTTGCAGAAAAGTTATTATCAGAAAAGGAGTTGAACAAAGTTCTTGATCCATATGCGATGACAGAAGCAGTAACAGAAGTAAAAGCAGCTATCTAGTTACAGAACACAGTTTGTGCTTGCATTTTCATAAAAGTTGTGCTAGACTTTGCTTTAACGCAACGAAGCGTTACCATGGTAATACTTTGTTGCGTTATTTCAGTATGGGGAGGATGTTTATGAAAAGAAAATTGATGACAGTTACTATCATTGCCTCTATGATAGCAGCCAGCTTGACAGGCTGCGGATCAGCAGGCACTACAGATTCAAACACAACTGCTACAGAAACTGTAACATCGACAGAAACCGGCAACTCTGATACTTCTTCAGCTGCCGCATCGAATGATTTGAATATTATGATTGAAACTCCGGTGGAATCTCTTGATCCACAGATTGGTCAGGATGGTACTTCTTTTGAAGTAATAGCAGATTTTACCGATGGATTAATGCAGATGGATGCAGAAGGATCTCCAGTGCCTGCTATCGCAGAAAGCTATGAACTTTCAGAAGATGGTCTGACTTATACTTTCCATCTTCGCGATGATGCTAAGTGGAGTAACGGAACAGAGGTTACAGCAGCAGATTTCGTATTTGGATGGCAAAGAGCAGTAGATCCTAAGAATGCATGTGAGTATTCTTATATGATGAGTGATATCGGACAGGTAAAGAATGCAGCCGAGATCATAGCAGGTGAGAAAGATAAGAGTGAACTTGGCGTTACAGCGCTGGATGATACTACTTTACAGGTAGAGTTGAACGTTCCGGTAAGTTACTTCCTTTCCCTGATGTATTTCCCGACTTTTTATCCTGTAAACGAAGAATTCTATAATACCTGTGCAGATACATTCGCAAGCAGCCCGGAGACTACACTGGCAAATGGTGCGTTCGTGCTGGATTCTTATGAACCGGCAGCAACTACGATACATCTGACCAAGAATCCTTACTATTATGATGCAGATAAGATTGCCTTATCAGGACTTCATTATCAGGTAATTCAGGATTCCCAGCAGGCTCTGATGAGTTATCAGACGGGAGCTTTGGATACGACCTTGATCAATGGTGAACAGGTAGACCAGGTAAAGGATGATCCGGAATTTCTTTCTATTGGTGCAGGATATTTATGGTATATTGCGCCTAATATCGGAAATGTACCGGAGTTGGCTAACTTAAATATTCGTCTTGCACTTACTATGGCTATCAATCGTGAAGCGATCACCAATGACGTATTGAAGGATGGTTCTGCACCTACCTATACGGCTGTACCACCTCAGTTCGCTACAGGTCCTGATGGTTCTGATTTCGCCGCAGACCAGACCAAATTCGCAGATGTGTGCTCTTATGATGCTGCCAAAGCAGCGGATTACTGGGCAAAAGGCTTAGAAGAACTTGGAATCACAGAGCTTAGCATTGATATGGTTGTTGATGCGGATGATGCACCTCAGAAAGTAGCGCAGGTAATCAAGGAGCAGTGGGAGACAACTCTGCCAGGATTTACTGTAAATCTGGTCATTGAGCCTAAGAAACAGAGACTGCAGGATATGCAGGAAGGTACTTTTGAGATCGGTCTGACACGCTGGGGACCTGACTATGCAGATCCTATGACTTATCTTGGTATGTGGGTAACCGGTAACTCCAATAACTATGGTTTCTGGAGCAATGCAGAATTTGATGCAATGATCGATGAGTGTACGACAGGCGATCTGTGTACAGATGCAGAAGGCCGCTGGGCAAGACTCTATGATGCGGAGAAGCTTGTTATGGATAATGCGGTAATCTTCCCTCTGTATACACAGTGTAATGCAGAGATGTTATCTTCTAAAGTAACTGGTGTAGAATATCATCCTGTTGCATTGAACAGAGTATATAAGAACGCAGTAAAGAGCGAGTAATATGAATTACATAGTATAGAAAAGATAAAGGTGTCTGTAGAATGATGTTCTGCAGGCACTTTTTCCATATGGTGGGAAGAAGGAGGCAAAAACATCATTGTTCTTCGAACCTTCTCAAAGATATATGGTATGGCAGGTATCTACGTGTCAGCATCGGACGACCTGAACAGAACCAAATGTTTTTGGATGCACTTGCCAGATATTTAAAATCCGTGTCATGATATAATGAGCGTTAGTGAGGGGGAACATGCTTGCATGTTCATCCCGAACGGCGAATTGGATCATGTGCCGAATTTGCACATGATATAATGAAGTAAAACAGAAAGAAGGATGAATAGTATGTATTCTTATATTGATATGCATTGTGATACACTTTTACGGACCCTGGAGCAGGGCACTGACAGTCTCTATGATGGTGAGGGCATGCAGAGTATAAAACAGATGAAAGAAGCAAAACAGATGTGCCAGTTTTTTGCAGTTTTCTTCCCACCCAGAGATATGCCGGCAAGAGATGGAGCCAAAAGACCAGAGCTTCCTCCTGATGATGAATTTTTTGCAATATTAACAGAAAACCTGCGTAAAGAAGTAGCGATACATAAAGATATAATTGCAATGGCTTCAAGTTATACAGATATTGTAAATAACTGGGAGAATGGCTTATCTTCTGCTGTATTGACAGTAGAAGATGGCAGAATGGTACAGGGCAAAATGGAGAAGCTGCACTATCTGTACGAACAGGGAGTACGTGCGATTGCCCTGACATGGAACTTTGCAAACTGCTTTGGTTATCCTAATTCAAAAGAACTGGAAATTATGAATAAAGGACTTACAGATTTTGGGATTGAAGCAATTGGTGAAATGAATCGGCTTGGTATTCTGGTAGACGTATCTCATTTGTCTGATGGTGGATTTATGGATGTGGCGAAATACAGTACAAAGCCATTCATAGCTTCCCATTCCAACTGTAGGGCATTGACACCACACACTAGAAATCTTACTGATGAAATGATTCGAATATTAGCCAACAAGGGCGGTGTGTCAGGACTGAACTTCTGCCCCGATTTTGTAACACCGCCTGAGACAGAAACTGACAGTAAGGCTGAGTATCTGGCAAATCATGTATGGCATATGCTCCAGGTAGGCGGGGAGGATTGCATTGCAATGGGAACGGATTTTGACGGTGTGGGAGGACATCTGGAGATCAGTCATCCAACACAGATGGATCAATTATTTGACCTGCTTGCCAAAAAGGGCATGACACCAAGACAGTTGGATAAGTTTGCAAATGGCAATGTACTCAGAGTGATGAAAGAATGTATCGGATAGAAACAAAATATAGGTAAATGAGGTAATGCGCATGAAGATTGCTGTTTGTCAGGGAGAAGCAATTGGAGGAAGGCAGACCAGGGTTTGGGATCGGAGTACGATTTCATTGAGCAATCTCACTTCAATCACACTTCAAAGTCAACTTCAATCACACTTCAAACAAACTTCAAATTACTTTGAAGTAATCTACATACATACATTTTTATGCATTTATGAAGGAAAAATACAAAGATATAACAAAATTATTATATTTCTTTCAAAATATTGGTATTTGATTTTCCCATTGCACTTGTATAGAATAGTGCCTATCAAATAGATAGCAAGGGAGCTAACGAAGTTATTCGTTGGCTCCTTTTGTTATATTCAGAGGAGAATTATGAGATTGGAGTGATTGGGTATGGAAAACGGAAATGAAATGATCAGAATTGAACATTTACGAAAAAGATATGGTGACCTGCAGGTGTTGGATGACATCAATCTTACAATTAAGAGAGGTGAGAAGCTGGTCATCCTGGGACCCAGCGGAAGTGGTAAGAGTACCTTGATCCGATGCATCAACCGATTGGAGAAACCTACAAGCGGTGAGATTTATATCGGAGGAGAGTTGGTAACACAGAAAAACTGGATTCAGATGTCCAGAGATCACATGGCAATGGTATTCCAGCAATTCAATCTATACCCGCATAAGACAGTATTACAGAATCTGACAATGGCACCTATCAAACTCCATAAGGTATCGAAGAAAGAAGCGGAACAGACAGCAATGGAGTATCTGGATCGTGTGGGACTTGCCAATAAAGCAGATGCTTATCCGCAGAACCTTTCCGGTGGACAACAGCAGCGTGTAGCCATTGCGAGAGCTTTGGTAACACATCCGGAGATCATCCTTTTTGATGAACCCACCAGTGCACTTGACCCGGAGATGGTAAATGAAGTACTGGATGTTATGGTACAGCTTTCCAAAGAAGATATCACAATGATCTGTGTAACCCATGAGATGGGATTTGCAAGACAGGTTGCAGACAGAGTTATTTTTCTGGATAGTGCCAAGATCGTAGAGGAAGGAACACCGGAAGAAGTATTCAGTAATCCCAAGAATGAACGTACGAAGATATTCTTTAGTAAGATATTACATTAGTTACAATGAAACGCTTATATATAGGAAGAAATACAAAATGAGGAGGACAAAGTTATGAAGAAAAGATTTTTAGCAGCAGTGATGGCAGCAGTAGTTACCTTAGGAGCTCTCACAGGATGTGGCAGCAGCGCAGACAGCACAAGTGCAAGTGCAGGAACTTCATCATCAGGTCAGAGAACTGTAGAAGATATCAAGGCAGCCGGCAAGTTAAAAGTTGGCGCCAAGTCAGATACTGTTAATGTCGGTATTATTAATACTGCAACAGGTGAATATGAAGGCTACGATATTGATGTGGCATATGAAATGGCAGCAAAGATATTTGACTGTACTTATGATGAGGCAGTAGCCAATAAGCTGGTTGATTTTACGTCTGTTACGGCGAAGACAAGAGGAGGACTTCTGGATAACGGAGAACTTGATTGCGTTATTGCATCCTTTACGGTAACAGATGAGAGAAAGAAATCCTGGAACTTTACACAGCAGTACCGTCTTGAGCCGGTTACCTTCATGGTAAGTAAGGAATCAGGGGTTGCTACATTAGCAGATATGGATGGTTTTGTAATCGGTGTTGGACAGGGAACAACAACAGCAGAACTGATTGAACAGTATGCAAAGGACAAAGGTATTGATGTTAACTATGAAGTTCAGGATTTCCAGTATATTTCAGATGGTGTGGCAGCCTTAAAAACAGGTCAGATAGATGCTTATTCAGTTGACCGTACAGGTTTGATCGCTTACATGGATGATTCCTTAATGTTAACAGAAGATGCATTTGGCGTTCAGGACATCGGTATTGCCTTGAAACTTGGTAATGACGAGCTGACTAAGTTTATGGATGATGCTTTAACAGAACTGAAAGAATCAGGCAGACTGGATGAATTAAAGGCAAAATGGGGCATCCTGACAGACGATGAAGTACATGCAATGCAGTAAAGAAAGTATATGATACGGAATAGATGAAATAAAGGTGGTGGCAATATGCTGGAGAGTTTATTAGATCCCTGGAGATGGGAAAGGTCATTTCAGGATTTTCCGGATTATCTGGCAGGATTTGGAATGACATTAAAGGTAACTGTGGTAGGCTGGCTGATAGCCATGGCAATCGGTATCTTATTAGGACTGATCTCTACCAAGGAAAATAAAGTATTAAAGGCAATCTATCAGGTATATGTACAGTTCTTCCAGAACACACCTGTTACGATCCAGTTCTTCTTCTTTTATGTAGGAGTTCCGGCAATTATCAAGCAGGTATTGCATATGTCCAAGACATATAGACTCTCCAAGTTCATCATCGGTATCTTTGGTGTAGGTCTGTATCATGGAGCTTACATTGCAGAAGTCATCCGTTCCGGTATTCAGGCAGTGCCGGCAGGACAGAAAGAGGCGGCTTTTTCGCAGGGATATACGGAGAATCAGGCAATGCTTTACATTATCCTTCCGCAGACTCTTAAGATGATCCTTCCGCCACTTACCAGCCAGACACTGGCTTTGTTAAAAAATACATCGACACTGGCAATGGTCGTTGGTCTTGATCTAATGTACTATGCTGATAAAAGTGTTGGATACACAGGATATTTCCAGGGCTACCTGATCGCAGCAGCAATGTATTTTGCAGTATGTTTCCCGTTAGCAATGCTTGTCAAAGTATTCGAGAAAAATGCAGCCAGAAATCCCGGTGAAAAGAAAAGAAGGAAGAAAACTGTGATGGAGGTGGCATAATATGAAAAGTGTACTTACAGCAGAAAATTTATCTTATATGTTAGGTGGTATGGAGCTTACGCTGGAGATTGCCGTATGTGCAAGTGTCATTGCTATCCTGTTAGGTACGGTTCTGGCACTGGCAAAGACGTATTGTAAAGGAAAGACAGGATTTTTGAATATAATAGCAACGATTTATGTGGAAATCTTTCGCTGTACACCGCAGTTGTTGTGGATATTGATGTTTCGTTTCTTTGTAAAAGGCGGTGGCTTCAACCTGGGTGTGATCAGTTTAAGTGTGGTATCAGCACCGTATATCTGCGAGATTGTCAGAGGTGGACTTAACAATATCTCTAAGGGACAGTTCGAAGCAGGTTATTCACAGGGCTACAGTTTCTTTAAGATATTGAGATTTATTATTCTTCCACAGGCATTCAGAGCAGTAATTCCTTCTATGATGTCACAGGTAGTATCTATTATAAAGAGTACATCACTTCTTGCTTCAATTAACATTTTTGAATATTTATTTACCTGCAATACAGTTATGGTAAATGCAACGAGCTTAAGTGGAATCTTTACAGTATATCTTATGGAAGCGGCAGGATACTTTATCGTATGCTATCTGCTGGTAATTCTGGTAAATATGTTCAGCAAGAGATTGAAATTTGCATAATAAAACAAAGAAGGTGTTAACAGTGAAAGTAGGAATGTTTAATTCACTCAGAGGCGGCGCAGAAAGATTTGCCGAGAGTGTTAAAAAATATAATGGTGATATTGAGTTCGTGGATCTGGATTGTCCGCCTACTCTGGAAAATGTAGAGAAACTGAGAGGATGTGAGGGATTCCTTTTCTCTCCTTTCAAAAATGACGGTGATATTTTCTGGAAGAAAGTAAGTGAAGTGGGAGTCAAATATGTAGTGACTTGTTCTGCAGGTTATGATCATTTTGATCTTGCAGCCATGAAGAAATATGGTTTGAAGGCAGCCAATGTTCCTTTCTATTCTCCTAATGCCGTTGCAGAACATGCGGTTATGCTTCTGCTGGCTTCACTTAGAAAACTGAGAACACAGTTTGAGAATATATCCCAATATAACATGTCTTTGGATGGACTGATGGGGTCTGAAGTTCGTAATCAGGTAATTGGTATTGTAGGTGCTGGCAGAATTGGAACAACGACAATTAAGATTTTGACCGGATTTGGACCAAAGAAAATATATGCATGCAGTCCCGATGAAAGAGATGAAGTGAAACAAATGGCAGAGTATGTATCTATTGATGAACTCTATGCCAAATGTGATGTGATCATTTATCACTGTGCGTATAATAAGGAAAATCACCATATGGTCAATGCACAGACAATCGAGAAAATGAAGCCGGGTGTTCTGCTCATTAATGTTGCAAGAGGCGGTCTGTTTGATACACAGGCGATTCTGGATGGACTTAACAGTGGTAAATTAGGTGGAGTTGCCCTGGATGTTATTGAAGGGGAAGAAATCTTAAGAAAACCTCAGGGGCAGAACGATCTTCCCATATTAGATGAATTGTTAAAGCATGAGAATTTTATTTTTACAATGCATACAGCATTCTATACAGATGAGGCTGACAGGAATCAGTCGGATACGACATTAGAGAACTTCAATGAATATCGTACGACAGGACAGTGCAAATTTGAACTTGTGAAATAAGAGGTGGTTATTTGTTTACGACATTACTGAATCTGATGGGTATGATGTTTCTGCTCATCATGACAGGTTTTATCCTCCGCAAGTTTGGGTTTATTACAGATGCAGGCAAGAAAAGTATTACAGATATGCTGTTATATGCAATTCTTCCATGTAATATTATCAAAGCATTTACAACAGATCTTGGAACGGATCATTGGAATGATTTTGCGATTCTTCTTGCAATTGCAATATTTGTACAGATTATGGCTTTGTTCATATGCAGATTCATGTATAACCGAATGAATCCGGGGGAGAAGAAAGTATACCAATATGCAACGGTATGTTCCAATTCAGGATTTCTGGGAAATCCGATGTCAGAAGGCGTATTTGGAGATACAGGATTATTATTCGCATCTGTTTTCCTGCTTCCTCAGAGAGTTGTAATGTGGACGGCGGGAGTTTCATACTTTACCAAAGAAACAGATAAGAAAAAGGCATATAAGAAGATATTGACACACCCCAGTATGATTGCTACATACATTGGATTTATTATTCTGATATTTCACATCACAATACCATCTCCTATTTATAAAGCAGTGTTGTCGCTTAGTAACTGTACAACGGCAATGACCATGATGTATATAGGGACGATATTGGTAGGGGTGGATTTTAAGAGTCTGATCACACCCAAACAGTTATACTATAACCTGATCCGACTGGTGCTGATGCCATTAGTTATCTATATTGGATGCCATTTATTACATGTAGATCCACTGATCACTGGTGTATCGGTATTGTTGACCAGTATGCCTGCAGGAAGTACCACTTCTCTTCTGGCAGCCAAATATGAGGCAGATGAGATCAGTGCAGCAAAATGTGTGGTGCTTTCTACATTATTTTCAATTATTGCAATACCTGTATGGAGTGTCATACTTTTGGCAGGAATTAAATAGGAGGATAAAGCAGATATGGAAACGAAATATGAATTACCAGAAAAAATTTACAGCGGAGCACCCAGTCTGATTCGAGCGGTAGCAGACAAAGGTAAAAATATACCGGGCTTTATTTCCCTGGCAATAGGAAATCCTGCACCGGAGGCTATACCGGTCAGTACAATTCTGGCAGCAGCCAATGAGGTATTATCGGGTGATCCCATGACTATTATGCAATATGGTATTATGACCGGCTATCCGGCACTTCGTGAAATGACTATACAGAGACTGGAACAGGTGAAACATATTTCTCCTGAGAATAAGGGTCTGATCGTAACTGTTGGTTCGGGACAGGCACTTGGTCTGGTTCCAAGAAGTATCTGTAATGAAGGTGACGAAGTATTTGCAGAGCAGTATGCATTTACCAATGCATTAAATGCAATACGATTCTCCGGATGCAAACTTACTTTATCTGGGTAACTCTTCCAGAGAGATTGCCTGTAGATGCGTTCAGCGAAGAGTGTATTGCGAATGGCGTTGGAATCGTAAAAAGTGAGGGATTTGCAGCAGATCCCACTAAGCCTGGTAATTCCTTCCGCATTAATTTTACCAGCCTTCCAATAGAACAGAATGTGAAAGCGGTACAGATTATTGGTAAGCTGACTCGCAAATAAAAGGAGGCATGAGGATGGTGATTAAGAATGAAAAGAGGAGGAGCATTATGAAATACAGAATAAACAAGAATTTATGTCAGGCTAAATTATCTATTATCAGACGTATCTCGGATCTGGCGTTGGAGAATAAACGGCCGGATGAAAGAGTCGTTTTGTTTTCCAGTGGTCAGCCTGCAGACGAGGCTATGCCGGTAGAACTGGTAAGAGAATACACAGCCAGGGTCATAGATGAATATGGCTGTGATGTGATTCAATACGGTGGACATAAGGGCTATCCTAAACTTTTTCCAGAGATCCGTAAATTCCTGAATAAGGATGGAGAAGTGGCAAAAGAGGATGATGATTTCGTTATTACATATGGTTCCTCCGAAGCGATTTTTGCAGTAGGCAGTGCTTTTATCAAGCCTGGTGACAGGGTAATTGTAGAAAACCCTACCTATTTGAATGCTACCAATTCCTTTAAGTATTGTGGTGCAGAACTTGTACCGGTTCCTGTGGATGCTGATGGTGTCAATATTGAGGCACTGGAGGAGGTCATGAAAGGTGGAGCAAGTTTCTTTTACACAATTCCCAACTTTGGTAACCCCTCTTCTATTACCATGAGTCTGGAGAAGAGAAAAGCTGTCTATGAGCTGGCTGTAAAATATCAGATTCCGATTCTGGAAGATAATCCATACGGCTATTTAAGGTTCTCCGGTAATGAGTATATTCCCCCGATCAAGAGCTTTGATCAGGAAGGAATCGTACTTTATATGGGTACATTTTCCAAGATAGTAGCACCCGGTATGAGATGCGGATTCTTATGTGCCAATAAGGAACTGATTCCAAAATTTGTAGTATTCAAAGGTGTTTCTTCCAGCGGCAATATTAACTGGAGCCAGTACATTGTTACAGAGTTTCTTAAGAATGTAGATATTAACGAACATATTGCCAAGATCAGTGTAATCTATGAAAAGAAAGCGCGGACGATGTATAATAAGATGAAGGAATGCTTCCATCCATCAGTAGAATTTACGATGCCACAGGGAGGTATGTTTATCTGGGCTAAGCTTCCTGATAAAGTAAAGGCAACTGATTTTTGTCTGGATGCGGCTAAAAATCTTAGAATTGCAGTAGTTCCGGGTAATGATTTCTTCTATGGCAGTCCGGATGATTGCAGCTATATTCGTTTGAACTTCTCGAAACCATCTATCGAGGATATTGAATACGGTATCGAGAAGCTGGGAGAACTTACTTACAAATATTGTGAATAAATCAGATATCCGGAAAATCACAGAGAATATCAATTCCCTGTAAAAATTCTCTGGCGATTGGACTAAGCTTACGGTTCTTCATGATGATAATAGAGCGCTTTACTGAAAAGTCATAATCAGTAA
>CAYRAW010000019.1:0-22122 GCA_964422225.1 uncultured Roseburia sp.
ACAAATGCCTGCTTCGCAGTCGCTTGTTTTGCTACTGCACTCCTTACATCATTCCTCCCATTCCTGCACCACCGGCTGGCATAGCAGGAGTATCTTCTTTAATAGAAGCTACAACAGACTCTGTTGTTAACAGTGTGCTTGCAACGGAGCATGCATTCTGTAAAGCACTTCTTGTAACCTTAGCAGGATCAAGAATACCAGCTTCTACCATATCAACATACTCTTCCTTGTATGCATCGAAACCGAAGCCTACCTTAGACTCTCTTACCTTGTTAATGATCACGCTGCCTTCCAGACCTGCGTTTGTAGCAATCTTGTTCAAAGGAGCTTCCAGAGCCTTTAATACGATCTTAGCACCTGTCTTCTCGTCACCTTCCAGTGTATCAACGAGCTTAGCTACTTCCTTGGATGCGTGGATATATGCTGATCCACCACCGGAGATAATACCTTCTTCTACAGCTGCTCTTGTAGCGTTAAGAGCATCTTCCATACGAAGCTTAGCTTCCTTCATTTCTGTTTCTGTAGCAGCACCTACACGGATAACTGCGACACCGCCCGCCAGTTTGGCAAGTCTTTCCTGAAGTTTCTCTCTATCAAAATCAGATGTTGTTTCCTCAACCTGCTTCTTGATCTGAGCGATTCTTGCCTGGATCTTATCCTTATCACCTTCACCATCAACGATGATCGTGTTCTCTTTCTGTACCTTAACAGATTTAGCACGGCCACACTGTTCCAGTGTTGTCTCTTTCAAGTCAAGACCTAACTCTTCACTGATTACCTGACCACCTGTAAGGATTGCGATATCTTCCAGCATAGCTTTTCTTCTGTCACCATATCCGGGAGCCTTAACAGCTACAACGTTGAATGTACCACGTAACTTGTTAACGATCAATGTTGTAAGAGCTTCGCCCTCGATATCCTCAGCAATGATAAGTAATTTGGCACCGGACTGTACAACCTGCTCTAAGAGAGGAAGGATATCCTGAATATTGGAAATCTTTTTATCTGTGATCAGAATATAAGGCTCATCAAGAGATGCCTCCATCTTATCCATATCTGTAGCCATATAAGCTGAAATATATCCTCTGTCGAACTGCATACCTTCTACAAGGTCAAGTTCTGTCTGCATTGTCTTGGATTCCTCGATTGTGATAACACCATCTCCAGATACCTTTTCCATAGCATCTGCTACCATGTTACCTACTGTATCATCACCAGCAGAGATAGATGCAACTCTTGCGATATGCTGCTTGCCGTTTACCTTGGAGCTCATAGCCTTGATCGCTTCCACTGCTGTATCTGTAGCCTTCTTCATACCCTTTCTTAAAACAATAGGGTTAGCACCTGCTGCCAGATTCTTCATACCTTCGTTGATCATTGCCTGTGCAAGTACTGTAGCTGTTGTTGTACCATCACCTGCTACATCGTTTGTCTTGGTAGCTACTTCCTTAACAAGCTGAGCACCCATATTTTCGAAAGGATCTTCCAGTTCGATCTCCTTTGCAATGGTTACACCATCATTTGTAATAAGAGGTGCACCATAAGACTTATCAAGAACTACGTTTCTTCCTTTCGGTCCGAGTGTTACGCTAACTTATTTACACCGGTTTCCAGAGCCTTACGGGCATCTGCACCATACTTAATTTCCTTTGCCATGACTTTATGTCCTCCTGTTTTTCTTTATTCTGATTACTGAATGATTGCGAGAATGTCGCTCTGTTTTACGATGATGTATTCTGTATCTTCGATCTTAACTTCTGTTCCTGAATATTTAGAGAAGATAACCTGATCTCCTACCTTTACTTCCATCTTAACTTCCTTGCCGTCTACAACACCGCCAGGACCAACTGCAAGAACTTCTGCCTGCTGTGGCTTCTCTTTATTCTGACCTGGTAATACAATACCTGATTTGGTTGTTTCCTCTGCAACTAACTGTTTTAATACGACTCTGTCACCTAATGGAACTAATTTCATGATAATTGCCTCCTTAATTTATATTCAATCTTTACGTTTGCTTTTTTGGTTAGCACTCTTATCTATTGAGTGCTAACAAAGCATATAATAGTTTTTTATTCTGGGTTGTGCAAACAGATTGAGATTTTATTATCTTTTGTTTTCTTTTATTATCTTTTGTTTTCTCGCTTTTTCTCATATTTTTGTATTTGAATGAGTTAATAATTATTTTAGATTTGTGCCTTTTTCCAGTCTTTCTCTGTATCCGGGAGCATTCTTGATTTCCATCTTATGTTCAAACATAACATACTCTGCATCAGAGAATAATTTTATGAAATCTTCCTCTACATTTGTTCTGATCACATAACCCGTTGCGATGCTCGGAGCAAGCTTTACATCTTCATAATCCAGACAGTCTGTTTCTATTTTATGGCAATAATCCTTTGCCTGTTCTTCTTCTGCAAGCGGCATCAGCACATGAAAAATATCCCCATCTACTCTACCTATAATTGTCTGTGTATCTGCATTTTTCTTCAGGATATCAGCAACGATCGTGATCAGTCTGTCACTTTCTTCCTCTCCATAATGTGTATGAGCATACATCCAGTCATTAATATTGACACAGATTACTGCGGTCGGCACGATTTCCTTCTTTTCCAGTTCCTTCATACGGTTGGTAAAATATGTCTTATTTAATACACCAGTAAGCGGATCTGTCTGTTCATCATATTTGGTTCTGTAGGCTTCTTTCTCCAGCTCCTGCTCCAGTTCATCTATATACACTGCCTGTTCACTGGAAAGGTATGATTTTGCAGCATAGCCTTCCAATATCTTAATATATGCAGTCAGAAGCTTTTCTACCACATTTTTCTGGTATGGAGCTACCCCATCATATCTGGCGTAAATATGGCAGACCGTACGTCCCTTGACACGTATCTTGTTACCCGGCTTATTCACGACATCCGGCACAAATCCTTCAAAGTCGCCATAACTCATAAGAATATCTCCATGTCTGTCCGTCATCAAAGTATGTAATCCAAATATCTCTTTTAATCCCTCAAGCATCTCTCCTGCTGCCTGCATATCGAACAGTACTCTAGGGGAATAATTCTTACTGTTCACTTCAAGTCTTTGTGCAAACACTTCTTTCTTCTGATTCATAAAAGTACCCCAGCCTTTCTCTTGTAATTTTCCTTTTTAATAGTAATAGTATTGGTTTTATGCCATGCTGTCAATGCCTTTGGGTTTTTAGAATTTTTTTACAATTCTTTATCCTTTATGCAGTTGACATACTTTACCACATTAAAGTATATTTATAGTAAAGACAGAAAGGTGGAATGTATATTTGAGAAAATTACTACGTGAAAAAATCATGGAATCACTTTCCTCCGTGCTGCCTATCACTGCTATCGTACTACTGCTTAGTATCACCATATCTCCCATTTCTTCCGGGACTCTGGTATTATTCCTTTTTGGTGCGGTGCTTCTGGTATTCGGCATGGGGCTGTTCACCCTCGGTGCTGACCTTGCCATGACTCCTATGGGCGAAGGTATGGGTATCGAAATGAGCAAATCCCGCAAGGCATTTATTCCTATTATCATTGGTTTTGCCTTCGGTGTTATCATCACTCTGGCTGAACCGGATCTGCAGGTGCTTGCAGAACAGGTTCCCGCAATTCCCAATATGGTCCTGACTCTTGCAGTGGCTATAGGCGTTGGTATTTTTATGATGATTGCCATCTGCCGTATTCTATTTAAAATTCCTTTAAATATTCTGCTGATCGTTTTCTATTCAGTAGTATTCCTTGTGACTGTTTTTGCACCGGGAACTTTTATTCCCGTATCCTTTGACTCCGGCGGTGTCACCACAGGTCCTATTACCGTACCTTTTATTATGGCTCTTGGTGTTGGTCTTGCCACTTTAAGCAGTGATAAGAATTCCCAAGAGAACAGCTTTGGTCTGGTCGCTCTGTGCAGTATCGGTCCTGTTCTGTCCGTTCTGCTGCTTGGCATCTTCTATAAGCCTGATTCCGCTGTATATGAAATGACACCACTGACTGAGATCACTACGACCAAGGCTGCCGCACTGGAATTCGTACATGCCTTTCCCGAATATTGTAAGGAAGTAGCCATTGCCGTTTTTCCCATTGCAGCCATGTTCCTGCTATTACAGCTTATTACCAGACGTTATAAGAAAAGACAGGTATTAAAGATCACTGGCGGTATCATTTATACATACCTGGGACTCGTTATTTTCCTGACAGGTGTTAATATCGGCTTCATGCCTACCGGTCAGTATCTCGGTGCTTCCATTGGCGAGAGCAGCCGCAGCTTCCTGTTAATTCCTATCGGTATGCTGATGGGTTACTTCATTGTAAAGGCGGAGCCTGCTGTTCATGTATTGACCAAACAGGTAGAAGAAGTTTCAAACGGTTCCATTACTTCTAAATCCATGCGATATGGTCTATCCATTGGTGTCGCCCTTTCCGTTGGAATCGCCATGCTGCGTATTCTGACCGGAATCTCTATTATGTGGTTTCTGGTTCCGGGATATTTTCTGTCTATACTTCTGTCTTTCTTCGTACCGAAGATCTATACAGGTATCGCCTTCGACTCCGGTGGAGTTGCCAGTGGACCTATGACTGCCACATTCCTGCTGCCTTTTGCCATGGGCGCATGTAATGCTGTAGGCGGTAATATCCTGACAGATGCCTTCGGTATCGTAGCCATGGTTGCCATGACTCCTCTGATCACGATCCAGACACTTGGTCTGGTCAGTGAATTGAAGAAGAAAGCTCTGGCTAAATACTATGAGAACCAGTTCGAACAAATTGAAGACGTTGTGCTTTACTTTGATGAATAGAAAGCAGGTGCAATATGACAACTAAAAATGATACAAAAAGCCCTCAGGTGGAACGTCCAAAACTTCTGGTGTCCATCGTTGAACGTGGAAGGGGCAAATCGATCATCAATCTATATAATAAAGAAGGAGTCAACTATCACTACCAGACTATCGGGCATGGTACTGCGACTTCTGAGATCATGGATATTCTGGGTCTGGATTCCAAAGACAAGGATATCGTAATCAGCGTATCCACCAAATCCATGATCGATATGCTGGTCTATAAGATGAGTGACGAACTTCGCGGCGCAGTAGATACCAGAGGCATCCTTTTTGATCTGCCCGTTACCGGTATTACAAATCTCATCGCTACTGCCCTGAATATCCAGTTGGGTGTTCCCGCAGACAAACGCAGTCAGCACAACTCCTCACAGGCATTGCACAGTGCACAGTTAGAGGAAAACGATGGAAAGGAAGTGGAGAAAACTATGTCATCCGATCAGAAATACAGTCTTGTACTTATCAGTGTCAATCAGGGTTATACAGAAAATGTTCTGGATACTGCCAGAGATTTGGGCGCCAGAGGTGGTACGGTCTTTCGTGCACGTTGGAGCGGTGACAAGTCCTATGAACAGCATGGCATTAATCAGCAGGCAGAAAAAGAAATCATTGCCATTGTTATCCCCAATGATATCCGTAATTCTATCATGGACCAGATCAATACCCAGTACGGCATGAATTCCAAGGCACAGGCTGTTGTCCTTAGTATGAAAGTAGATCATTTTGCCCCTATTTAAAAGATTCTTATTTTTCTTGAAAATATCACAGTTTTATGTATAATGAAATATGTATGTCTAACGTGAAAATATATAGAGAAATAGAGGATTTATAATGATTAGTGCAAATAATGTAACCTATCGTGTAGGCAAAAAAGCCTTATTTGAAGATGTTAACATTAAATTTACAGAAGGAAACTGTTACGGTCTGATTGGTGCCAACGGTGCCGGTAAATCTACCTTTTTGAAAATTCTCTCAGGAAATCTTGAGACAACAAAGGGGGATATCGTAATCACTCCCGGTCAGCGTCTTTCCGTTTTGGAGCAGGATCACTTTAAATATGATGAATATCCCGTTATGGATGTCGTTATCATGGGTAATGCCAGATTATACGAGATCATGAAAGAAAAAGACGCCATCTATGCAAAGGAAGATTTTACAGATGAAGATGGTATCCGTGCCAGTGAACTGGAAGGTGAATTCGCAGAGATGGACGGTTGGGAAGCAGAATCCAATGCGGCTCAGTTGTTAAATGGTCTGGGAATCGCTACAGAACTGCACTATAGCACCATGAAGGATCTCAACGGTAGTGAAAAAGTAAAGGTACTCCTTGCCAAAGCACTTTTTGGTAATCCTGATATCCTGTTGCTCGACGAGCCTACCAACCACCTGGATCTGGATGCTATCGCATGGCTTGAAGAATTCCTGATCAATTTTGAGAATACGGTTATCGTGGTATCCCATGACCGTTATTTCTTAAATAAAGTATGTACACAGATTGCAGATATCGACTATGGAAAGATTCAGCTCTATGCCGGTAACTACGATTTCTGGTATGAGTCCAGTCAGCTCCTTGTAAAACAGATGAAGGAAGCTAACAAAAAGAAGGAAGAGAAGATCAAGGAATTACAGGAATTCATTTCCCGTTTCTCTGCAAATGCTTCCAAATCCAAACAGGCTACTTCCAGAAAACGTGCTCTGGAGAAAATCGAACTGGATGAGATCAAACCATCCAGCCGTAAATATCCTTACATTGACTTCCGCCCTGACCGCGAGATTGGTAACGAAGTCCTGACTGTTGAGCATCTGACCAAGACCGTAAATGGTGTGAAAATATTAGATGATATTTCTTTTATCCTCAATCGTGAAGATAAGGTTGCTTTCGTAGGCGGCAATGAATTGGCCAAGACGACCCTCTTCCAGATTTTAATGGGAGAAATCGAACCTGATGAAGGAACGTATAAGTGGGGAGTTACAACTTCTCAGGCTTACTTCCCCAAGGATCCTACCAGTGAATTTGACAACGATTATACAATCGCAGACTGGTTAATGAGTTATTCTCCTGTAGATGACATTACCTATGTACGTGGTTTCCTTGGACGTATGCTCTTCGCCGGTGAAGATGGTGTAAAGAAAGTTAAAGTTCTCTCCGGTGGTGAGAAGGTCCGCTGTCTGTTAAGTAAGATGATGATCAGTGGTGCTAACTGCCTTATCTTGGATGAGCCTACCAACCACCTCGATATGGAAAGTATCACTGCTCTGAACAATGGTCTGATCAAGTTCCCGGGTGTTGCGCTCTTTGCATGTCATGACCATCAGTTTGTAGAAACAACAGCCAATCGTATTATGGAGATCCTTCCTAACGGTACTCTGATCGATAAGATCACAACTTATGACGAATATCTGGCAAGTGATGAAATGGCAAGAAAGAGAACTGTATACAATGCGGATGCAGAAATTGCAGACGATGAAGCACAGGAATCATAAGTTTTTAAAAGGGCATGCAAACATGCCCTTTTACTTTTATTCATTAATGTACTCTCGGAGTCTTCTAAATGAAGCATTCTGAGATAGATTTTTGATATACAATGACATTTTCGCAGCGCGTACATGGTATGTACGGCGAGAAAATGGAAGCAGTATATCGGAAATATAGCCAGAAAGCTTCGTTTGAAGAAGACTCCGAGAGTACACATTATATTACAGAAAAGGCAGGTTATTTTATCATGGGACAAGTTGATTTACATGTACACTCTACCAGTTCTGATGGCACCTTTACCCCAACGGAGCTTATTAATTATGCAATAGAAAAGGGGCTGAATGCCTTCGCCCTGACAGATCACGATACTGTAGATGGCATTGATGAAGCACTCTCTGCTGCCAAAGGCAAGCCCATCCGTGTCATCCCCGGTATTGAATATTCTACACGTTATGTGGATCGTGACGTGCACATTGTTGGATTGTTTATTGATTATCAATCCCCTGATTTCAGAGCTTATCTGGATCAGTTCATGGAATCCCGAACTGCACGTAACCATAAACTGTGTGCCAATCTGCAAAATGCAGGCATTGATATCAGCTATGATGCCCTGTTAGAGATGTTCCCACATTCTGTGATCACCAGGGCACATTATGCCAAGTTCCTGCTGGCGCATGGCTATGTTAAAAGCCATACCGAAGCCTTTGACCGCTATCTGGGCGACCGTACCCCCTACTTCGTTCCCAGAGAAAACATTACGCCAAAGGAAGTTATTGAAGTAACCAGAAAAGCCGGCGGTGTTCCTATCCTTGCACATCCTACTCTCTATAAATTAGGAAAAGAGCAACTGGATATTCTGGTGTCAACTCTGACAGAACAGGGACTTATGGGAATCGAATGTATCTACAGCACCTATACTCCTGCAGAGGAACGACAGATCAAAGCGCTTGCAGAGAAATACCATCTGCTGCCAAGCGGCGGTTCAGATTTCCATGGTGCCACCAAACCGGGACTGGATCTTGGATGCGGATATGGAAAACTCTATGTTCACGATACGATTCTCTCTGATCTTGAAAAAGCATCTCTATCACATTAATTTAATATTGTAACTATTCTGAATAGTTACTATCTCTAATCAATCATTGTAAATTGGATAATCACATCCCTCTCTCATCATGACTGGAATAATGTCGATCGGTGCAGGAACTGTCACATACTGTCCACCTTCATACTGTTTCTTCGTATAGGCATCTGTCCATTTGCATCCGGCTGGAAGATAGATCCTACGCTCTGTAGCACCTGCTTCCATTACAGGAGATACCAGAAGATCAGAACCAAACATATAGGAATCTTCTACATTCCAACATTCTGCATCTTTGGGGAACTCATAGAATAACGGACGCATAACCGGTGCACCGCTATTGCTCGCTTCTTCCATGCATTTTCTCACATAAGGACGAAGTCTCTCTCTGATAAAGAGATATTTCTTCAGGATTTCGTAATTGTCCTCTCCAAAACTCCATACCTCATTATCCTGTCCACTGGTCAGCTGACGAACGCCATTACGGAATTCCTCTTCTCTCTCATACCATGGTGAACGCTCGCCATGCATACGGAATACCGGACAAAATGCGCCCCATGCAAACCAACGTACCAGTAACTCCTGAAATTCCGGCTTATCTATCTGACCGCCCAGAAATCCACCAATATCAGAGGTCCACCAGGGAATACCTGCCATTCCCATACTAAGTCCAGCCTGTAGCTGCTCCCTCATAGAACGGAAAGAAGAATAAATATCTCCCGACCATGTCAGAACGCCATATTTCTGACTGCCAGCCCATGCACAGCGCACCAGACTCATGACTTCCTTCTCCCCCTCTGCCTTTAATCCTTCATAGAAGCCTTTGGCATAACCAACAGGATAGGTATTGGTACACTGCAATGCAGGTCCTGCATAATAACGATAATTATCAAAGTCATAAGGGCCATATTCCGGTTCTGCTTCGTCTAACCAGAAACAGCGGATTCCATAACGGTAATAATTCTCCTTGCAGCGATTCCATACAAACTTCTGAGCCCCCGGATGTGTTGCATCAAAGTATACGATATCTCCCATCCATGTAGAATGATATGGCAAACCTCTGTCTGCATTGACCAGATAGCCCATGTCATTCATCTTTGCATAATTTTCACTGCGTTCATCCACAGTCGGCCACACAGATACAACTGTCTCAATTCCCATGTCCTTTAATTCTTTCACCATGGCTTCAGGGTCTGGCCAGTCTAATGGCTCGAACTTAAAGTCACCCTGTCTTGTCCAGTGGAAAAAGTCGATTACAATGGCATCCATCGGCAGTCCACGCTTCTTGTGCTCTCTGGCTACTGCCAAAAGTTCATCCTGTGTACGATAACGGAGCTTACACTGCCAATATCCCATACCATATTCCGGCATCATAGGAGTCCGTCCTGTTGCCAGAGAATACTGTGCCTCGATTTCTGCCGGAGTATCGCCCGCAGTAATAAAATAATCCAGTTTCTTCGTACTCTTTGCATACCATTCTGTCTTATTCATACCAAATGCCACAGTACCAATGGCTGGATTGTTCCAAAAAAATCCATAACCTCTGCTGGATACATAGAAAGGAACGCTCGCCTGAGAGTTGCGGTGAGCCAGCTCCAGAATCTCGCCCTTTTTATTCAGATTCTTCTCCTGATACTGTCCCATACCAAATATCTTTTCATCATCAAAAGCCTCGAAACGGGCAGTCAGTTCAAAATCATTGGTTCCCATGATCGGCTTGAGTTCTCTTCCTGTGATACGAAGAGGTACACAATAACGATTGATACGATCTCTCGTTCTCCAGTACTCCTGTGTCAGCAGTTCTCCCTTTTGATCATAAAAGGAAATCCATCCCTCAAAAGATATCTTCGCTGTGATCTTACCATTGGTGATCTGTGCCTGCGTTGCTGTCTGATGATACTTGGCATATTCCTCTCCTTTGTACCATGGATCTGTGACATCAATTGTTTCAAACGTGATCTGTGGCTCCACAGCCTCCATCTTCTCTGTCAAAGCCCAGTCATTCGCATCCATCTTAGGCAGTGCAGTCATTCGCACACGCAGGGAGTTGACTCCCCATGCCTCGATCCACACCTGTGATTTACCCTCAGCAATTATGATTTTGTTCTCTTCCTGATAAATATGCATATTAATAACCATACCTTTCCGTAACCTGCAAACTTTGGGCTGCAGGCACAAATTTGCCGTATACAAAAGCTACCGTTTACGGTTTTTGTATACTTCCATACTTTATTCCATTGGAGCCTGTTGCCAGATAGAATCTGCCAAACACTCTACAGTCTCCGTCTATACTATTGATCTCACCGTACATCTGCCTGTCAGTATTGAGCCGTTCAAAGCTGGCGCCATCATCCAGGCTCCGATAGAAACCATATTCTCCATTTATGATACCGTTACAGTAAATTGCCTTACTATCCTTATAATAATCCGCATCAGGTGCCCCAAGTCCCAGCCCCATACGATAAATGGCATCACCATCTCCTGACAGCTTGCGCAAGGTCACTGTATCTTTATCCGGTGTATAGATCAGTTTCCATAAACCGCCTTGTCCTGTTGCAATATAGAAAGTACCTGTCTTGCCCGTTTCTCCACGTATTTCCGTTCTGTTTGCACAATCAATCAAGCCAAAATTCACGACTGGAAATTCATCCGGCAAATGATACTGATAATATGTACTGCCACTGTCATGACTGATATAGAAATCAGAATGGTCTCCCCATCCATAAAAGAGACTGCTGTCCGTTCTGTCTGCAAATACTTTGAGTCTGCTCCCAGTCACCTGACTGCCCTGTAAGTCATAGACTTTTCCAAAAGAAAATGTCTCTCCACTATCATGACTTACCAACAGTCTGCTGACCGGAAGATCAATGCCATCTGCAACAGACCACACAATATGCTTCGTATCAGAAGACAGTGCTACCCAGCCAGAATTCACATTCGGACACTCCATGAAATGAAGCGCCTCATCCAATTCTTTTGATAGCCCAAAAGGCATCGGCAATCTGCGAAATGTTCTGCCCTGATCATGTGACAGGATCAATCCGCCTTTTGTCTTACCAGTCCAATTCCCCCTTGGTGTTACGATAAGACAATTAGGGTCTGCATCAGAAAAATCCGCATTGATACAGGTAATATATCGGTTGCCCTGTGCATCTGCAAAAGAATTATTGCAAGGCTTGTCTACGCTGGTAAAGGCAAAACCTCCAAGATCCCCCAGGATATCCACAACCTGTACCTCTCCTTTTGGCATGCTGTACACATTTAAGTGCACCGTTTCCTCTATTCCATCACACCAGTCCGTAAATTCACATGCCTGTGTATCTTTTAAATTCTTCGTTCTGAATACACCTGTACCCGAATTGAACCACGCTTCATTGTCATCATATGGATTAATGACCATATCGCTCAGCCAGTGAATCAGGTTATGCCCGCCGTTACACTCGGGTCTCATATATGGCGCTCTAAAGGTCATGATGCCTTCCTTCAGATCATAGAGGATCTGCTGCCAGGTCTGTCCATAATCATAAGAGCGGAATAT
Organism: uncultured Roseburia sp.; assembly: GCA_964422225.1. Lineage (GTDB taxonomy): Bacteria > Bacillota > Clostridia > Lachnospirales > Lachnospiraceae > COE1. Next base: position 11,951 of record CAYRAW010000019.1, read on the forward strand.
GCTGTCTCCATCATCCTTCACGATCGTACTGCACACGACCAGTCCCGGTGTCTGCGCAGATACACTGATCCCGGAAATGCCAAAATCCAGAGCCTCTCCTGATGTCGTCTGCGGCAGATCCACACCTGACGCTGCACTGGAAGCTATCGGTGTTATTTCTATGAAATTACCGATCGTACCATCCTCATTCAATGAATAACGAGCAATCCTGCCATCAATCGTATCACCTGAATCACAACTGTAACCATTCTCAATGACATAAGAACGTCTGCCTGTAGATGCAAATGTTACATACAGATATTTGTCATCCAATGCATATCTCTGTGCTACCAGTCCATTACGTTTGCAGCCCTCTATCATTCTGCTTGCCGGCTCTGCCATCTGCTCAAAATGTTGTCCTTTGTCATAAGAAATATAAAGACTATGGCCTCTCATTCGCTCATTACCTGTTGTAACACCTGCTGTTCCTACAATTAAAGCTGCTCCTGCCTGTGTAATAAAAGTCAGGTATTTTTCTGACAGTGATGTCACTTTTGACCATGTATGCCCCAGATCATGAGTAATCAACAGCCCATCCTGTTGACTGGCATAGTATAAAGTATTCGCATCTTCCTGATCCACCCATAATCTGTCTGCAGTTCCCCTGCCGTTTAGATTTCCATGGACAAATACCGGAATCTCCTCATAATGGAAATGCTCTCCATAATCTTCTGAAATTGCAAGTACACCATTTTTCCCACTTCTTTCTCCCTCTCCACAGGCTATGTATAATCGATTAGGAGCGTTGTAATCAAGTGCAATGGCAATGGGAAATGTCTCACTCAAATCCTTCATTGTCACATGAGAAATAAGACTGATCCATTTCTGACCCTTCGCATCAAATCGATAAGTTCCGCCTATATCTGTCCTCGCATACAGAACATCCTTCTGCCTGGGATGATACAGGAATCCTGTTACATATCCGCCTCCGGGAATCGGCAGATTTTTATATTCATAAGGAATCTGTTTCATCTGATACCCTCCTGTCCTCAATTTGTCTTTATCTGTAACTATTCAGAGCCATGCAAATAGAGGCAGAATATGCTTGTTTACAAGCATATTTGACTCAATTTATATGGCGAAGTAACCACATGAACAAAAGGAAAGCTGTGAAACAGCGATTTTGTGAATGGGGTTCTGAATAGTTACCTTTATTTTATAATAGAACAGGCTAAAAAAATACATTACTATTTAGTTATGTATAATGTAAAAAAGACGGATTATTTTCAAATCCGCCTCTCCATTCATTATTATTTCGCTGCAAGTGCCTTGGTAAGCTCCTCTATTTTCCGCTCTAGTTCTTCCCTGTCTTTAAAAGATTTGCTGCTCTTCAAATGGTGAGAAATTCAGAATTCCGATATGGATTGCAGGTTTCGTGTCAATGTATTGATCACCTTTTTGCAGATTATTATACATACGGCTAAGATATCCAATTGAACGTTCAGGCCAGTCATGGTGATTCACCACCTGCATTTCCAAGTTTATTTGTTGATAGTTGTTCAACATAGCCTTAATATCCAGTCGGAACTCCTTATCCTGAATCGCTTCTCCAATCACAATAGGATTCATAATCTCTACAGATAGGATTTCTTCCGGCTGCATATGTAATAAAGAACCTAACAAACGTTTGTAAAGGGCATTATATCAAGTCATATCTGAAAAGCAAGTCAAATGTAAAAACTCGTACCCGAAATGTCAAAAACCATACTAACAACGATAATTCCAAGGTTCTTCGCTCTTTTGTTCTTCACGTTCTTTTCTGGTATTGGTAATGATTATCTCAACATCTTTCTTATGCAAGTATTCAGCCTTCTCATAGTCATCCCCCACCCTGGCTGCATGTATCTGCAGATTTTCAAAGATAAAGTCCGACAATGCATACTGAGCAGGCTTGGACTGTACATCATAGAACGTATTGCATGTAATATTACAGTTTCGCATGGTTACATGATCTGCATAGGACATGGGGATATCCTTGCGATCCTGTAAGTCATAGAATTGTGTCCATGGATTGATGTTAATAAAATTTGTAATTCTGCCCTGAATATCTTCCATCAGAATATATTCATAATGCTGAGGAGTATCCGGACGCATTTTAAGCCACAGCAGGTTATTACCGTCTAATACCTTAATCCTTCTCACGATGATATTTTTGTTATGGACAGATTCTGATCCACAGGTAAGGCATCCATGGCAAAAGCCATATATGCAGTCCTCTACCAGCACACGTTCATTGATACCATTATCAGGTGCTGTGTCTGCCCACGGTCCTTTACCGCCTTTTAATACAATAGAATCATCATTTACCTCCAGATAACAATTCTTCACCAGTACATCATGGCATACATCAATATCTATGGCATCTGTGCTTGGTGCTTTGATAGGAGCTGCCGGGCTGTATATTCTGCAATTTAAGTATTTTACGTGATCACACTGATACAGATGATTCGTCCAGAAATGAGCGTTCTGCAGGTTTAATCCCGCTACCAGTACGTTACTGCAATGTGAGAGATATACAAGTCTTGGTCTTTGCTCATCCTTGTTCGTACAATCAGGATTCCATTTACGCCGCAGCCAGAATGCCTTCCAGGAACGCAAGCCATTTCCATCAATCGTACCATCACCACACATGGTAAAGCCATCTATCCCATCTGCATTGATCAATGCAGCAAAATAAAGACATGTCTGTCCTTCCATTCTGGTTTCTATCAAAGGATAATCCAAAATATCATCACTGCCCTTTAATACACCACCTTTTTCTATATACAGATTCACTCCCTGCCTGAAGAAAAGTGCACCTGTCAGATAAGTGCCAGCCGGTACAATGATAACACCACCGCCTTTTGCTGCGACTGCATCAATAAGCTGCTGTATCTCCTTTGTATGTATCTTTCCATCATCTAAAATCTCATAATCGGTCAGCTTATATTGCGTTCCCAATTCTTGCAATGTAGGAATTCTGGTATCGAAAAACCACCTGTCAATGGGAGTTCCATCAGGAAAACTCTCACCGATGACCTGCTCCATCTCTTCACACATCAGTAAAAATGCCCCTACACCATGAAGATCATTTGTGCTGACAGGTCTGTGAATATAATGATCATAATCACCGACTCCCGTTCCGATACATACATCGCCTACCAGCAGATCTATGCCCTTCCATGTGAGACTGTTAATTACGGCTTCATAGCCTTTCCTGGCATATTTCAGATATCCCCTGTCCAGCAGCCCTTTGCGTACTGCCTTGCACAATGCTGCCACATAGAGACAGCTACAGGAATTTTCCAGCCAGTTACCAGGATCTGCGCCCTTATCTACAACCTGATGCCATCGTCCTTCCTCTGACTGAAAAACAACAAGACACTTTAACAGATCAACTGCCATTTCCTCTAACTCTTTTCTCCCTGAATGTTTCAGAGGAATGAAATCCAGCTCATCCAGAAGAGCAACTGGAACCCAGCCTATTGCTCTGCCCCAGAATTCCGGAGAACAGCCAGTCTCAGGATCTGCCCACTCTGCCTTCTTATCATAAGACCAGGCATGATACATTAATCCGGTCTTAGCATCTTTGGTATGCTTCTGCATAGTCAATGCCTGAAAAATCACCTCATTAAAATACTCTGGTCTGTTAAACTCTGCCCCATACTGTGCACGTAATGGTCCTTCCATATACAGTCCATCCAGCCACATTTCCTGTGGACACCATGCCTTATGGAAATATCCACCTTCCGGCGTAGTCGGATAGGTATCAATCGCATTCATAAGATGATCCAATACCTTCTTATATTTCCCATCTCCTGTCCTCTGATATAACGGATAAAGCAGGATTCCCGGCTGCATATCATCAAACTGTCCCATATCAGCACTCTTAATGTCTCCTTGGGGAGTAATCACAGAATCTACCCAATCCTTTACATACTGCGCATATTTCTCCTCTCCGCACAGTTCATAAGTCTTGTACACGCCGGACAAAAATACTCCCTGATGATAATGAAATCTCCCTTGTGGTGGCAGTTTTGCAGCTTCATAGGTGCGCATCATTGTCTCAATGGATGCTTTTGCATATTCAATTGGTCTCATATTCTCATTCCTCCTGACATTCTATAAACATGTAATCTTATCCAAGGTAATGTTCTCACATAACTGTAACGAAATATTCTGTCTGCGGCTTTCTCCTGGAATTCCTATTGTGATATTGCGAAATGTAATATTTTTTAGCTCATGTCCAGGTTCGTCAAAACCAATCAGTTCAATGGCATCGCAATATCCTCTTTCTTCCTTATAGTGGTCATAATATTTCCCACTGATGCTCAGATTCTCAAAAGAACAGTCTTCAAAATATGGCTGTGTATCTGCTGCAATACCATCATTGTTATAACCTACTGAATGCAATAACACTCTGGTCACCTTACAATCTGTTGCATGTACATTTCTCACATACCCGCCCCTCTTCCAGGTTCCTTTTATCTCTATTCCAAATAATGAGCTGGACATATCACAGTCCCATATCTGCACATCCTCCACACCACCTGACATCTCACTTCCTATCGTAATGCCATGTCCATAGGCACTGCGGCAGTCAAATATCCTGATATGTTTCGTAGGTCTGCCTATTTTATTACCTTCCGGGTTTTTACCGGATTTAATCGCAATAGAGTCATCCCCGGTATAGAAATTACAGTCAAATATCGTACAGTTCGTAGAGGAATCCGGGTCCCAGCCATCCCCGTTCCATACGTTCTCCGAATAAAAAGTACAATGATTTGTGACAATCGTGTCAGAATATATCATATGTACATTCCAGCTTGCACCATTCCTCAATGTCACACCTGATAAAATAATATTCTGACAGTTGCTCATATTGATTAACCTTGGACGCACTCTGCCGGGAATCGTCCTTTCATTCTCACATTCCTTAATCTGCTCCCCTAATGCTTCCAACTGTTCCTTCATATTCTCTGTTTCTACTGCTATGACACGTTCTGCCAAAGTTCTGCCCCCACTGGCTATCGTACCTTTTCCACGGATTACTACATGACTGCAGTTATATCCTGCCTCATGATCCAGTTCCCCAAGATTGAGAAGACTGCTATAGCAATAAAGCTCTGTTCCTTCAAAACGGCTCCATATCTTGGGCAGATAATCCTCCACCCTGTCTGTTCCCTGAAGTACAGCTTCCTCTTCAAGATAAAGCTCCATGTCACTATGCATCCTGAGTGCCCCCGTCAGGTAGATACCCTTGGGAAGATATACCACTTCATCTTCCTTACAATCATCCAACGCCTTTTGCAATGCCACTGTATTCAGGGTATTACCATCCCCTACAGCATAATAAGGAGCTGCTGTTACATCAATGCGCCGTTTCACCTTTCCTGTTGTCAGCGAAACCCTTTCCAGATTTCCCGTTGACAGAGATCTGATCTCAATCGCATACTCTGTGCATGCAGTTAATCCAGTCAGTGTAAAGTGTGTCTTGTCCGTTTCTCCTACTCTACCGCCATTACACCAGATCTCATATCCAGTCTCCTGTACATCTGCTGTCTTCTCCCAATATAAAACAATCTCATCCTCAAATACGATTGATTCTATTCTTCCCATACCAATAAACATACCTCTCCGTAAAACCTATATTTCAAATTATCCTTAACCATTTACAAAACGCAACATAATGTATGCAGAATTGTACAGCTTTAACAAATGCATAAGCATGTACTACCACGAGTGGCAGTGTAGCGAGAGCGGACCTGCGTTGCATTGTTACAGCTGTACAATTCGTACCATGCCTTTATACGTTTCGCAACTGCTTATCCACAATCCCATATGGGATTCCTGCATCTGTATACATATTAGCTGCACTTCCGGTAAACACGAACTTAATCTCGTTTTCTCCCACATGCAGATATTGTCCGATTGTAAATCTATGTGGTGCATACAGACTCATCCCTGCAAACACTCCATTACACCAGCACTCTGCCATTTCCTCCCCACAGATGCTAAACTCCTCGTTTCCATCTACCTCGTCCGTATAATATTTCCATACATACTCTGCCCTGTTATTGTCTTTACTTAGCAGTGTGAAATCGCCAGTTCTATCTCCCATATCCAGTTTCTGTGCAATCTCTTTCAATGGTATTTCACAAGCCTCATCTAATATAAGTAGCTGCATCTGTAGCGATGCTAACTGCACATGATACTTTCCCTGTGATTCCTCACAGCTATATTCACCACTCCACAGATTCATGCTGACATAACGTATTCCCTGTGGCATCTCCATCCACATATCTATACTCTCCTGTCCCTCGTTACACAATAAAATCATCTCTACATTATCTTTCATCAATATCTCCCTGCGCAATGCAGCACATGTCCCCTCCAGTCTGTATTTGCAGTATGGCAACACATCCTTCAGAAGTTCCTGTGTACTCTGATAGATCTTTATTCCCTGCGCTTTTTCAGAGATATCAGCACCAATAACATCCAATATCCTGTCAAATGTATATCCTTGTATACACAATCTGCCATCTCTGGCTTCAGGCATCAGTGCTATCGGCACATAATGAAACGGTATCTGATTCTCATAAAGTGCTGCCACTTCTTTAAAAGGTACTCTATTATTGTCACATAACACTGCGATTCCTGCATCATCCATAGAATCTGTCATCAGATATGAAATACGCTTCATATAATCCGATATCTGTCTGTAATACTTCCACCAGATATTGTTAGGTCCTACATCAGGCGGGCGCTCTCCACTACGCTGCCCTTCCACGCTGTAATAAAAGGCATGGGGTACGAACAGATTCACGCCCCGCATACCCAGCCAGTTGATGTACCAGATCATATCCTCCCCTTTCATATACCAGGGGATTCCCTCTCGATTACACACTCCAAAGCATTCATTGGCATTGCGTCGCCTGCCCAGCAATCTTGCAATATCTGCACTGAGTTTCGCCTGTACAGAATCAAATTCCCGCAGACCACCACTTTCCGGTGATACCCTGCGCATGATAAGATCCTGTCCCGGAATGTGAAAATACAATTCTTCTTCCACATCGTCACTTGCCTCGGGATGCCCCATAAGGCTGATACCATGCTCCTCACACCAGCAGGAAAGCTTCGCGTAGAAGTTTTCTCTCAAATGCTTTTTTATTAATTTATGATAAATGACAGTTGTGTCATTTTCTTTCTGATCAAATATTGCCTCCAGATCTTCTATCCTGCCTCCTGCTGCCGCGATTTCTTTCTCCAATCCCGGAAGCCACTCTCTGAATTGTCCTGCATTACGTCCAAGCGCACATGGTTCATCTGTGAAAAAGGCAATGACTGTGTTGCCAAAATACTCCGATAATGCTTCATAATAACGGTCATGCGTAAGATGAATAAAGCAGTCAACTGCCTCAGGATTCAGGATATCTGCAGAAGCAGGCGCTCCCGCTTCCCCATCATCTTCCCCGAAGTGAATCCCCCTGATCGTTCCCTGCGTATAATCATAGACCAGATATTTTCCATCCGGGAACTGTGTTATGATCTCGCCCTGTTCCGGCTTTTTCTCCAGTAACCGTATGCCTTTTGATGCAAAGGATGGATTCGCTGCCACGACCTGTCCATGTGCAGAACCGGATGGATACATGCCTTCATCATAAAGCACGACCTTCATATTCAGATTGGCAGCTGTTTCCACAATATACTTCACCACATGAAAGTATTCTTCTGAAAGATATTTCAGGCTCTTGGGAATACCGATTCTTGGATGCAGCACGATGCCATTAACACCCTTTTCCACATAATCGGTAAGCTGTTTCTTTATTTTATCCTTATCAGGTGTATCATTATAAAACCAGAAAGGAATCGGAGTAAATTCCACTGGTGGATTCAGCAGTTTTTTTACTATCGTTTGTATTGCTCTATGTTCCATCTGTTATCTCCCTCGTATATTTTACAGTCAGACATTCCTGTTTATCTAAAGTATAGTTCGCCTTCCAATATTGTAAATGCATTATTCTGTACTCAATTTAAAAACTATTGTACTATGCTGTACTGACTATTATAATGAAATTATTGTAATGTTATGATTTTGCATCTCATGCACAAAGGAGAATATATATGGCAGACAAACCACTTATCAAACGTACTCATGCCATTCACGATTTTGATATGACTTATGAAGAAATCAAAAAAGGCTGGCGAATGCCCTATATGCACCACCATGTCTACTATGAAATCTATCTGTTATTATCCGGAGAACGTATCGTGACCATTGGAAACGATCATTTCCTGGTTTGTGCAGGTCAGGCTACTCTTTTTCGCAGCGAAGTACCTCATCAGAGCCTTGGAGAGACTGATTTCTCCGGTATCTGTATTCATTTCACCACAGAACTGTTAAAGCAGTATTTCAAACAGCCTACCGTCACACAGCTGCTAAAATGCTTCGACCATCCGGTGATCAATGTGCCAGAAGACTATCTGCACACTCTTCTTGAAATGACCCTCTCACATACCTGGGCTGCTGGAGATAACTACCTGAAATTAGCACAGATTCTGTATGACCTGAATCAATTCCATAAGCAGAATCCTTATGAACAGTCGGTATACGAGACTTCTTCCCGTCCCAAAGCAGCCGATCATATTCTGGAATATATCAATATCAACTACACCCTGATCCATTCTGTCAAAGATATCAGCACTGCACTCGGCATCTCTGAAACCTATGTATACAAAGCCGTCCAGAAAGAAATGCATACAACTCCGAAGGAATATATTAATCAACTACGCGTCCGTCATGCCATGCACGAACTGAAGTATTCCGGTTATACGATCGCTTCTATCTCAGAATCCTGCGGTTATCAGTCCGTCAGCTATTTTGTCCGTGTATTCCGTTCCTTTACCGGCATGACCCCCACACAGTATCGAAAATGCTCCTTATAGTTTTAAAGAAACGGTTATAATATGGAAATTTATATTTAAAGCGGTTAATTTTATATTGTTTTATGGTTGACTTTCGGATATATGCTTATTATAATAAATGTACAAGATATCGAATGTATGTACGTTACAAAGGAGGTTTCTATATGACGATCAGTGAAATGAAAGAGAAAAAGAAAGAAAAGGGATATACCTATGCACAAATGTCCACTCTATCCGGTGTACCCCTTGGTACAATCCAGAAGATTTTCTCAGGAGAAACAGAAAGTCCCCGTTACGATACACTACAAGCCCTGGAACAGCTTTTCTCTGAAAAATCTACTGTATGCGAAGAGACTTCCTATCACGTTGATCGTAATGGCAGTTACACCCTTGATGACTATTACGCTCTGCCGGATGACCAACGAGTGGAACTGATCGATGGTTACTTTTATAATATGTCCTCCCCTACCTTCGGGCATCAGTCCATTGGCGGGGAGATTTACCGTCAGATCGCCAATTATATAATGGAACATGGTGGAAGCTGCCGTCCCTTTATTGCGCCTGTAGATGTCCAATTAGACTGCGACAACAGAACCATGGTGCAGCCGGATGTTGGTATCATATGTGATCCTTCCAAAGTCAAAAAATTTGGCATATATGGAGCACCCGATTTTCTCGTAGAAGTAATCTCCCCTTCTACCAAAAGAAAAGACTATACGATAAAATTATCCAAATACATGAATGCAGGAGTACGGGAATACTGGATTCTGGACCATGTCCAGCAAAAACTTCTGGTATATTTCTTTGAAAGTGATGTCTGCCCGATTATTTACGGCCTGGATCAACCCGTTCCTGTTGGAATTTATAATGGAGAGCTTACCATTGATTTTTCCAATATAGCAAAATGGATCAAAGAAGATCTGGTATAACACAGGTCTATCACTGAATTAGATAATTGTGAAACACAATATTATGAATACAGAATTGTACAGATTTAACAAATGCATAAACAGACACTGTGCAGCCGTCGGTACTTAGGTGGTCAAATAGCGTAGCTATTTTAGCACCTTATGTACCGCTACGAGCTGCAGTGTAGCGGGAGCGGGTCTGTGTTGCATTGTTAAAACTGCACAATTCGTGACATTCTTTATCCTCGTTTTGCAATTACCTAATCAGATTAGGGTGTCAAAAGCCCCTATTATAATATATTAATTTTTTGTACCTTGAAA
>CAYRAW010000020.1:0-20801 GCA_964422225.1 uncultured Roseburia sp.
CATGGCTGCCTATGCATATCATGCGCTGATGCTTGGCTTTTCTGATGAAGAAGTGAATATGTTCTTCTGCGAGGCACTCTGCAAGGTCGATACAGAGGACACTATGGAGACATTATTGCCTACCGTTATGAAGGTAGGAGAGATCAATCTCAAGTGTATGGCATTACTGGATCAGGCGAACACGCAGACTTATGGTAAGCCACAGCCTACGACTGTTTCCCTGCATGTTGAGAAGGGACCATTCATCGTAGTAACAGGTCATGACCTGAAGGATTTGCAGCTTCTTCTGGAGCAGACAGCCGGAAAAGGCATCAATATCTATACTCATGGAGAAATGCTGCCGGCTCATGCATATCCCAAGTTAAAAGAATACCCTCACTTAAAGGGGAACTTTGGTACAGCATGGCAGAATCAGCAGAAGGAATTTGACAATCTTCCTGCCCCCATTCTGTTCACAACGAACTGTCTCATGCCACCCAAGGCAAGCTATGCAGACAGAGTCTATACAACAGAAGTAGTGGCGTTCCCCGATGCGACTCATATTGGTGAGGACAAAGACTTCACACCCGTGATCAACAAGGCTCTGGAGCTTGGCGGTTATAGTGAGGAGCAGAGATTCCACGGTATCAATGGTGGAGAAGAAGTGACCACAGGATTTGGGCATGATGCGATTCTTGCCAATGCAGATAAGGTAGTAGAAGCTGTAAAAGCCGGCGCGATCAGCCATTTCTTCCTGGTAGCAGGTTGTGATGGTGCTAAGCCCGGACGTAATTACTATACAGAGTTCGTGAAGCAGACACCGTCAGACAGTATTATCCTGACACTTGCCTGTGGCAAGTACCGTTTCAACGACTTACAGCTTGGAGAAATCGGTGGACTTCCAAGGATTATGGACATGGGACAGTGTAATGATGCTTATGGTGCAATTCAGGTTGCAGTCGCTCTTGCAGGTGCATTTAACTGTGGCGTCAATGAATTACCATTATCCTTTGTACTTTCCTGGTATGAGCAAAAGGCAGTCTGTATCCTGCTGACTCTGCTTCATCTTGGAATTAAAAATATCCGTTTAGGTCCATCCCTGCCGGCATTCCTTTCACCGAATGTATTGCAGTATCTGGTAGACAATTTCAAGATTGCACCGATTACAACACCCGAAGAAGATCTCAAGGCACTTCTTTCAAGATAATATGAAAAAGGTTCGGCAAATCAAACTGCCGAACCTTTTTATGTCATAGGAACAATAATTTATACTTAGTAAATGCAGGCTTCTTCTTCACCCTTTAAGACACGAAGTGCGCCCTGTGCAAGTGCAAGAAGTTCATCTTCGCCAGGATAGATCACAAAATCAGCGATCCAGCCGCACATCTTCTGCAGAGCTTCGCAGGTAAGCTTATTGTAGGCAATACCACCTGTTAAGATGATCTTGTCAACTTTGCCTTCCAGAACACAAGCCATAGATCCGATGTCCTTTGCTACCTGATAATGGAATGCATCCAGAACCATTTTTGCTTCTGCATCGCCGTCATTAGCTCTCTGAGTTACTGTACGTGCATCGTTTGTGCCAAGGTATGCGTTGAAACCACCATTACCTACTAATTTCTTGTATACTTCCTTCTCGGAGTATTTGCCGGAGAAGCACATCTTGACCAGAGCACCTACAGGAACTGCACCGGCTCTTTCAGGAGAGAATGCACCGTCACCATCAAGGGCATTGAATACATCTACAACTTTACCATTCTTATGAGCACCTACTGATACACCGCCACCCATATGAACAACGATCAGGTTCAGATCTTCGTATTTCTGACCGGATTCCTTTGCATATCTCTTGGCAACTGCCTTCTGGTTCAGAGCATGGAATACACTGGTTCTTGGAAGCTCAGGGCAGCCGGAATATCTGGCTACAGGAGCTAATTCATCTACAACGACAGGGTCAACGATGAAAGAAGGAACACCTAATTCATCACCAATTTCTCTTGCAAGGATACCACCCAGGTTGGATGCGTGCTGTCCCTGCTTACCGATACGCAGATCGTTAAGAAGATCATCAGTTACCTTGTATGTACCGCCGGGAATTGGCTTTAACATACCGCCACGGCCTACAACAACGGATAACTCTTTCATATCGAAGTTCTTTTCTTTTAACAGGTTTACAATAATGTTCTTACGGAAATCCTTCTGATCTACGATAGAAGCATACTGTGCGATCTCTTCTGTAGAATGTCTCAGAGTTTCTTCAAATAACAATGTCTCGTCTTCGAATACACCGATCTTGGTGGATGTGGAGCCGGGATTGATAATCAATGACTTGTACGACATAAGTAAATCCTCCTTATTTGTTTTTCTTTAATTCTTCTGCAACAACTGCTGCAAGTGCGATAGAGTACAGCTTAGTCTCACATGTATCAGAACGGGATGTTAAGATAACAGGAGCAGCAGTACCGGTCAGGATATTACCATTCTTTACTTCGCACAGATGTGTCAGAGTCTTATATACAAGGTTACCTGCATGGATATCCGGGAACAGAAGTACATCTGCATCACCGGCTATCTTACGGTCTGAACCGCCCTTATGTTTTGCAGCTTCTTCATCAATAGCCATATCCAGAGAAAGTGGTCCATCGATAACACAGCCTGTGATCTCGCCGTCATCATTCATTTTTGTCAGAGCCTCAGCATCTACTGTACAAGGCATCTTTGGATTCACAACTTCTACAGCAGCCAGAGGAGCCACCTTAGGGTTAGGAATACCGCAAGCATGGCAAACCTTAACGGTGTTGTTGATGATAGCAACCTTATCCTCAAGAGTAGGATATGTCATAAATGCTACATCAGATAAGAACAGAAGGCGGTTGATGCCTTTTACTTCGAATACACATACATGGGAGAGAGGTTTGCCTGTACGCAGACCAACTTCCTTATCAAGAACGCTCTTTAAGAAATTCTTTGTGTCGATCAGACCCTTCATGTACATATCAGCCTTGCCATCATGTACCAGGCTGACTGCTGTGTGAGCTGCGGCAACGTGATCCGGCTCATTTACGATTTCATAATCAGACAGATCCATATTCATGGAAGCAGCTATTTCTCTGATCTTTGCTTCATCACCGACCAGAATTGCATCGGCAATGCCTTTTTCCTTAGCGGCCTGTACGGCTTCCAGAACGGGAGCGTCTTCTGCAACAGCTACAGCGACCTTCTTTTTATCGCAGGCTGATACCTTTTTCAGTAAATCATCAAATCCTTTGCTCATTTGAAACACCTCATATTTCTTTCTATTAGCATAGTTTTGGACGGAGACATGTCCGACCCACTTGTTAAAATAATAACACTATCACGGTGTAAGGTCAAGGAAAGCTTTATAATTTGTTTACTTCTTAAACATTGAATTTATCGCATAAATCTGTTACAATGTGGTTTGAGTTTTATGTAGACATCAGCTATAGTGTTTTAACATATGGGGCTATGGCAATACTAGAAGTGATTGGAGTCGGAAATGAATATAATTGATAAGGTATTCGGTACACATAGTGAACGAGAGCTTAAGAGGATCGAACCCATTGTAAAGAAGATCGAGAGCTACAGAGACGCAATGGGACAGCTTACAGATGATGAACTCAAAAGTAAGACTACAGAGTTCAAGAAGAGACTGGCAGACGGTGAGACTCTGGATGATCTGCTTCCTGAAGCTTATGCTGTTGTGAGAGAGGCAGCCAAGCGTGTATTGAATCAGGAACATTATAGAGTACAGTTAATAGGTGGTATTATCCTGCATCAGGGACGTATCGCAGAGATGAGGACCGGTGAAGGTAAGACCCAGACAGCGCTTCTTCCTGCATATCTGAATGCACTGGAGGGCAAGGGTGTACATGTTGTTACAGTCAACGACTATCTGGCTAAGCGTGATGCTGAGTGGATGGGCCAGGTTCATGAGTTCCTTGGACTTAAGGTTGGTGTAGTACTGAATGATATGAAGCCTGAGGAGCGTCGGGATGCATATAACTGTGATATTACTTATGTAACCAATAACGAACTTGGTTTTGATTATCTGAGAGATAACATGGTTATTTATAAGGAACAGCTTGTACTTAGAGATTTGCACTATGCATTGATCGATGAGGTGGACTCAGTTCTGATCGATGAGGCGAGAACACCGCTTATTATTTCAGGACAGAGCAGTAAATCTAACAAGCTTTATGAGGTATGTGATATCCTTGCCAGACAGTTGAAGCGTGGTAATGATGTTGAAGATATGTCCAAGATGGACATTCTCATGGGAATCGAACAGGAAGAGACTGGTGATTTTGTTGTCAATGAGAAGGATAAGATCGTGAACCTGACCGCAGAAGGTGTGGCCAAGGTGGAGAAGTTCTTCCAGATTGACAACTTGGCTGATCCTGAGAATCTGGAGATCCAGCATAACATCATATTGGCTTTGCGTGCACATAATCTGATGTTCCGTGATAGAGATTATGTAGTAAAAGACGATCAGGTCATGATCGTTGATGAATTTACAGGACGTATCATGCCGGGCAGACGTTATTCTGATGGCCTTCATCAGGCTATCGAGGCGAAGGAGCATGTTAAGGTCAAGAGAGAAAGCAAGACACTTGCTACCATTACTTTCCAGAACTTCTTCAACAAATATGACAAGAAGGCAGGTATGACAGGTACAGCCGCTACAGAAGAGAAGGAGTTCCGTGATATTTATGGTATGGACGTTGTTACGATCCCTACGAATCTGCCGATTGCCAGAAAGGATTTACAGGACAGCGTATATAAGACCAGAAAAGAGAAGCTCAATGCCATCGTGGCAGCAGTAGAAGCCGCACATGCAAAAGGACAGCCGGTACTGGTTGGTACGATTACGATCGAGGCTTCTGAAGAGATCAGCGGCATGTTGAGAAGAAAGGGCATTGAACATAAAGTATTGAATGCCAAATTCCATGAACTGGAAGCAGAGATCGTTGCAGATGCAGGTCAGCATGGTGCAGTTACTATCGCTACCAACATGGCTGGCCGTGGTACAGATATTAAACTGGATGCCAAGTCAAGAGAAGTTGGTGGTCTGATGATCATCGGTACTGAGAGACACGAATCCAGACGTATCGATAACCAGTTGAGAGGTCGTGCAGGCCGTCAGGGTGATCCGGGTGTATCCAAGTTCTATATCTCTCTGGAAGATGATCTGATGCGTCTGTTTGGTTCTGAGAAGCTGATCAGCATGTTCAATACACTGGGTATTCCGGAAGGTCAGGAGATCGAGCATAAGATGCTGACCAATGCCATTGAGAATGCACAGAAGAAGATAGAGAGCAACAACTATGGTATCAGAAAGAACCTGTTAGAGTACGATCAGGTTATGAATGAACAGAGAGAAATCATCTACGAAGAGCGTCGTCGTGTATTGAACGGTGAGAGCATGAGAGATGCGATCTACAAGATGATCACCGATATCGTAGAGAATGCAGTCGATACAGCGATTAATGATGATATGGATGCCGAGGAATGGAACTTTAATGAATTGAACTCCCTGTTACTTCCTATCGTTCCAATCCAGCCGGTTGCACTTTCACGTGTGACCAAAAAGACCAAGAACGGCCTGAAGCATCAGTTAAAGGAAGAAGCTGTGAAGCTCTATGAGAGTAAGGAAGCTGAATTCCCTGAACCGGAAGCGATCCGTGAGATCGAACGTGTTATCCTTCTTAAAGTCATTGACAGAAAGTGGATGGATCATATCGATGATATGGAGCAGTTACGTCAGGGTGTAGGCTTACAGGCTTATGGTCAGAGAGATCCTCTGGTAGAGTACAAGATGAGCGGCTATGAGATGTTCGATGCCATGACAGAGAATATCAAGGAAGATACAGTCAGACTGTTGCTGCATGTTAAGGTAGAGCAGAAGGTAGAAAGAGAAGAAGTTGCCAAGGTAACTGGTACAAATAAAGATGATTCCGTGCAGAAGGGACCGATCAAGAAGGAAGTTAAGGTATATCCTAATGATCCATGCCCTTGTGGAAGTGGTAAGAAATATAAGCAGTGCTGCGGAAGAAACTCATAAAGGTGGTGAACGCAATGGTAGAACTCGACCAGATGAAACAGGAGTTACAAACATATGAAAGTCCATTAGCGGAAGTGAGGGATTCACTTTGACCTCGCTAGTAAAGAGAAGCGGATCGAAGAACTAGAGCGCGAGATGGAAGATCCCGGATTCTGGGATAATGCAGATCGTGCAAATAAAAAAATGAAAGAGCTGAAGAATCTCAAAGATACAGTAGGCGAATGTAATGGCCTCAAGACTCAGTATGAGGATATTGAGACTCTGATCGAAATGGGATATGAAGCAGATGATGCTGAAATGATCCCTGAGATCAGAGAAGAGCTGGATTCTTTTATTGAAAAGTTTGAAACACTCAGGATCAGTACACTGTTGTCAGAAGAATATGATAAGTGCAATGCCATTCTCAAGTTGAATGCAGGTGCAGGTGGAACAGAGAGCTGTGACTGGGCAGGTATGCTGTATCGTATGTACACCAGATGGGCAGAACGTAAGGGCTTTACCATCGAAGTACTGGATTATCTGGATGGTGATGAAGCCGGAATCAAATCAGTTACTTTTCAGGTAAATGGAGAGAATGCGTATGGTTATCTCAAGTCTGAGAAGGGTGTACACAGACTGGTTCGTATTTCTCCTTTTAATGCCCAGGGCAAGAGACAGACTTCTTTCGTATCTCTGGATGTTATGCCGGATATCGAGGAGGATCTGGATGTAGATATCAACGAAGACGATCTGCGAATCGATACTTATCGAAGCAGTGGTGCCGGTGGCCAGCATATCAATAAGACCTCATCAGCGATCCGAATTACCCATATCCCCACCGGAACTGTTGTACAGTGTCAGAATGAACGTTCTCAGTTCCAGAATAAGGATAAGGCAATGCAGATGTTGAAGGCGAAGCTGTTCCTTTTAAAGAAAGAAGCAAATGCAGAGAAACTTTCTGATATTCGAGGAGAAGTCAAGGAGATCGGCTGGGGCAATCAGATACGTTCCTACGTTATGCAGCCATATACCATGGTAAAGGATCACAGAACAGGCTTCGAGACCGGAAACGTGGATTCTGTTATGGATGGCGCATTGGATGGATTTATCAATGCGTATCTGAAATGGAAGAGCACAGGTGGCAAGCCTGTTGCGGATGCAGATATGGAATAAAATAAAAAAGATTATGTTGTGAAATCAATTGCAGCATAATCTTTTTTCATGGTTCTAATTTTGTTTATTTCTGCATGCCATCAAGTCAAGATAGAAGTTTGTGCTGGTCATGTTCATATAAGGAAGAATCCATAACAGCCCGATACCACAGGTGAGAATACCAACAAACATCCATGGGACGAAGCTGAGATCCAACAGGAAGTAGCGCATTTTATTGCCCTTCATGACTTCAATACTCTTCTTGAAAATATCTTTTACCGTGTAATGGGGGAAGTCCGGCATCATATAGAATACAGGGGTAAAAGCCAGTGTGATCACAACATAGACCATCATGCATAACAGAGTAACACTGTACATCATCGCAAGCTCATCATAATCAGTTAATGAAGTGATAGGGTATTTCCAGGTCAGAATATCGGAGGGAAGCATACAGACAGCATTGATGATCGCCAGTACAAATTCGATTTTGATCGCCTTATCAGGACTGTGTTTGAAACAGTAGAAAATGTCACCCACGCTGCATTGCATACCACAGGCTGCCTTTAGATAGAGGAAGCTGACTCCGGCTTGCAGAATTCCTGCGATCAGTTGAATGATGAAGGTTAAGATATAATAAAGGACGTTGCTTAGTGTGTCTGTGCCGGGTAACAGCATAGATAGGATACCGGTAGCAAAAAGCACCAGAAATTCCTGAAGTATCAGGGCGCCGATCAAGGTACCGTATTTACCCTGCAACTGCACTTTTGCAAGACGTTTTAACTCGCGAAATGGTTTATAATTTGGCATAATGATCTCCTACTTTCATAATTATGAACAATAATCATTATGTTATCACTTTTTTACGGATAAAACAATTCTTTCTTGAATGCCTTTGCAGGATTGGGTATAATAGAATTACTGTTTGCACAGTAACATAATATGAAGGGCAGGAACATAATGGATATCATACTTAAACTGAAAGATGAATTAAATGTTGAAAAATGGCAGGTAGAAGCTGCTGTGAAATTAATAGATGAGGGCAATACGATTCCTTTTATTTCACGATACCGTAAGGAAGTGACAGGTTCACTGAATGACGAAGTACTCAGAAATCTTTACGAAAGACTGACATATCTGCGTAATCTGGAAGACAAGAAGCAGCAGGTATTAGGCAGCATCGAAGAACAGGGCATGCTTACCGATGAATTAAAGGAGAAAATTCTGGCAGCAGAGACAATGGTAGTGGTAGAAGATCTCTATCGTCCTTACAGACCAAAACGTAAGACCAGAGCAAGTGTTGCCAAGGAGAAGGGACTGGATGGTCTGGCACAGATCATTCTGGCACAGGAAACCACCAGACCTCTGATCGAAGAAGCTGAGAGCTATGTCAGTGAAGAAAAAGAAGTCAAGAATGTGAAGGAAGCCATTCAGGGAGCACTTGACATTATTGCAGAAGCTATTTCTGATAATGCTGATTACAGAGCCTATATCCGTGAAGCAACCTATAATGAGGGCAAGATCACCAGTCAGGCAAAGGATGAGAAGGCACAGAGCGTATATGAAATGTATTATGACTTTGAAGAGCCTGTAAATAAAGTAGCAGGACACCGGGTTCTGGCATTGAACCGTGGTGAGAATGAGAAGATCCTCACGGTAAAGATCGTAGCACCGGAAGAGCAGATCATCCGCTATCTGGAGAAGAAGGTCATTACATCAGATAATGAGAACACGACACCGGCATTGCAGCAGGCAATTGCAGACAGCTATAACAGACTGATCGCGCCGGCAATCGAGCGAGATATCAGAAATGAACTGACAGAAAAGGCAGAAGATGGTGCGATCACTGTATTTGGCAAGAACCTGGAACAGCTTCTGATGCAGCCTCCAATTGCAGGCAAGGTAGTACTTGGCTGGGACCCGGCATTCAGAACAGGCTGTAAGCTGGCAGTTGTAGATGCTACAGGCAAAGTACTGGATACCAAGGTCATTTATCCCACGGCACCTCAGAACAAGGTGGAAGAGTCCAAGGCAGAATTAAAGAAGATCATTAAGAAATACAATGTGAATCTGATTTCTGTAGGAAACGGTACAGCTTCCAGAGAATCAGAACAGGTGATCGTAGAATTGTTAAAAGAACTGGATACACCGGTTCAGTATGTCATTGTCAATGAAGCGGGAGCTTCTGTATATTCAGCAAGTAAGCTTGCAACAGAAGAGTTCCCCAACTTTGATGTAGGACAAAGAAGTGCTGCTTCTATCGCCAGAAGATTACAGGACCCATTGGCAGAGCTTGTTAAAATCGATCCTAAGTCTATTGGTGTTGGACAGTATCAGCATGATATGAACCAGAAGAAGCTGGGCGAAGCATTACATGGTGTTGTAGAAGATTCTGTTAATAAAGTCGGCGTTGACTTAAATACGGCTTCAGCACCTTTGTTAGAGTACATTTCCGGTATCAGCAAGGTAATTGCCAAAAATATTGTAGATTACAGAGAGACAAACGGCAGATTTACCAATCGTAGACAGCTTCTTAAGGTAGCGAAGTTAGGACCCAAGGCATTTGAACAGTGTGCAGGTTTCATGCGTATCACAGATGGCGATAATCCTTTGGATGCAACCAGCGTACATCCGGAATCCTATGGGGCAGCGCAACAGCTTCTGGAGAAACTGGGACTTTCCATGGATGATCTCAAGGACATTCAGAAAAAGGCAGCAGCACAGAAGTCAAGACCGACGCCTTCCAAGCCCAAGAATAAGAAGCCGGACAAGAATAAAGTAGTGATCCGAAATACCAACACAGCCATGGGTAAAGCTCTGGCAGCAGCTATGGGTGGTGTATCCCTGCAGCAGGATAATGCGAAGGAAGCATCTGCGCAGGTAACAGAAACCTCATATACCAGTCTGGAACGCAGAGTCAGGGATAAGAAGAAAATGGCAGAAGAACTGGGCATTGGAGAAATTACTTTGACGGATATTCTTAAGGAATTGGAGAAGCCTGCAAGAGATCCGCGTGCAGACATGCCTGCACCGATCCTTCGAAGTGATGTACTGGATATGAAAGATCTCAAACCGGGCATGATCTTAAAAGGAACTGTCCGTAATGTTATTGATTTTGGTGTATTCGTAGACATCGGTGTGCATCAGGATGGTCTGGTGCATATTTCACAGATCACGGACAAGTATATCAAGCATCCATTAGAAGCAGTCAGTGTTGGAGACATCGTAGATGTAAAAGTTATGGATGTAGACTTGACAAAAAAGAGAATATCCCTTACTATGAGACTTGATAAATAAAATATAAGGTTATTCTTCGGGGTTGGGTGTAATTCCCTACCGGCGGTATAGTCCGCGACCCATGTTTATACATGGCTGATATGGTGCGATTCCATAACCGACAGTACAGTCTGGATGAGAGAAGATATTGGATAGTTTAGTTCATAGTGACATGAATGGATACCCCGAATTGTATTGGATGAGATACGATTCGGGGTTTTTGACTTCCATACCGAGAGGAGAATTTCCTTACAAAGAAAAGGAGATTAGAACAACAATGAAACAATTTATCACAAACATCATGGAAAACGTAACCTTTGTAATGGAATTTCTGGGGCTGGTAGCAGCACTGGTCATTCTGGCAGTTATCGCGGAGAAACTCATCAACAAGCGTAACGGCAGTGAGGGTAAGATACTTACCACCAGAAAAGTCGCTATGGTCGGTATGTTCTCAGCGATCGCCGGTATCTTAATGATCCTGGAACTTCCAATGCCTTTTGCGCCGTCTTTCTACAAGATAGATGCCAGCGAATTACCTGTACTGATATGTGGATTTGCATTTGGTCCGGTAGCCGGTGTCCTGACGGAGTTTGTGAAGATTATCATTAAACTGTTCCTGAAGCCCACCTCTACTGCATTTGTAGGTGAACTTGCCAACTTCTGTGTAGGCTGCTCCATGATACTTCCGGCAACGATCATTTACCATGCAAGGAAGAAAAAGACAACAGCAGTGATCGGTTGTACAGTAGGAACAATTGTAATGACAATTTTCGGAACACTCTTCAATGCAGTATATCTGCTGCCTACTTTTGCAGTTATGTTTGGTATGCCTCTTGATGCACTGATCGGTATGGGAACAGCTCTCAATGCAAATGTAACGGATGTATTTACTTTCGTAGCTTTTTGTGTAGCACCTCTGAATCTGATCAAAGGAGCAGCGGTATCTGTTCTTACATTTGTACTGTACAAGCCTTTAAGCCCAATCTTAAAGACTTCGTGGGAAGCAGTAAGTTCTGCACGTAAAGCTTCTTCACAGAATATTTAGAAAATATGGTATTTAGTAAGGAAAAGGTGGACTCTTTAATCAGGGTTCATCTTTTTTTTATTATTCTGAAGAAAAAATAAATTTTATTTCGTTATAGTGTATGGATGGTTATAAATGTTTAAGTTTCTTTAAGCTTTCCTTAAAATTGTTACGAAATTAACACAATCAGGAAATGCTGTGCTATGATAACATTCAGAAAAGAGGGAGGGAATATGGATAAAGTATTAATTGAAATCAAAGACATGCATAAAATTTATAATCCGGGTGAGAATGAAGTACGCGCTTTGGATGGTGTGAATCTGACCATCTGTGAGAATGAATTTGTAGCCATTATCGGCCATTCCGGTTCCGGTAAGTCTACGTTAATGAACATGCTTGGCTGTCTGGATGTACCGACCAGTGGAACTTACAGACTACATGATATTGATGTGTCAGATATGGACGATGATGAATTGTCTGATGTACGAAACAGAGAAATCGGATTTATCTTTCAGGGATTTAATCTGATCCAGAATCTGACAGCGTTGGAAAATGTGGAATTGCCGCTTGTATACAGAGGTGTAGGTAAAAAGGAACGCAGAGAATTATCTCTGAAATCTCTGGATAAAGTGGGACTTTCTGGCAGACTTGACCACAAGCCCGCACAGATGTCAGGTGGACAGCAGCAGAGAGTAGCAATTGCCAGAGCGATCGCACAGGCACCGCCCATTATACTGGCGGATGAACCGACGGGTAATCTGGATTCCCATTCAACGGGTGAGATCATGCAGATATTGAGGGAGTTACATAGAGAGGGCAGAACTGTCATACTGATCACACATGATAATGAAATTGCACAACAGGCAGATCGTGTCATACGTATCAATGATGGCAAAGTAGTAGAAGATACGAACAGATTGAAGGAAAATGAGGAGGAGAGACATGAAGAAGCGTAAAAAGAAAGTAATTAAAATAGTGGCAGGAGTTCTTGTAGTAGTGGTAATTGCAGGAATTTTCTTTGGCAGTCGTAATCAGGGAACAACAGTAATTCCGGTTTATACACAACAGGCATTCACAGGAGAAATCAGTTCAGAACTGGATACCAGTGGTACAGTAAAAGCGGAGAACACGATTACATATTTTGCCCCGACTGGTACGAAAATAGCAGGTGTTCAAGTGCAGACAGGCGATGTCGTAAAGAAGGGTGACATGATGGTCTGCTTTGATGAAGAGGCACTTGCTTATGCACAGAGACAAAGTGAATTAGAACAGAGGATCAGTGCAACAGATTATTCAGCAACTGTACAGACCAATCAGAAACAACAGGCGAAACTGGCACAGGCACAGTCAGATATTGCATCATTGGAAATACAGAAGGATAATTACGAGAAATATATAGATGATCTGACCAACGGTATCACCGATGTAACAGCGCTGCGTAAGGCAGATCTGTATGCAGACATTTATTCTGTAGAGAAAGAAATCAACAACTATGATCTTGCTATGCAGACCCCTACAGAAGACACGGATATGGATGCTCTGCTTCGCAAGAAAACAGAAAAGACAAATGAACTTAATAAATTACAGAACGAATTAAGCATGCTCTCTGATTATAAGACCTCTTATGGCTGGGAAGATTTACTGACTCAGGCAAAGAAAGATCTGGCAGATGTAGAGACTAAGTTACAGGAAGCCAAGGCTGATAAATCCAGTGCAGAAGCATCTATTGTAAATGATGGTAAGATTACAAGTTCACAGTTAACACAGGAAAAGACAAAATTGACAGCACAGGATGCACAGAACAAGTATCAGGAAGCACTCAATGGTGTAGTTGCAGATTATGATGGTGTTGTAACAGACTTGTCAGCAACACAGGGAGCTACTGTACAGGAAGGTACACAGCTTCTGGTATTGGAAAGCTATGATGAGATCTGTGTGGAATTTCAGGCTTCCAAATATGATCTGGAGAATCTGGCAATTGGACAGAAGGCTGTGATAGATATATCAGGCAAGGAGTATGAAGGAACCGTAACCAAGATCAATAAGATGGCAACTCCTAATTCTTCCGGTGTCCCAATGGTAGCAGCCAGAGTACATATTGACAATCCGGACAGTAATGTATATCTGGGTATTGAAGCCAGACTTAAGATCACAACAGCGCAGAGACAGGATGCTCTGTTAGTACCTGTAGAAGCAGTGAATATTGATAATGACGGAAGCTTCTGTTATATCATTGAGAATGATGTTTTGACAAAGAAATATATAACCACAGGAATTTCCTCTTCTGATTATATTGAAGTAACAGATGGACTTTCCCAACAGGAAGAGGTAGTTACGTCTGCTGTTATGGATATGGATCTGGAAGAAGGTATGGAAGTGACACCTATGTCAGAAACAGAAACCAATATGATGGATACTGCACAGTAGTTTCAGTAGGGAGGACCAAAAATGTCAAAAATATGGGAATATATTAAAATTGCACTGATGAATATCAGAAGCAATAAAGGGCGTTCCTTTCTGACCATGCTGGGTATCATCATAGGTATTTCATCTGTTATTCTGATCGTATCCACGGGTTCCGGTGTAAAAGGCGGAGTCAGTGGACAGCTTAATGACCTGGTAGGCGGCTATGTGCAGCTCTACGCAGATAATGATGAACAAAACTCTGATTATATTGAATTTACAGACGAAGATCTGGACGTTATCACAGAGAAAATAGATCACATCAAGGGCGCTACCGACATGTGGATGTTCAGTGGAGCGCAGACACAAAGTACGAAAGGAACCTTTGATACTGCAGTATCTTTTGGAAATGAATCATTGCAGTATTATAATACAGCGCCAATGCTCAAGGGACGTTATTTTACCAAAAGTGAGTATCAAAAGGCCAGCAAAGTATGTGTCATAACGGAAAAGGGCGCAAAGAAACTGTTTGGTTCTACGGATGTACTGGGATTGGATGTCAGCATGAATCTGTATGGCATCACACAGGAATATACGATCGTAGGCATCAGAAAAGACAATGATTCTGCAATGAAGGGCATGGTCTTTAATTCGGGCGATGTAGAATTGGAGATCCCGACTACCGTACTGGAATCAGTTTATGGTTATTACACTGAGAAATTCACTTCCTTCTTTATTTTCTGTGATTCCACAGAGTATGTAAAAAGTGTAGCAAAACAGGCGAAGAATCTTCTGGAAGCACGTTACAACATCAGAGGCAAAGATTATGTACAGATGTATGATTTTGCGACCTCTCTGGATGAAATTGACGGTGTTCTTAATTATGTAACGATATTTGTCGTACTGGTAGCAGCCATATCACTGGTCGTTGGTGGTATCGGCGTTATGAATATCATGCTGGTATCCGTTACCGAGAGAACCAAAGAAATTGGTATCCGTAAGGCACTGGGAGCAAAGACCGGGTCTATCCTGTTCCAGTTCCTGATGGAAGCAGTCATTATCACGCTGATCGGTGGTCTGCTGGGTATCGTAATTGGTATCGCAGGAGCAAAGGGTATCTGTTCTCTACTTGGTGTATTTGGACTTGGAACGATCACAGCAACAATAGACCCCGTTGTCGTACTGGTGGCAACGGCATTCTCTTCAATGGTAGGTATCTTCTTTGGAATCTATCCTGCCAGAAAAGCAGCGAAACTCAGTCCTATTGAAGCACTGCGTCATGAATAATTGAATAAATTTTTTGCACTATCTCCCCGAGGCTTGCACTTTGGGGAGATTTCGTTATAATAAATATAAGTAATCTACAAATAACACAACGAAGAAGGGAAATTTATGGAGCTTGAGTTTGACGTGAAGGTAACACCTTCTGCAATGTATGATTATTTGCTGCACCACACCTATTCCGGTATGTCAGGTATTATTGGCACTGTTTTTGGTGTTTTTTTGATTATGGCTTTTATTGCGACAAAATATCCGATCTATCTGATCGCAGGAGTCGTTGTGATCGGATATCTGCCGGCAGCTCTTTTATTAAAGGCACATCAGCAGGTCAGCATGACACCGGCATTTAAGGAACCGCTGCATTATCATATGACGGATGATGGAATCAGCGTATCACAGGGAGAAAATGAAGAACAGCAGTCATGGGATGGCTGCTATAAGGCAGTTTCTACCAGAAGCAGTATCATTTTATATACTTCCAGAACGACAGCCTCCATTTTTCCACGTAAGGATCTGGGAGAGAAGGAAGAAACTCTGATCAAGATGATTTCGACCCATATGCCGCCAAAGAAGGTCAAGATTCGTTTTTAAATTACAGAAAGACATGGTAACAATATGGTAATAGAAACATGGAGTCCCAAAGAGACATTTGCCATTGGTGAGAAAATAGGCAGAGAAGCCACACCGGGGCAGGTCTATACATTAAACGGCGACCTTGGTGTAGGCAAGACCGTTTTTACACAGGGCGTAGCAGCAGGACTTGGTATTAAGGAACCTGTAAACAGCCCGACATTTACAATCGTACAGGTATATGAAGAAGGCAGACTGCCTTTCTATCATTTTGACGTATACAGAATAGGCGATATCGAAGAAATGGAAGAGATCGGCTATGAGGATTATTTTTACGGCGAAGGGTTGTGCATGATCGAATGGGCACAGCTTATAGAAGAGATTATACCTGAGAATGCCAGACACATTACGATAGAGAAGGATCTGGCAAAAGGCTTTGATTACCGGAGGATTACGATAGAGTGAAAATATTAGCATTGGACAGCTCAGGACTGGTAGCCTCTGTAGCAGTCATGGAAGACGACAATTTAATTGCAGAATACACAATGAATCATAAAAAGACCCATTCTCAGACACTTGTGCCCATGATGGATGAGGTACGTAATATGACAGAACTGGATCTTGCCTCGATAGATGCCATAGCAGTGGCAGCAGGACCGGGTTCATTTACAGGACTCAGGATCGGTTCTGCCACAGCCAAGGGATTGGGGCTTGCACTGAAAAAACCTATTATTCCTGTACCTACTGTA
Source organism: uncultured Roseburia sp. (assembly GCA_964422225.1). Lineage (GTDB taxonomy): Bacteria > Bacillota > Clostridia > Lachnospirales > Lachnospiraceae > COE1. Next base: position 16,493 of record CAYRAW010000020.1, read on the forward strand.
GATGCACTGGCTTTTAATCTGTATGGAAGCAGCAGTGTGATCTGCCCACTGATGGATGCACGTAGAAATCAGGTCTATACGGGACTGTATGAATTTGTGAAAAAAGTAACAGACTTTGAGATGAATTGTCTATTGCCGCAATGTGCCGTAGATATAGCTGAAATCATAGACAAAGTCAATGCTCTGGGAAGAGATGTGATCTTCTTGGGGGATGGTGTGGCAGTTTATCAGGCAGCTATTAAAGAAAAGATAACAGTACCTTACAGCTTTGCACCGGCAAGCTGCAACAGACAGCGTGCAGCATGTGTGGCTGCACTTGGTATGAGACTCTATGAGCAGGGAATCGTGCAGACAGCAGAGGAACATACACCGGATTATCTGCGTCTGTCACAGGCAGAAAGAGAGAGAAACGAGGCAGCCAATGGTCATTCGTGAGATGCAGCAACAGGATGTAGATGCGGTAACAGCACTGGAGGCTTCAAGTTTCTCGCAGCCATGGCTTCGGCATGATTTTGAAGAAATCCTGACCAATCCGGACAGATTCTATTTTGTTGCCACAGAGGGTGAAGAAGTGCTTGGCGGATGTATGCTGACAGATATAGCAGGAGAAGGTGACATTTCCAATGTTGCCGTAGCTTTGAAATATCGTAGAAAAGGGATTGCGCGTGCATTGCTTGAGTATCTTGTGCAGTTTGGCAAGGATAGAGGAATCGGGGACTTTACATTGGAAGTACGGGAGCAGAATGTTGCGGCGCGTGGCTTATATGAGGGACTTGGTTTCAAGTCAGAGGGGATCAGACCCAATTTTTATGACAGACCTAAGGATAATGCGGTCATTATGTGGCTGCGACAGACAGAAAGGATATAGTGATACATGCTGGATATATGTTTACTGGGAACCGGAGGCATGATGCCCCTTCCCTACAGATGGCTGACTTCCCTGATGGCAAGATATAATGGAACAGCCATCCTCATAGACTGTGGTGAAGGTACACAGATTGCCATGAAGGAGAAAGGCTGGAGTCCTAAGCCCATAGATATTATGTGTTTTACACACTATCATGCAGACCATATCGCAGGACTTCCCGGAATGTTGTTGACGATGGGAAATGCGGAGAAAACAACACCTCTTCTTATGATAGGACCCAAGGGGCTTGCGAGAGTCGTGAATGCCATGAGAGTCATAGCGCCGGAGCTTCCGTTTGAAATACAATATAAAGAGATTACGGAGACAGAGCAGACTTTTTCGTTTAATGGATTTCGCATAGAAGCATTTCGGGTCAATCATAATGTGACCTGCTATGGATATAACATCGTAGTGGAACGTAAAGGCAAGTTCCAGCTTGATAAAGCACTGGCTCTAGGACTTGACAGAAAGTACTGGAATCGCCTGCAGAAGGGTGAAACAATAGAACTTCCGGAAGGAGCCTACACACCGGATATGGTAATGGGAGAGGAACGAAAAGGAATTAAAGTGACCTATTGTACAGATTCCAGACCAACGGAAGGGATTGTAAGAAATGCCAAAGGTGCAGACCTTTTTATCTGTGAAGGCATGTACGGGGAGCCTGATAAGAAGGAAAAGGCGAAAGAATATAAACATATGACTTTTTATGAGGCGGCGCAAATGGCGAAAGATGCGGGAGTGGCAAAAATGTGGCTGACACATTATTCGCCCTCGCTTACCAGACCGGAGGAATATACAAAGGAAGCAAGGGATATCTTCCCTCAGACCTATATTTCCAAGGATGGAAGAAGCGAAGAACTGTTATTTGAAGACGAGAAGGAAAAGGCATAATATACGTATAAGGGGGATAAGAATATGGGGAAAGTAAAAACAGCAATTGTAATTGTGATTTTGGCAGCATTGATTGGCGGATATTATTTTTATCTGTCTAACAAAACAGAAACCAGGGAAGAAACCACCGTCAGTGCAGTTCAGAATGTGATTTTGAGAGATTTGGATAAAAACTATCCGCCTACACCTAAGGAAGTAGTGAAATATTACAGCGAATTATCCAAATGTCTGTATAATGAGAAATACACAACGGAAGAATTTGAAAAAATGGCAGATAAGATGCTTGCACTCTATGATGATGAATTGTTGGAGAATAATCCAAGAGATCAGTATCTGATGGATCTTAACAGTGCAATTTCTGATTTCAGGGAACAGGGTTACAGTATTACGACCTTTACACCATCACAGAGTACAGATGTAGAAGAATCCGTTGTAAAAGGAAGAGAATGTGCTAAGCTATACTGTACATATACGATCAAGAGTGGGGCAAGTTACTCCACTTCCCTTGAAGTATTCGAATTGAGAAAAGATCAGGAAGGACACTGGAAAATCTTAGGTTTTCAGCTTGTTTCTTCCGCAGAATAAGAGGTTGGAAATGGAAGATGTATTAATATTGGCAATAGAAAGCTCATGTGATGAGACAGCGGCAGCAGTAGTGAAAAACGGCAGGGAGGTATTATCCAATGTGATTTCTTCTCAGATTGTGATTCACACACTGTACGGAGGAGTCGTACCTGAAATTGCATCCAGAAAGCATATTGAGAAGATCAATCAGGTCATAGAAGAAGCATTGCAGGAAGCACATGTTACACTGGATGATATTACCGCGATCGCAGTAACTTATGGCCCTGGACTGGTGGGAGCGCTACTGGTGGGAGTATCAGCGGCAAAGGCAATCAGTTTTGCTACAGGTAAACCTCTTATTGGTGTACATCATATAGAAGGGCACATCAGTGCGAATTTTATTGAGAACAAGGAATTAGAGCCTCCGTTTGCATGTCTGGTAGTATCAGGAGGACATACGCACCTGGTCATTGTAAAAGACTATGGAGAATATGAGATTCTGGGACGGACCAGAGATGATGCGGCGGGTGAGGCATTTGACAAGGTAGCCCGTGCAATTGGATTAGGCTATCCGGGAGGACCTAAAATTGACAAAGTGGCAAAAGAAGGAAATCCCAATGCAATTCATTTCCCAAGGGCAAAAGTAGAGGATGCGGTATATGACTTCAGTTTCAGCGGATTAAAATCAGCCGTTCTGAATTACCTCAACTCCTGTGAGATGAAAGGAATTGAGGTAATTCAGGCAGATGTTGCTGCATCCTTCCAGAAAGCAGTAGTCGATGTATTGGTAGAGCATGCCCTTGCAGCGGTAAAAGAATATGGCTTCCACAAGTTTGCCATTGCCGGTGGTGTAGCATCCAATTCTGCACTTCGTGCAGCCTTTGAACAGGAATGTGCAAAACGCAGGATAGAGTTCTACCATCCTTCACCTATATTTTGTACAGATAATGCAGCAATGATAGGTGTGGCAGGATATTATGAATATATAAAGGGCACACGCAGCGGATATGATCTGAATGCGATACCTAACCTGAAACTGGGAGAAAGATAGGGAAAATATATGCAGACACATACAACAGCCATTGTTCTGGCAGCAGGACAGGGCAAAAGAATGAATACCAAAGTGCATAAGCAATATCTGTTAATAGAGGATCGACCAGTCCTCTATTATTCTTTGCACGCCATGGAAGAAAGCTTTATAGATGATATTGTACTTGTAGTAGGAAAAGGTGAAGAAGAATATTGCAGGCGGGAGATCCTGGAGAAATATCACTTTACAAAAGTACATGCTGTAATAGAGGGAGGAAAAGAACGATATCATTCGGTAGCATTGGGACTTCATGCGATCAGCTGGGAATGTGAATATGTTTTTATTCATGACGGTGCCAGACCATTTATCAATGAGCAAATTCTACGCAGAGCATATGAATGTGTCATGCAGCACAAAGCATGCATCGTAGGGATGCCGGTAAAAGATACGGTAAAGATATCAGACCAGGATGGTTATGTAGAAAGTACTCCGCCGCGGGACAGAGTATGGCAGGTACAGACACCGCAGGTATTCGAAGCAGCATTGATCATACAGGCATATGATGAATTGATCGACAGGGAGAAAGAATTGCTGGAGCAGCATGTGACAATTACGGATGATGCCATGGTAGTAGAGTACTTTACACAAACGAAGGTAAAATTTGTGGAAGGCTCGTATCAGAATATCAAAATCACCACCCCCGAGGATTTACTTATTGCGGAGGCTTTTCTGCAGGATCAGAGGTAAACAGGATAACAAAAAACATAAAAAAATTTTAAAAAAGTTGTTGACAGAAATGTCCAGTATATATATAATAAATCTTGCGCTGCTGATGAGGCAGCTAGATAAAAGAAAATGGCATGGAGAGATATCGAAGTGGTCATAACGAGGCGGTCTTGAAAACCGTTTGTCCGCAA
>CAYRAW010000021.1:0-20361 GCA_964422225.1 uncultured Roseburia sp.
CTGCAATTCTTCTTTTATTTCGCCTATTTTCTTCATACAAATCCTCATTTCCTGCGTGTTTTTCATGCTATTGATGTTTCAGCACTCCAACTTTGGAGAATGGCCATATTCTGACCCATGCTCTGCCTATAATGTCTTTCCTGTGAATATTGCCAACAGACGGATCACGACTGTCAGAACTATTGTTACGGTTATCACCCATAACAAAATATTCATCTTCACCTAAGGTGATCGGCTCAGCTGCCCGCCCGGGATTCTGGATCACTTCTCTGCCATAAGACTCTTCCAGAATCTCACCATCTATATAAATATTACCATCATAATCAATTTGAACCGTTTCTCCAGGCATACCAATAATTCTTTTGATATAATATGTATCCGTATCATATTGAAAAGGAAATACAATAATATCAAACCGTTTCGGATCTGAAAAACGATACGTTATCTTATCTACAAGTAAATTGTCACCATCACTTAGCGTTGTTTCCATACTGCTTCCGCTGACCTGCGTTCGCTGCCCAACATAAGTAATGATCAAATATGCAGCACATAAAACAACCAGCAGATAAATACTGGTACTTAAAATTTCCTTCAAAATATTTTTCATTGACGTATTCCCCTATTTATTTATTTTCTTCTACTATTCCTGTTCAGACAATTGATTCTGTTGTATGACAGGCGGTTGTTCGATGGTAATTCTTCCAAGTCTGCCACTTCTGAAATCCTCAACAACCAGTGCAGATGCCTTCATAATATCCAACTCTTCGCCCTTTAAATAGCATCTGCGGCTGATACATATCTCTTTTAATGTGTCGTAAGCGTCCGGTTGAACTGTAATTTCATATCTTTTTTCAAGTAAACCTTCATATTCCTTTGAAATAAATTTGATCAGTTCATATGCTAATTCATCCAGATGGATAATTTCATCATTCATAGAACCGATCATGGCAAGATGCAGACCTACCGTCTGATCTTCAAACTTAGGCCATAAAATACCGGGAGTATCCAGAAGTTCCAGTCCCTTATTCAGTCGAATCCACTGTTTTCCTTTGGTCACACCAGGTTTGTTACCTGTCTTTGCGCATGCTTTCCCTGCAAAAGAATTGATAAAAGTAGATTTCCCTACATTAGGAATTCCAACAACCATTGCTCTTACCGGACGGTTGAGAATACCTCTGCGTCTGTCCCTCTCTATCTTATCTTTACAGACTTCCTGCACCACATTCTGGATTGATTTGACACCTGTTCCGTTCTTGGAATTGATCTCTACTGCACGAATCCCTTTCTGTGCAAAATACTCCAGCCATAATTTGTTCTGTCTGGCATCTGCAAGATCTGATTTATTCAAAAGAATCAATCGGGATTTATTCTTCCCTAATTCATCAATATCAGGGTTGCGACTGCCAAGCGGAATTCTTGCATCCACCAGTTCAATCACCAGATCTATTAGTTTAATATCCTCCTGCATCATTCTCTTTGCTTTGGTCATATGCCCGGGATACCATTGATAATTTGCCATATACTACCTATCCTTTACTCTTTTAATTTACAAAACCCATAGAACTGCTTTGGGCTGCCATTTTAAACCATGCTTTACCAATAATATGCTCTTTCTTAATATTTCCTATATTCGCTGAACGGCTGTCTTCACTGTTATTGCAATTATCTCCGATCACAAAATATTCATCTTCACCAAGTGCTATTTCATTTTCAGCCAGCCCGGCTTCTGCAATCTTATCATTGATATATTCGTCCTGTACTTCATCATTTACATAGAGCACACCATTTTTAACATAGAGTGTATCTCCCGGTACAGCAACGACTCTTTTCACATAATAATGAGACTTTTCGTTGCCATTTGGTAAAAAGACAACAACATCTCCCGCCTTAGGTGATGTAATCTTATACACAAGGCGGTTAAGGAATATCTCCTGTCCGTTATACAAACTTGGTTCCATAGATGAACCGATCACACTGGTCTTCATTCCGATACAATATACTACAAGTAAAGCTAATACTACAGACATGCAAATCCAGAATATCCAACTGATTATTTCATGGATTAGTGCAATATTCAATTTCTTTTTCTTTTGATAAAAGGTCAATCCCTTTCTTCTTCCCATACATTCCGCTCTTTCGTTCCAGTAACATTCTCTGCAATTTGATCAGTATTACGATTATCCCATATGATATTGACCATATTAGTTTTTAGTATACTCCAATTATGTGTTCAACGCAAGAAAAACGGAGTCACATCGGACTCCGTTTTATGTCTTGAACTAATTATATGATAATTATTTAACCAGCTCTTTAACCTTAGCCTTCTTACCAACACGACTTCTTAAGTAGTTAAGCTTAGCTCTTCTAACTTTACCAGTTCTGACTACCTCTACCTTCTCAACATTAGGAGAATGCATAGGCCATGTTTTCTCAACGCCAACGCCGTTAGAAATCTTTCTGACTGTGAAAGTCTCACGGTTGCTGCCACCCTGAATCTTTAATACAGTACCTTCAAATACCTGAATTCTTTCACGGTTACCTTCCTTGATCTTACCATAAACCTTAACTGTATCACCTACGTTAAACTTGTCTACGGATTCCTTTAACTGAGCCTGTTCGATTTCTTTAATAATTTCGTTCATTGTTTGCCTCCTTAATCAACTCGACGTTCTTAATACCAGCCTTACCCGAAAGCCATTCTTCGTATCAGAGGACCATCTTTAATCGCAACATTAACAATATACACTATGTTAAGAAATAATGCAAGTCTTTATTTTGAATTTTTCACACACTTTAGTTATTTTCTGATTTTTCCTGTAGCTGTGTTGTGGCAGACACTTTGCGCCGCCGCTTTTTAGGAGGTAGTGGTGGATGGGCTTCCATATAAGCAGCATACATATCGGGTCTTCGCTCCTGTGTTCTTAGTAAAGCCTGTTCCAGACGCCACTTCTCTATATTAGCATGATGACCACTAAGCAATACCTCTGGAACTTTTCTGTCATGCCATACTTCCGGTCTGGAATATTGAGGATATTCCAGTAATCCATCAGAATGAGACTCTGTCTGGGCAGATTCCCCGTTATTGAGCACCCCTGGAACCAATCGGGATATTGTATCGATCATTACCATTGCAGGTAACTCCCCACCTGTAAGTACATAATCCCCGATAGAAATATAGTCCGTTACAATTTCTTCAAGGACACGTTCGTCAATTCCTTCATAATGACCACATAAAAAAATCAAATCCTCTTCGTTAGCCAATTCTACAGCTTTTTTTTGTGAAAAGACTTCTCCTTGCGGAGTCATGTAAATAACACGTACTTTCCTTTCATTTTCAGAATGATCCTTCTGTCTTTCATGAATAGATTCCATGACTGCCTGATATGCATCATAAACGGGTTGCGCCTGCATCAGCATACCGACACCTCCACCATAAGGGTAATCGTCCACTTTTTTATGCTTATCTAATGTATAATCCCTGATATTAACTGTATCCAGTGAAATACACTCTTTTTGTTGTGCACGTCCAATGATACTTTTAGACAAACCCTCCATAATCATTTCGGGAAATAATGTCATAACATGAAAATGCATAATGTCATTAGTCCTCCAATAAACCATCTAACAGATGAACAACCATCTTTTTGTTTTCTATATCTACAGAAAGAATACATTCTTTGATAGCAGGTACTAATACATTTCTTCCATCTTTCATTTTTATGTCATAAACATCATTTGCACCTGTTTCGATCACATCTTTTAATACGCCAAATGGTTTGTCCTCTTCATCATATACATCTATATCGATCAAATCAGCGATAAAATATTCATCTTTACGAAGTTTTACTGCATTTGCGCGGGTAACATACAAACTCTTACCTTTATATCTCTCAATATCATTAATATTGTCATAGCCTTTAAATTTCAAAATGACATACTGTTTGAAGAACTTTACACCCTCTATTTCAAGAGTAATCTGTTCCTTACCGGTATCCAGAATTGTTTCTTTCAATTTTTTAAAACGATTTGCATCATCTGTTGTCGGAAATACTTTCACTTCTCCACGGATACCATGTGTCTGGGTAATGATTCCCACCTGTAATAAATCTTCCATGTAACCTCCATTACGAAAACAGGGCGTTCTTGATAATAAGAACACCCCGAATTTTAGACGATTTCAACATCTACCTTGATATTTTCTTTGGATGATGCTGCCTTAACAACGGAACGGATCGCTTTTGCAATTCTTCCCTGTTTGCCGATTACTTTACCCATATCTTCTGCTGCAACATGAAGTTCTACTGTAATATTCTTACCGCTTCCCTTCTCGGTTACAACAACTTCATCAGGGTTGTCTACAAGAGCTTTTGCAATTACTTCAACTAACTCCTTCATATTCACACCTCCAAGAGAGCTACCGATATCTATACTTATTTCTCAATACCTGCTGCCTTGAAGATCTTAGCTACAACGTCTGTAGGCTGAGCACCGTTAGATAACCACTTCTTAGCTAATTCTTCATTTACCTTGAATTCGCTGGGATCTGTGTTAGGATTGTAAGTACCGATCTCTTCGATACATTTTCCATCTCTTGGTGAACGGGAATCTGCTACGATAATTCTATAGAAAGGAGCTTTCTTCTGACCCATTCTTCTTAATCTGATTTTTACTGCCATTTTAATTCACCTCATAGTCTTTCTTTAAAAATATTATTTATATCAAAAAGGAAATTTAAATTTACCTTTTCTTCCACCAAATCCTCCCATTATTCCCGGGAATTGTTTCATCGCCTTCTGTGCCTGTTCGAACTGTTTGATAAAACGGTTCACAACTGCAATATCTACACCTGCACCCTTTGCAATTCTATGTTTTCTGCTTGGATTAAGTAACTTGGGATCTTTACGTTCTGCCGGTGTCATGGATAATACAATCGCTTCCATTCTGGCAAGCTGTTTCTCATCTACAACGCCTTCCAGGTCACTCGCCTTGATTCCCATGCCGGGCATCATACCAAGTATACTGGAGAGTCCTCCAAGCTTTTTCATCTGAGACATACTTTCCAGATAATCTTCAAAATCGAACTTACCCTTCTTTAATCGGGCTGTCATTTCTTTCTCTTTATCTGCATCCATGTCCAGATTTGCTTCCGCTACTTTGTCGATCAAAGTCAGCACATCACCCATGCCAAGAATTCGATTCGCCATTCTGTCAGGATGGAACTGCTCAATATCTGTCAGTTTTTCACCGGTACTTACGAACAGAATAGGTTTACCTGTAACTGCTTTTACAGATAACGCTGCACCACCTCTTGTATCACCATCCATCTTGGAAAGGATAACGCCATCAACGCCAATCTTCTCATCAAATTCCTTTGCTACATTAACTGCATCCTGACCAGTCATCGCATCAACTACAAGCAAGGTCTGATGTACTTCTACATTTGCCTTGATCTCCTGTAATTCTGCCATCATATCTTCATCAATATGCAAACGTCCGGCTGTATCAATGATCACAACATTATTGTTATTCTTGGATGCATGTTCCAATGCTGCTTTAACAATATCTACAGGTTTATGATTTACCCCCATAGAAAAGAAGTCGGCTTCAATCTTCTGTGCATTCACAGACAGCTGTTCAACTGCAGCCGGTCTGTATATGTCACAGGCCACAAGCAATGGTTTCTTACCCTTGAGCTTTAATTTACCGGCAATCTTAGCTGCAGCAGTTGTCTTACCAGCACCCTGCAGACCACACATCATAATTACTGTTGTGGCTTTGCCTGGCTGTAAGGCAAGTTCTGTCGTTTCAGAGCCCATCAGATTTACCATTTCTTCGTTAACGATCTTGATGACCATCTGCCCGGGATTCAGACCATTCATAACGTCTGCTCCTATTGCACGCTCTTCTACAGCTTTTACAAACTGTTTTACAACTTTAAAGTTAACATCTGCTTCCAGCAACGCCATTTTAACTTCTTTTAATGCTGCTTTTACATCAGCTTCGGTCAGACGACCTTTGCTCCTTAAGTTCTTGAAAACATTCTGCAGTTTGTCTGTTAAGCTCTCAAATGCCATTCTTAAAGCTCCTCTATAATCTCGTTGGATAGTTGCCTGATTCGCTCATCATCGGTCAGTTGATCGATCTGACGGATCATGTTCTTGATTCTGGTAAATTTCTCTACCAAATGAAGCTTCTCTTCATATTCTGCAAGTGCTTTGTCGCATCGTTTGATAATATCATGAACTCCCTGTCTGCTGATTCCCTGCTCATCTGCAATTTCACTAAGCGAAAGATCATTCACTATTGCATCTTCATAAACTTTCTTCTGATGAGAAGTAAGCAGTTCGCCGTAAAAGTCATACAACATTCCTCTCAGTTCCAGCTTCTCAATCCCTCCAAAGCTTATTGAAGATTCTTCTTTTGCTTTTTGTGAAAGATTCTCAGTGTTCATTTCGCAGCCTCCGCAATTCATGTCCACGTCATTACGCATCACGCGACTTTATTAGAATACTACAAACGCACATGGGTGTCAAGTATTTTTTCTTTACACTTTCATTTTTTATAATCGTTCTCTTCGAATATCTTTGTATCCTTCGCCAAATATTTCACTGGCAGATGACACGATCATAAATGCATTCGGATCTTCATCTTTTACTATTTCTTCTGCAAGTGGAGCCATCTGCTTACGCATGACAACCATAACAACCTGTTTATCCTGCATGGAATAAGCCCCCTTGGCTGGTATCAACGTGGCTGTGATATCCAATTCCTGTAGGATACGTTCTCTGATGTGCTGTGGATGATCGCTGATAATATAGATCAGTTTCGCCTCATCCGGTCCATACAGTACATAATCCATGACTACAGAATCTACTGCAACCGCAACTCCCGCATAAAATGCGACCGTCAGATCCCTGAATACGATCCACGATGCAATGATGACAAGTGCATCAAATACAAGGAACAATACACCGGTCTTAATATGCCGCCAGCGAAGTCTCATAACCTTAACAATAATATCTGAACCTCCGGTAGTTGCCCCTGCCTTAAAAGTGATCGCAAGTGAAATGGCAAGCAGCGCTCCTCCAATTACAGATGCGATCAGCAGATCCTGCGTTACTGCTCCAAAAGGAGTCATCCAGTTGGTAAACACCGTAATTGCAGCTAATGCATAAAAAGTAGATGCAATAAACCGTGGTCCGAATTTCCATAATCCCATTAGTACAATAGGAATGTTCAGAATAAGATTCAACGTACCTGTAGGTATTTGCGTAAATCTGTTTATTAAAATAGCAACGCCGGTGATTCCTCCCGGCGCTATATTATTCGGGTCAAGAAACAGGCTGATCGATATTGCATAAATAAATGCTGCTACCGTGATCATTACAAAGTTCCTGACCCTCTTTATGATTTTTTTGTGTCTGGTCAAAGTGCCCATACATCAACACCTCTGCTTAGATATTTGTTCTGACCTGTTTAGGCTGGTATCCATTCTCTTCAAGGGCCTTGATAATCTGATGCTTATGTTCTGTACCAAAAGTCTCCAGAGTAATACGCAGTTCAACTGCTGCACTGCGGTTGATGGATACAAACTGATTGTGCTCAAGTTTGATCACATTGCCATTTTCTTTTGCAATGACATCTGCTACTTTGCTAAGCATACCCGGCTTATCAGGAAGTAATACTGATACAGTGAAGATTCTGTCTCTGAAGATCAATCCCTGCTGCACTACAGAAGACATAGTGATAATATCCATATTACCACCGCTGAGAATCGATACAACACGCTTATTCTTCACATCAAGATGCTTTAAGGCAGCCACTGTGAGCAGACCTGAATTCTCTACTACCATTTTATGGTTTTCTACAATATCAAGGAAAGATACTACCAGTTCTTCATCCGGTACTGTAATGATTTCGTCCAGATTCTTCTGGATATATGGGAAAATATTCTTTCCAGGAGTCTTTACAGCCGTACCATCAGCAATTGTATTCACGCCTGGAAGTGTTGTAACTTCGCCTTTTTTCAATGATTCCTGCATGCAGTAGGCACCTGCCGGTTCTACACCGATAACCCTGATCTTGGGATTAAGCAGTTTAGCAAGTGTAGAAACACCTGTAGCCAGTCCACCACCGCCAATAGGAACCAGTATGACATCAACAAGTGGAAGTTCTTTGAAAATCTCCATTGCAATTGTACCCTGTCCTGTAGCTACTGTCAGATCATCGAACGGATGGATAAAGGTATATCCTTTCTCATCCGCCAACTGATAGGCATATTCACAGGCTTCATCATATACATCGCCTTTGAGGATCACTTCTGCTCCATAGCTCTTGGTTCTGTTTACTTTCATAAGGGGTGTTGTTGTCGGCATAACGATCACTGCCTTAACGCCATACTTTTTGGCTGCATATGCAACTCCCTGTGCATGATTGCCTGCTGATGCTGTGATCAGTCCTTTTTCACGCTCTTCCGGTGAAAGTGTACTGATCTTATAATATGCACCTCTTAATTTATATGCACCGGTAAGCTGCATGTTCTCCGGTTTCAGATATACTTTATTTCCTGTCTGATTACTCAGGAAATCACTATAAATCAATTTAGTTTCAGAGGTTACCTGTTTTACGATCTCAGATGCTTCTTCAAATTTCTCTAATGTCAACATTTCTGCCATCTCTGTACCACTCCTTATTTATCATGTACTGTTAACGGGTTGTTTATTCTTCCTGTTCCGACGTTTCCTCTCCATTGGAATTCTCATCCATTTTGATGTCGAACAGCGCATTAACAAATTCATCTACATCAAACTTCTGCAAATCCTCAATTGTTTCACCCACACCAATATATTTGACCGGAACGTTCAATTCCGACTGGATCGCTACGGCAATTCCACCCTTTGCAGTTCCATCCATTTTTGTCAGGATAATACCTGTCAGATTCGTTACTTCTCCGAATTCTCTTGCCTGAGCCAGTGCATTCTGTCCCGTCGTTCCATCCAGAACGATCAGGTTCTCACGATGTGCATCCGGGAATTCGCGGTCAATGATACGGTTCATTTTCTTTAACTCTTCCATCAGATTCTTTTTATTATGAAGGCGTCCCGCGGTATCGCAGATCAGTACATCCACATTTCTTGCTTTGGCTGCATTTACCGCGTCGTATATAACGGAAGCCGGATCTGCACCATCCGTACCACCGATCATATCTACGCCGGCTCTATGCGCCCATTCTGCCAACTGGTCACCTGCTGCTGCACGGAAAGTATCTGCCGCTGCGATCAGAACCTTTCTTCCCTGTCCTTTCAAAATACCTGCCAGTTTACCAACAGATGTTGTTTTACCAACTCCATTTACACCTATGATAAAAATAACTGATTTCTTTTTTTCAAAATCATAGGCAGTTTCTCCGACACGCATCTGTTCTTTGATACTTTCTACCAGAAGCTGCTTACATTCTGACGGTTGTTTTAAATGTTTCTCTTTTACCGCTGTTTTCATTCTTTCCATGATATCTGTCGTTGCATTGACACCAATATCACCCATAATAAGCATTTCTTCCAGTTCCTCATAAAAATCTTCATCAATCTCTGATGCACCATGAAAGACTGCATCAATTCCGGATACGATGTTATCTCTTGTTTTAGTCAGACCGGCTTTTAATCGGCTGAAAAAGCCTTTATTTTCCTCGGACATTTCTACTCCTCCTTTATTGTTAATTATCTAACGCACTATCTATAAGATTAACACTGACCAGCGTAGATACTCCCTTCTCCTGCATGGTGATACCATATAATCTGTCTGCCTGTTCCATTGTTCCGCGTCTATGTGTAATTACAATGAACTGTGTGCTCTTAGTCAGCTTATTCAGATATTTAGCAAAACGGGATACATTTCCTTCATCCAATGCGGCCTCGATCTCGTCCAACAGACAGAATGGGGATGGTTTCAGACTTTGGATCGCAAATAAAAGAGCAATCGCTGTAAACGATTTCTCACCACCGGAGAGCTGCATCATATTCTGCAGTTTCTTACCAGGCGGCTGTGCAATGATCCTGACGCCTGCTTCCAGAATATCCTCGTCTTCTATCAACTCCAGAGTACCCTTACCGCCTCCAAAGAGTTCTTTAAATACCTTGTCAAATTCACGGCGGATCTCTTCAAATTTCTCAGCAAACTGTTTGCGCATCGCTGTATCAAGCTCCTGGATAATACCCTCCAGTGTTTTTTCCGCTTCAATCAGGTCATCATGCTGATTCTTCAGGAAAGTGTACCTTTCCATCAGTACTTTATAATCTTCAATTGCGTTGACATTGACATCACCCAGTTTGCGGATTTCATCTTTGATTCCACTGATCTGTTTTCTCATCGAAGGAACATCATTGAATTCTTCCTTGCGAAGCTCGCCTGCAGAACTCAATGTAAGCTCATATTCATTCCACATGTAATTGATCTGAGACTCCAGAGATTCCTCTAATTTCTCCCTTTGAGCATTCAAACGGTACACTTCTTTATCAAGCCCTGCTTTGCGTTCAGAGATTTCTTCTCTGGTAGTGAAGAAATTCTTCTGTTTCGACAGCAATTCTTCTCTGCTTTGCTGTTTTTCCTTCAAAGCAATTTCAGAATCAGATTGTGTACTATGTGAAGCTTCTATTGTCATAGTCAGTTCTTCTATGTTATGCTGGCGGATTTCCGCTTCTGCCCTGCTCCGGGATAAACTCTCTTCGACTTCACTTAATTCATCCTTTAATCGCTGCATTTCTGCTTCAATTCGATTCAGATTCGTTTTCTCGAATTCCTGCTTCTGCAAAAGTTTTTCATACGCTACATCCCATTCGCCCACCATACCAGTCTTACCGGATTCTTCCGCACGATATCCTTCCAGTTCTTTCTGGTATGATGTGATCTCCTGTTCCAGATTCTTCTCCTGTTCCTTGGAAGTCTCCAGTTCTTTCAGAATATCTTCTTTATCACGGTCAATTTCAGTCTGTTTCTGACCAATCTCAGCTTCCTCTGTCTTAAGATCACCAAATCCCTGCTCTGCTTCTGCCTTTCTCTCCTGAGCTGTTACTACATTCAAACGTGCAGTATTCTGCTTAATAAAAAAATCCTGTAAAGCTGACTTTTCATCTTCAATAGTTTTACGCAGTTCATTTCTTTTTTGGCGCATTTTCTCCAAAGCGGTCTTTGCATCTTCCAGTGCCTGCATGGACTGTGCAACACGCTTTTCCAGTTCTTCCATTTCTCTTCTTCTTCCAAGAAGATTGGAGTTGTTCTTAAATGCACCACCACTGATCGCACCACCCGGTACCAGAAGTTCTCCTTCTAATGTGACCATACGTACGCCATAATCATATTTTCGGGCAATCTTAACTGCATTGTCAATATTATCGATAACTGCAATTCTTCCCAGCATAGCCTTGGCAACATTCGAATAGCGCTTCTCGGTCTGCACCAGTGAATCTGCCAGTCCGATCGCACCTTTTTCATTCAATACCTCAGGTGTTTTGAACTCCTGTGGCTTGGTAATGCTCGTTAACGGAAGGAACGTGGCACGTCCATAACGGTTCTTCTTTAAAAAGCCGATCATCTGCTTTGCAGTTTCTTCATCATCCGTTACTATATTCTGGATATTTCCACCCAATGCAGTTTCAATTGCAGTTTCATATTTCTTTTCTACTTTGATAATATCTGCAACAACACCGATGATGCCCTCATTCTTATCCTTTTGTTCCATAACTTTCTGAATACTGCCACCATAACCCTCATAACGTTCTGTCAGATTGGTAATGGCATCCAGTCTGGATTTACTCTGCTGATATTTTTCCTGTAAGGAACGTATTTCTTCATCTTTTGCTGTCAGTCCGGCACGCATTGCTGTATTTTCTTCATCCAGCTGTGTCAGATGATTATTTTTTTCAATAATCTGGTCATTGATCTTCTGGAATTCTTCTTCCAATGCCTTAATTTCAGCATCTCGCTCTGCCTCATCACTTTTGGCACGGAGCAGCCTTGAATTCAATTCCGCTCTTCGAATCCTGAGTTGTTCCATCATGGTATCGAAACTACTCATTTTTGATTTGATCGTAGCTCTTTCGTTGAGTGTTTCAATGATCTGATTTTTATTTTTTTCAATCAGCGTATTTAACTGTGCAATTCTCTGCTGAACCTGGGATAAGGAGTCCTTTGCTTCGTTTCTGGACTTTTCCAGAGAAGCCATTTCCTCATCATATACTGCTTTATTCTCCAGAAGTTTCTGCTTTTCCTGTTCTTTTTCGTGTATCTGTCCCTGAATGGTTGCCACACGTTCATTAAAATGCTGTTCATTTCCCTGAGCATTCTTAATCTGCTCTTTTAAAACGGCAATTTCACCCTCCAGCTTACCACGAGTCATGCCGGCATCCGAAATCGTATTTCTGGCAGCTTCAATCTGTTGTTCCAATTCTTCAATTCTGCCCTGAATAGAATCATATTCATTTTTTACTTCATCATACTGCTTTACAGCCTGTTCATAGTCATTTTGGGCAATTGAATACTTCTCTTCTACTCCTGCAAGCTGATCTCTGATCCTTCCATTTTCCAGTAAAAACAGATTCACATCGAGTTCTTTTAATTCTTCACGCTTTTTTAAATATATCTTTGCCTTTTCAGACTGTTTTTCCAAGGGTCCAACCTGCTTTTCAAGCTCACTCAGAATATCGTTGACACGGACCAGATTCTGTTTCTCATCTTCCAGTTTCTTCTGCGCTGTTGCCTTACGTTTCTTGAACTTAACAATCCCCGCTGCTTCGTCAAAAAGTTCTCTTTTTTCTTCCGGCTTGCCACTTAATATCTTCTCGATCTGACCCTGACCAATAATAGAATATCCTTCCTTACCGATACCGGTATCATAGAAAAGTTCATTAACGTCCTTTAGTCTGCACGGTGTTCCATTAATTGAATATTCACTTTCGCCGGAACGGTACAATCTTCTTGCCACTGTCACTTCATCATAATCAATGGCTAATTTATGATCCGCATTGTCAAAGGTAATTGCCACATAGGCAAATCCCTGAGGTTTGCGCAGCTCTGTTCCCGAGAAAATGACATCCTGCATGGACTCCCCTCGAAGCTGTTTAATACGCTGTTCACCCAATACCCAGCGTACAGCATCCGCTACATTACTTTTACCAGATCCATTCGGGCCAACGATACCCGTAATCCCCTGATGAAACTGAAAATTGATTTTATTGGCAAAAGACTTAAACCCTTGTACCTCTATACTTTTTAAATACATTCATGTCCCCCATCAATTGAGTTATTTGCGATGCTTGCCTTTCATTTTAAGAAGCGCCTCATATGCAGCCTGCTGTTCTGCAGCCTTCTTGGTCCTGCCAGATCCCGAACCTATCAGAACATCATTTAAATATGCCTCGACCGCAAACTCTTTATTATGATCCGGTCCATTCTCACTTACCAGTTCATAACGAAGCTGTGCATCCTTTTTCTTCTGTATCTCTTCCTGAAGAATAGTTTTGCTGTCCAGAAAAAGTATCTTATTCTCCAGATCCGATAAAACAAAACGATAAATATACTTCTTTGCTTCTTCTATTCCACCATCCAGAAAAATAGCTCCAATAATTGCTTCCATAACATCTGAAGTAATGGAACTGCGGTATCTGCCACCTGTTGTTTCTTCACCTTTTCCCAAAAGCATATAAGAGCCTAAATCTATATCCTTCGCACAATAAGCAAGGGCAGGTTCACATACCATAGAAGCACGCAGTTTCGTCAGTTGTCCTTCCGGCATCTGTGGATTCTCCTTAAACAGAAATTCACTGGATACAAGCTCCAGAACAGCATCTCCCAGAAATTCCAGTCTTTCATAATTTTTTAATTTGTTGATCTTTTGTTCATTTGCAAAAGAACTGTGTGTCAAAGCCTGTTTCAGCAAATCCCGATTTTGAAAACTGTAACCGATCTTGCTCTGCAGTTCATCCAAAACTTCATTCATATCACGCATGTCTTTCTACCCCTGATTTCTTCATGGAAAAAGCCCCATGCAGGGCTTTATTTCACACTTTTAATTAAATCAACAGCTTCCTGTACTGTTTCTATTTTTTCTACTTTTTCCGCAGGAATTGTGATACCGAGTTCCTCTTCTACGCCCATTACGATCTGGTATATATCAAGGGAATCGGCTCCCAAATCTGTGAGAAATGTCATATCCGGTCGGATTTCTTCGGGGTCCATCCCCAGAATTGCAGCCGTAACCTTTCTCAAAGCATCATATTCCATTATCTCAGATCCTTCCTACTCATCTTTAAGGATTACTTTATCCTTAATCTTCTCATTGATCTTCTGTTCTTTATATGTTACACATTGCAGAATAGAGTTCTTGATTTCAATTGCTTTGGAACTGCCATGAGTCTTCACTACCAGCCCATTTAGTCCAAGAAGCGGTGCTCCACCATATTCCTGAAGATCGAATGTTTTCAGAGTCTTTTTCAGAGCAGGTTTTACAAGAAGGGCACCGATCTTACTTCTAAGTGAAGTCATCATGCCTGCCTTTACTTTCTTGATCAGTGTTGCACCAACGCCTTCATACAATTTAAGAATAATATTTCCGGCAAAGGCTTCACAAACAATGACATCTGCATATCCTGTCGGGATATCTCTTGCCTCAATACTTCCAATGAAATTGATTTCCGGGCAGTTTTTCAGCAAAGGGAAAGTTTCTTTTACAAGTGCATTTCCTTTTTCTTCCTCTGCGCCGATATTTACAATTGCTACCCTGGGTTTTTCCACACCCATAACACTTTCCATATATACAGAACCCATCTTGGCAAACTGGACCAGATGAGACGGTCTCGCATCAACATTCGCTCCGCAGTCGATCAACAAAGAACAGCCCTTCTCCGTAGGGATCAATGGAGCAAGAGGTGGTCTTTCAATTCCTCTGATTCTTCCTACAATAAGTTGTCCTCCTACTAATACGGCTCCTGAACTGCCTGCTGAAACAAATGCGTCACAGGTTCCATCCTTCACAAGATTCAATGCAACCACAATGGAAGAATTCTTCTTCTTTCTGATTGCCAGAACAGGAGGTTCTGCTGTTTCTATTACTTCGTCAGCATTTACGACCTCAATGCGCTCTGCATCGTATGTATACTTGCCTAATTCAGCTTTTACAACATCCTCTCTGCCTGTCAGATATACCTTGATCTTCTGATTTGCATTGACAGCATCTACTGCACCTTTTACGATCTCAACAGGGGCATTATCGCCACCCATAGCATCTACTGCTACTCTCGTCATTTCTTCCATTGTCAGCTTATCCTCCTACGTACAGCTTCCAGCTAAGCCAAAAGCGCACCAAACTAATATAAATATACTAAACAACGACGTAAAAATCAATATACTATGTAAAAAAATAAACCATACACAGAATGAGAGCAATAAAATAAGGTGCCAGACTGTTATAGCCTAACACCTTAATAATTCTGCATTCTTCAGCAATTAGTCTGCGCTGATGATCTCTTTCTTATTGTAAGATCCGCAAGCCTTGCAAACTCTATGAGGCATCATTAAAGCACCACATTTGCTGCACTTTACTAATGTAGGAGCGCTCATCTTCCAGTTTGCTCTTCTCTTATCTCTTCTTGCTTTAGAAGATTTATTCTTTGGACAAATAGACATTGTTACACCTCCTTATACGCGTTAAAAATATCTTTAATCGCTGCCATCCGGGGATCAGGCACGAAATCATCGCATCCGCAATCTCCTTCATTTAGATTTTTACCGCACACCTTGCAAATCCCTTTACAGGATTCGCTGCACAAAACCTTCATTGGCCAATTCAATAATATTTCATTATTGATCAGTCCGTCTATATCTAAGTGATATCCTTCCATAAAATCCATATCCTCGATATCTTCATCATCTCCGATATAGTCAGGTGTGACCACCCTTCTGGAAAAGTTTAAATCAAATGTATAATCTACATTCTTTAAGCATCTGTCACACTGCATTGCAAAAACAAGTTTCACATTGCCTTCGACCAATGCCTTAGATTGTCCGATATTAGAAAGTTTCAAAGTTACAGGACTCTTCTCCTTAATGGAAAAAGTTCCCAACTGACAGGCATATGAATCTGCTTCATAAGAAGCGGTCATTTCCTGTGTTCTTCCTTCATTTGTTAATACATCTGTCAAATTCACTAACATAGCAGACTCCTATCCACACATTGATTTATTATACACACACATCTACACTTTGTCAACCAGGTAATTTATTTTTTTATAACTGATAAAAGGAGCTGCACAAATGCAGAATCCCAGTAGATTGTAACCTCATTTGTCGAATAGCTTCCTGTCTTATCTTTGTTTGCTTCATATGCCAGCAATAATTGTGCAACTGCCATCACTTCTCAATATGGCAAACTCTACAGGTTTCTGTGACTGAAAGGTCACAGATTTCTTCATATCCGGCTGGTATCCACATTGATCCACATAAATTTTCTTATACATTTGCGATCCCCTTTCTGCTTATCCATTTATTCTTATCATATCTTACCTGCTATTGTATGAATACCATAATAATTAGTCATGATGGTTATTTTTTTCGTACACAAGTAATGTTTTGTGGAATGAACGGTAACTATTGTTTTTTATAAATGGACACACTATAATAAACTTATGCATCAGTTCCGGGAGGAGTGCGTACCAACGTATCGCCAGTGTCTCGGTTCACCTATTGATTATCCCGGAGGAACACTTGGCGGCTGGTGCATACTCAAGGAGGACTTTCTATGAAAATTGCTGCGGTTATAGCTGAATACAATCCATTCCATAACGGTCATCTCTATCAGTTACAGAACATTCGTGAAGAACTGGGAGCTGACCGTATTCTTGTTATTATGAGCGGTAATTTCATGCAAAGGGGCATTCCTGCTATCGTTGACAAATATCTCCGCGCCCGGATGGCATTGGAGAATGGCGCTGATGTTGTACTGGAGCTTCCAATATATTACAGCCTTGGCAGCGCGGAATATTTCGCACAGGGTGCGGTATCACTGTTAGATAAACTTGGAATTGTTGATTACCTTCACTTTGGCAGCGAATGTGGCGATCTGCAGTCATTAAAAGAAATCGCTTCTATATTGTCGTCAGAAAGTGACACATATGTCACTTATTTAAAAGAATATCAGAAAAAGGGAGAGTCTTTCGCTTCTGCCAGATACTACGCATTGATGCAGGAATTATCTTCTGAAAAGGCAGTTTTAACCAAAGAACCCAATAATACCCTGGCAATCGAATATATCAAGGCTTTAATGATGCGCCAAAGTGCTATACAGCCTGTCACTTTAAAAAGACAGGGAAACAGTTACAATGCTCTCTTGCTGAATGATGAGCTTGCTTCTGCCAGTGCTATAAGGAATTTCATGCAGGATAAGCAGTCTGATCATGCACGCCTAGCCGATCAGGTTCCTTCTTCGGTATATTCCAGCCTCATGCAGAACCGGGAATATCTGTATGTTGATGACTTCTCTTCTATATTATATTATAAACTGATTAGTTGCTTTCACTCCGGTCATGCTCTGTCCGATATCTACGATATGACAGAGTCTTTGTCCGATACCTTCCGCAAGCATCTGACAGAGTATACCTCTTTCCATCAGTTCTGCCTGGACTGTAAGACCAGAAACGTGACCTTCACCAGAATTGCAAGAAGTCTCATGCATATCCTGCTGGATATGGAACAAGAAACCGCCAACCAGTTAAAAGAAAATGACTATACTTTTTATGCGCATCTGCTTGGATTCAACGATAAAGGGCGAGATGTTCTGAAAGCAATAAAAGGCAACAGTTCTATTCCAGTCTTTACCAGACTTCCTGATGCAGTCAAAAAGCTGGATGGTCTAGCCCTGACTTCCATGCAGGCGGATATCTATGCATCACAGCTCTACTACGGTGTGCAGGGGCAAAAGTACAAGCATACTCCGACAAATGAATATACGCGATTTTTTCAACTATAAAAGAGAAGCCATCAAGACTTCTCTTTTACTATTATAATACATTAATTTTTAAAACTATGAATAGGAGCCGGGATACGTCCAGTCCTGTTGACAAAGGCATCACAGGAGAACTGATTTACCGGCATGATCGGTGCATATCCGAACAGTCCACCAAATTCAACCTTATCCCCTACTGTTTTGCCGATTGCAGGAATGATACGGACTGCTGTTGTTTTCTGATTGACCATACCGATCGCACATTCATCTGCAATGATACCGGAAATAGTAGTGTCCTTCGTGTCACCCGGAATTGCGATCATATCCAGACCTACAGAACATACACAGGTCATAGCTTCCAGCTTCTCAATGGTAAGAGCGCCTGCCTGTACTGCATCGATCATACCCTGATCTTCGCTGACTGGAATAAATGCACCACTCAGTCCACCAACATAAGAAGATGCCATAACACCGCCCTTTTTAACCTGATCATTCAGCAAAGCAAGAGCTGCTGTTGTTCCGGGAGCACCGGCATATTCCAGACCGATCTCGCAGAGAATATCTGCCACACTGTCGCCGATAGCCGGTGTGGGTGCAAGTGAAAGATCTACAATACCAAAAGGAACGCCCATTCTCTTGGATGCTTCCTGTGCAACCAACTGTCCGACTCTGGTTACTTTGAACGCTGTTTTCTTGATTGTTTCACATAATACTTCAAAGCTCTCACCACGTACACTCTCTAATGCTGTCTTAACAACACCAGGACCGCTGACACCAACATTAATGATCGCATCGGCTTCTGTTACACCATGGAATGCACCTGCCATAAACGGGTTATCATCCGGTGCATTACAGAATACTACAAGTTTCATGCAATCTGCACTGTCATTGTCCTTGCTGATCTCTGCTGTTTCCTTGATAATAGTTCCCATTAATCTGACTGCATCCATATTGATACCGGTCTTGGTTGAACCAAGGTTAACAGAACTGCATACTCTCTCTGTCTCATGCAAAGCCTGTGGAATGGAACGGATCAGAAGTTCGTCTGCTTTCGTCATACCTTTGGATACCAGAGCAGAATAACCACCAATCAGATTTACACCTACTTCTTTGGCGGCTCTGTCCATTGTTTTGGCCAGAGTAACAAAATCTTCAGATGTCTTACATGCTGAACCACCTACCAATGCCATTGGTGTTACAGAAATTCTTTTATTTACAATAGGAATCCCGAATTCTTTTTCAATTGCCTCTCCAGTCGCTACCAGATCTTTGGCAACTGTCTTGATCTTTGTATAAATATTTTCATTTAACTGATCCAGATTGGAATCAATACAGTCAAGGAGACTGATGCCCAGTGTAATTGTTCTGACATCCAGATTCTCCTTCTCGATCATTTTGTTCGTTTCTAATACTTCATATATATTAATCATAACAGGCTCCATTCTTCTGAATATCTTGTGATTAGATTCTGTGCATTGAGTCAAAGATCTCTTCTCTCTGACATTTGATGATAACACCGATTTCTTCTCCGAGCTTATCCAGATCATCAGAAACTTCGCTGACAGATTTCTGTGCCTTATTCATATCAGCGATCATCATCATGTTGAAGTAATCGTTAACGATCGTCTGAGAAATATCCAGAATATTGATCTGATTTTCTGCTAAATAGGTACAAACCTTTGCAATGATACCTACTGTATCTTTTCCTACCACAGTAATAATTGTTTTCTTCATAATTCGCGACTCCTTCTTTGAACAATCTTAACTGCATAATGCAGTTATATCATGTATAAATATGCACATGCAAGCACATGCTTATTTCATCATACATAATAATGTGTTAAATTTCAACCATTTGTGATAATTCACTTCGATTTGCTACAAAAATCGGAAAGTCATCCGGCTTATACGGATTATCACTCATGGAAATCTCCAATCTGACTGTTTCATAAGCAAGTTCCGCCAGATTATTCTCTTTGCTCAGATGTCCAAGACATACTGCTTTCAGATTATCGTGCATTAACCGGCTGAGCAGTTTGCCCGAAAGTTCATTGGATAAATGCCCTCTCTTACCAAGAATACGCTGTTTGAGGTAATACGGATAAGGTCCTACCTGTAGCATGTTGATATCGTGATTTGCTTCCAGCATTAACGCATCCATACCTTTTAAACTTTCGACCGTATAATCATCATACGTACCCAGATCCGTTACGACCGCCATTCTTCTGCTTCCGTACTGGAACCGGTAAGCTACCGGCTGAGCTGCATCATGAGAAATTTTCATAGGATTTACTGTAATATCCTTAACGATCATTTTCTCGTCTGCCTGTATTTCATGGAACAGTTCATCTTCTATTGTTCCCATACTTCCT